>JBBWZK010000130.1:0-9675 GCA_039648975.1 Blastocatellia bacterium
CGTGGTGCGTGACGAATAGTGCTTGAATATTCATTATGCCAGTCAACGGACGATGTTATTTTCACGCATCACGCACCACGCATCACGCACTACGCATCACGTATTACGCTTCACCCGTCATTTGTTACACTTGAAAAGCCGATGAGCATTTATTCGAGGCAGATCTTCCCACGCGTGCTCGACTTTTTGCTGCGCAGCGAAGAGGTCAGCCGTCAGCGGCGCATCACGCTCGCGCCGCTTGCGGGGCGCGTGCTTGAAATCGGTTTCGGCACGGGTTTGAACCTGCGGCATTACCCGCAGACGGTGACGCACCTGACCATCTTAGACCCTGAGCGCATGCTGATTGACCGTGTCGCCCGGCGCATTGCCGCAGCCGCCATGCCGGTTGACAAGATGTATCTCGACGCCAGCGGCAGATTGCCATTCGCGGACGAGAGCTTTGATGGCGTAGCGACGACCTTCACTCTTTGCACGATCCCTGACGCGGCGGCGGCGCTCAGGGAGATGCGCCGCGTACTCAAGCCGGAGGGCTTGATGGTCTTTCTCGAACATGGGCATAGCGATAACCTGCGCACCGCAAAGTGGCAGGATATTCTGAACCCGATTCAAATCGTCGTCGCCTGCGGTTGCCATCTGAACCGCCGGATTGATGAGCTAATTACAAACGCAGGCTTTGCCATAGAAAAGCTTGAACGCTCTGTAATGCCCGGCCTGCCGCGCGTCATCGGCACCATCTATCGCGGCACGGCGAAGAAAAGTAATAGGTGATGCGTGGTGCGTGATGCGTGATACTTGATACGTGAAAAGAACATTGCCCATCAACTGACCCGATGCGCATTCATTCACGCACCACGCATCACGTTTCACGCATCACGTTCAGGAGGAACGAGTATGTCAGAAGGTGTGTACAAAGGCGTGACCGTTGTGGGAACGTCGACCGAGAGTTTCAGCGATGCAATTCGCGTCGCCATCGAGCGCGCCCAGCAGACGATTCATGAATTGCGCTGGTTCGAAATCCGCGATCAGCGCGGCGCGCTGCGCGACGGCAAGATCGAATATCAGGTGACCATGGAAGTCTTCTTCAGGCTCAAGGACAGCGACACAGGCGAAGAATAAGCCCAGGCTCTGAGAAGCATCCGTTCAACATCAAGGCAAGGCGCCGCGCCGCTACCTCGGTGCGTGGTGTGCGGTTGGGTGTGTCGCGCGTGATGCCGCGAGCCTTGCACCTATCGCCCCCGTTCAACAGGTCGGCGAACGGCTCTCCGTTATCTTACGGGGTAGCGAGCTTGGCAATCATGGATTCCGGCAACTTCAGTTTCCGCGCCTCATCCGGTGTCAGGGATACGGGAATGCTCTGCTCGAAGTGGAAGAGGTTACCAGGATCGTATTGACGTTTAACCTCCATCAGCCGCGGCAAGTTGTCTCCATAGTATGCCCAGAGCCAATCTTCAAGGTCACGATCAGGGATATTCACATAGGCACCGCCGGTTGTGTAAGGCCGCATGGCCTGATAGATGCCCTCTACCCATTCGATGTTCGCCTGATCGTCACTGGCGTTTGTCCATGAGGATGCGAACGTCAGGAGAATGCGCGATTGGCGATGTAGGAACGCCGTTTCATGCGGCGCTACCCGACTGATGGCCGCACCCAGGGTGTAGAATTGCGGCACCGCGCCGTCAGGCGCTTTCGCCATCCACTCTTCCAGCACCTGGATAGCTTGTTGGTCGAAGAGGTCAGCGACGAAAGCGGAGTTGCCTTTGACTCGTGAGGAGGGGTCGCCAGACATGCCTTCCGAAGTTGCAATATAGTTGACCGCATCACCATAAGGCATGGTCTGTATGGCAATCTGTTTCGGCTGGCCGGCGCTGGCGAGCGGCTCCAGTAATTTTCGTAACTCATCGGCGGCGCCGACAAACTCGCCGAGGAGAATTGTCGAATCGGCTGACGGTGGTCGCAGGATAAGGAATGAACTGATGCGCTCGTCGGCCTCTGACCCCCACCGCTGCCAGGCATCAATGGTTTTAGCAAAGTCGGCCCACTTCCAGATGATGTTAAAAGTGGTGGCATCAGCAATCGCCTCGACGCGAAATTTCAGCGCCGTGACGATGCCGAAATTGCCGCCGCCGCCACCACGACATGCCCAGTAAAGATCCGCGTGACGCGACTCGTCGGCGATGATCACCTGGCCCTGTGCGTCTACCATCTCAACCGCAAGCAGGCTATCAATGAGCAGGCCGCGCGAGCGGACTAACATGCCAAGGCCGCCGCCGAGGGTGAGACCGGATACGCCGACCCCCGGACAGGTGCCCGCAGGGATCGTCACGCCTACCTGGAAAAGCTTTGCATAAACGTCGCCGAGCCGTGCCCCGCCGCCAATCACCGCAGCCGTGCGCTCCGAGTTCACGGATATGGTGTTCATGTCGGTCACATCAATGACGACTCCCTCGTCCACCATCGAGAAGCTTTCATAAGAGTGTCCGCCGCACCGCAAGCGAAAGGGCAGTCCTCGGTCCAGCGCTGAACGTAGCGCTGCCGACACTTCCTGAGCATTCTGGCAGTAGACGATTTCATGAGGACGTATGTTGAATCGCTCGTTCCATTCTTTGCACGCTTGCTGGTATCCCGGCTCATCCGGCGTGATGATTCGACCCGTAGACTGAAATTCGTCTGCCATGTTCTTTCTCCTGTTATTGGATGTTCCGCACGACTTGAGAGCAGGCGTTATACTAATACGCCATCGCAGGCTGGTCAATTGAGAATACAATGCGTCGTCGAGCGCATTACGAAATCATAGCCATTCAAACTACTGGCGAGGTAAAGATGAACAAGGCTCGAAAAATCGGCTTGCTCGCAAGCCCCTTGTACCAGTCTCTTGCAGTCTGGTTCAGAGTCCTTGAAGAGTCGAATTCTTAGCGGGGCCAATTCCGCTTCGCGGTACCTAACGCTGATTGGTGACGATCAGCCACGAGTCACAGTCGCAGCGATAGATGCCCAATTCAGGAACCATCCGCGTTCGCTTGCACGCCGGACAGTCGAACGAGTAGACGTAGCGCCCGTGCGCCTCGTTCCAGAAATAGTCTTTGATTAGCACCTCGACTCCGATTTGTCGCTTCGCCATAGCCGCATTATATAATGATGAAGGAAGCCGGACAAAGCGCTGCGGTCGCTGCATCCTTTCTTTCTCGCCATCAGCGTGGGAAAATGGTTCATCCAGTTTGCAACAGCCATTGATCACGTTGAGGTTGAAAAGATCATGAAATTAACTAGCCTTGCCGTTTCACTCCTGCGCGCGGCGCGACAGGCGTCGCTCTTCAGCATTGCGCTTTTCATCATCGCTTCGCTGGCCTGCGCACAGTCAGCGTCAAAGAGTTCAACGCCATCCTCGCCATCGGAATCGCCGAACGAGTTGCAGCATCACCACATCACGCTCGCCGATCTGCCGCCGCCGCAAGTGATGAAAGGGCCGATCAATTCTTCGCGCATCGTTCCGAAACCTGACGACGCCAGGCTCACCCTGCCGCCCGGCTTTGAGATTTCGACTTATGCCGAAGGCGATTTGAAGCGCCCGCGCTGGCTGGCGCTGGCGGCGAACGGCGATGTCTTCGTCGCCGAATCCGAAGGCGACCGCATCAGCGTGCTGCGCGACACGAATAACGACGGCAAGGTGGATGCGCGTTTCGTTTTTGCGGAAGGGCTCCGCCACCCGTTCGGCCTGACCTTCTGGCGCGATTATCTCTACGTCGGCGATAACAATGCGGTCATTCGCTTCAAGTACAAAGCCGGACAGACGAAAGCCGACGGCGCGCCGGAAAAGATCGCCGACCTGCCCGAAAACGGTTACCGCGAGCACTGGACGCGTAATGTCATTTTCAACGCCGACGGCTCGAAGCTCTACGTCACGGTTGGCTCGAAATCGAATGTCGATGCGGGCGAAGAGCCGATGCGAGCGGCGATCTCCGAGTTCAATCCAGACGGCAGCGGCCAGCGCATTTATGCGAGCGGCACGCGCAATCCCATCGGCCTGGCTTACAACCCGCGCACCGGGCGGCTCTGGGCTGCGGTGCAGGAGCGCGATTTGATCGGCAACGACCTGGTGCCTGATTATGTGACCTCGATTACGGAAGGCGCATTCTATGGCTGGCCTTATGCCTACATCGGCCAGCACGAAGACCCGCGCCGCGCCGGTGAACAGCCCGATCTGGTGAAGAAGACCATCGTCCCCGACGTCTTGATTCAGGCGCACTCGGCGGTGCTCGGCCTGGTCTTTTATGAAGGCAAGATGTTTCCCGAAGAGTATCGCGGCGATGCCTTCGTGGCGCTGCACGGCTCGTGGAATCGTGATAAGCGCACAGGCTATAAGATCGTCCGCATACACTTCGATAAAGACGGCAAGCCGGTCGGCGGCTACGACGATTTCACCAAGGGCTGGATGCTTGGCGAAGACCGCCCCGAAGTCTGGGGCCGGCCCGTCGGCCTGCTGGTTTTGAAAGACGGTTCGATGCTCATCACAGACGACGGCGCGAACAAGATCTGGCGCGTGACTTATGGAAAACGCAAGTGAGATTGTCGGGCACCAGAGAGCGCCACGTTTGCTGAACGCTGCGGCTCCGCCAGCCGAGCCAGGCAGCCGGCGCAAGTGGCGTATACGACTGCTGGTCTTTGCCTACTTCACGGCCACGGGACTGTTACTGTTTGGCTACCGGGCGCTGGACGATGTGGCGCGCGCGCACAGCCGCAGGGTGCTGACGATCTTCATTGAAGAGATGACCGGCGCTTATGCGGCGCTGCTGTTACTGCCGTTTCTCGTTCGATTCGCGCGTCGCTATCGAATCCAAAAAAGCAACTGGCTGCGGCGCGTGCCGGCGCACCTGGCGGCGATGGCGGTCTTCTCTTTTATGCATACATCGCTCATGGCCCTGTCGCGCCAAATCCTCTTTCCGCTTGTCGGGCTCGGCTCGTATGACTATGGCATCATGCGATTTCGCTACTTGATGGAGTTTTCCAATGATGTGATCGTCTACTGCCTGTTCGTCGGCTTCGTCTATCTTTTCGATCATTACCGCCAATCGCGCGACAGGGAAGTGCAGACCGCGCAGCTCGAAACCCAGTTGGCGCAGGCGCAGTTGCAAGCGCTGCGCCTGCAACTGCAACCGCATTTTCTTTTCAATGCGATGAACACGATCTCATCGCTGGTGTATGACAATCCGCGCGCTGCCGATGAGATGATTGCGCGCTTGAGCGATCTGCTGCGCTTGACGATGCGCGATGCCGGCGCGCAGGAAGTAACCCTCGAACAGGAACTCAAGCTGCTTGATCTCTATCTCGACATCATGCGCGCGCGCTTTGAAGAACGGCTGACCGTGCATATCGAATGTGAAGCCGATCTGCACCGCGCCCTGGTGCCGCAACTCGTCTTGCAGCCGCTGGTCGAGAACTGCATACGCCATGCCGCCGACCCGGAAACCGGAGTGGTGCAAATTACTGTGCACGCCCGGCGCGACAGCGCCGCGCTGTTGCTTGAAGTGAGCGACAGCGGGCCGGGCGTGCGCGAGCAGTTGGCGCTGGCCAAGGGCAACGGCATTGGCCTGACGAACACTGCCGAGCGCCTGCGACAACTTTACGGCGAGCCGCATGGGTTGTCGCTTGCCAACGGCGAAGGCAAAGGATTGACGGTGACGCTCAGGTTGCCCTTAAGGGAAAATGCAGAATGATGAAGGATGAATTAGCAGAACCGTTTTCCCAGTTCATCATTCTGCATTCATCATTTTTTTGTGAGCCATTGCATGACGAAGATTCGCGCGCTGATCGTCGATGATGAGCGGCCCGCGCGGCAAAAGCTGCGCCGCTACCTCGAAGCCGAGCCCGATATTGAGATCGTCGGCGAAGCGGCAAATGGGCGCGATGCGGTACTGATGCTTGCCGAGCAGCGCCCCGATCTGGTTTTTCTCGACGTGCAGATGCCCGGACTCGATGGCTTCGCGGTCATCGAAGCGCTCGACTTCGAGCCGCTGCCGCAAGTCATCTTCATTACCGCGCACGATCAGTTTGCGCTGCGCGCCTTCGAGGTGAGCGCGCTCGATTACCTGTTGAAGCCTTTCGAGCCAGCGCGCTTCAAGCGCGTGCTCGACCGCGCCCGCCAGGCTGTGCAACGCGAAGAAGCCGGCGACCTGAGCGAACGCATGAGCCGTTTGCTTCAAGAAATGCGCAGCGGCCCGCGTTATGTTGAGCGGTTGCTGGTTCATGCGGAAGGGCGGGCTTTCTTTCTGCGTGTCGAGTCTATCCACTTGATCGAGGCGGCGAAGAATTACGTCCATCTGCATACCGTGAAGGATTCGTATCGTCTACGCGGAACTATCGAAGGCTTGCAACAACGGCTCGACCCGTCAAAGTTCCTGCGCGTCAATCGCTCGCAAATCATCAATCTCGATAACGTTAAAGAATTGCATCCCTGGTTTCATGGCGAGTACCGCATCATCCTCAACGACGGCACCGAGATCAATTGGAGCCGCCGCTACATTGACCGCGACTCGACCCTGCTGGTGAACCGCTTCTGAAGACGACGCGGGGACGCGGCGACACGGCGACGCGGGGAGATAGTCAGTCGAACTGCCTTTGTCCTTTTTCCCTCGCCGCGTCTCCCCCTCGCCGCGTCGCCGCGTCGCCTCTTGTCCCCGCCTGCGGCCCGCATGTCCCTGCCGAGTTGCGTTTGTCCCGGCGCATTTGCTCAGTGCTTGCGGATCAACGATACTGGCTACCGCAAGCCGCCGTGTAGGCGGCGCGGTCGAGAGATTGGACAGGCGAGGAGCAAAAGGACAAATGGCTGGAAAATTACAGAGACGACTGTTGGCGCAAGCGCCGCGCGCCGCCGGCGCGCTGATGATCATTGTCGGTTTATTGCTTAACCTGAATCCCATTGCCGCAAGCGACCCGCAAAGGCGCACAGACGAGTGGCCGGCTTATGGGCGTGACGGCGGCGGCTCGCGTTATTCGCCGGTCGCACAGATTACGCGCAACAACGTCAGCCAACTGCGCGTGGCATGGACGTATCACACAGGCGCGATCCCGATGACTGCGGCGGGGCGCAAGTCGGCCTTTGAAGCGACGCCGATTCTCGTTGACGGCGTTTTGTATTTAAGCACACCATTCAACCGAGTGATCGCGCTCGACCCGCAGACCGGCACAGAACGCTGGGCATATGATCCGAAGATTGATCCGGCGGGCAGCTATTCGGAAGTCACATCGCGCGGCGTCTCAAGCTGGCGCGATAGCCAAACCGGGCAGCGCCGTATCATTGTGGCGACGATTGATGCGCGATTGATTGCGCTCGATGCGGCGACCGGACAAGCTTGCAAAGACTTCGGCCAGGAGGGTCAGGTTGATCTGACGCGCGACGTGCGGCTCACAGATCGCGGCGATTATCAAGTGACGTCGCCGCCGGCAGTGATCGGCGATCTGCTCATCGTCGGCTCGTCCATCGGCGACAATCGCGGCGTTGAAATCGAACGCGGCGTCGTCCGCGCTTACGACGCCCGCACAGGGCAGTTGCGTTGGAGTTGGGACCCGATTCCTACGGACGCCAAAGACCCGGCGCGCAAGACGTGGAAGGGCGACGGCGCGACGCACACCGGCGCGGCCAACGCCTGGTCTATCATTTCGGTAGACGCGCAACGTGGTCTGGTCTTCGTTCCGACCGGCAGCCCAAGCCCGGATTTTTATGGCGGCGAGCGTCTCGGCGATAATCGTTATGCCAACTCGGTTGTCGCGTTGCGCGCCGCGAGCGGCAAAGTCGTCTGGCATTTTCAAGTCGTGCATCACGATCTGTGGGATTATGATGTCGCGTCACAGCCGATGCTCATCACCATCAAGCGCCAGGGCCGCACAGTGGATGCCGTTGCGGTCGGCACGAAGATCGGCCATCTCTTCCTGTTGAATCGCGACACAGGCAAGCCGCTGTTTCCGGTTGAAGAACGAAGCGTGCCGCAAGCCACCGTATCGGGCGAACAGTCTTCGCCGACGCAGCCTTTCCCGACTTTGCCGCACGCCCTCGTGCCGCAAAGGCTCACGCCTGACGATGCATGGGGCCTGACGCCTGCCGACAAAGAAGCCTGCCGCGAGCGCCTCAAGAAGCTGCGCTCGGAAGGCGTCTTCACGCCGCCGAGCCTCGAAGGCACGGTGATTTTTCCCGGCAATGTCGGCGGCATGAACTGGAGCGGCATGGCTTACGACCCGGCGCGCAATTTAGTAATTGTGAATACCAATCGTCTGGCGACGGTGGCACGCCTGATTCCGCGCGACGAATATAACAAGCTGCGCGCCTCGCCTGAAGGCAATCGTTTGAAAGGCGAATTCGCCCGCCAGACGGGCACGCCTTACGCGATGTACCGCGAATCGCTTCTCGGCCCCAGCGGTGCGCCGTGCAATGCGCCGCCGTGGGGCGCACTGGCGGCGGTAGACGCAGCGACCGGCGCGCTGCGCTGGGAAGTGCCGTTCGGCATGATTCCGCAACTCGGCAGGTTTCCAAAAGCCAATGAGTGGGGCTCGCTCAATCTCGGCGGCGCGGTCGTGACGGCTGGCAATCTCATCTTCATCGCGTCGGCGATGGACACTTACCTGCGCGCCTTCGATGTCGAAACCGGCAAAGAAGTGTGGAAAGGCGAACTGCCGGCGAGCGCCCAGGCCGCGCCAATGACCTATGAATTTGGCGGCAAGCAATACGTGGTGATCTGTGCCGGTGGTCACGGCAAGCTAGGCACCAAGCGCGGCGATGCGGTCGTCGCCTTCGCATTGCCATAAGTTAAAATGCTACCTCTGCGCGCCACTTTTGAGATGTTGCCCCATGACCAGCTTATGTTAGAATGACCGCAAACACGGAGGCTTTATGAGCACTCAGATCGAACCTCTTCTAACGATAGATGACCTTGATGCGATGCCTGATGATGGCAACCGCTATGAAATCATTGAGGGGGAACTCTTTGTGTCTTGCGCACCTAATCTCACTCACCAAACTGTATCTATGAATCTGGCTGTGGATCTTAAGAATTACCTGTCTCAGAATCCAATAGGAGTAGTCTGGGCCACGCCAGGGGTAATCTTCAGCGAGTTCAGCGGTGTCATACCTGATCTGGTTTTCGTCAGCAATGACCGCCGCGTTGAAATAGCTTCAGGCGAGCGCATCATCGGCGCGCCTGATTTAGTGATCGAGATCGTTTCTCCCGGAGCCGAAAATGAAAGACGAGATCGAATTGCCAAGCGGCAACTCTACGGTAAGCATGGCGTGAAGGAATACTGGGTGGTTGACCCCTATCAACGAACCATTGAAGTTTATTTTCTTGAAGGGCAATCTTTAAAGCTCCAGGCTACCTATTCGGAACAGGATGATCTGGTTTCCTCAGTGCTGCCGGGATTCAGTTGCAAAATCGAAGACCTCTTCCATCTCTAAGAGGGGTTTTGAAGTGAGTGCCGTAGGCACTTAATGTTTATAGAAGGCCTTTCGCATAGTTTCATCAAGCTGCGTAGGAGCGCAATGTCGACATTGCGCTCCTACGCAGCTTAGACTCAATCACTCATCCCTATCTATAAACATTGCGCTCCTACGCAGCTTGGAATTTCAAAACACACTCTAAGAGATCGTTGCCGCAGCGCCAACCAGCGCTAAAAGCGCTGGCCTATCTGCCC
>JBBWZK010000142.1:0-7286 GCA_039648975.1 Blastocatellia bacterium
CCGCATGGGCAACCCGGCGATCAATGTGGCGCTGATTCCATTCGCTCACAAAGACGCCTATAACTTCGCGACGACACAGGATGACGCCAACGGCGCATTTGCCGGCGATATTGTCGGCACGTTGAAAGCGCTCGGCACCAACGATACCAACATAGGCATTCTGGCAAGTGTCGCGGTGGCTAAGGGTGATTTCCTGCATCTTGATACCAGTGTGGCGAACACAGGAGCGAGCGGCGGCAACAACGCTGGAGCCGGATTTCCGAATGGCCGTCGCTTACAGGATGATGTGATTGACACGATTCTTTTCTTCGTCGCCAATCAAAACACTCTGGGCGATAACGTCAACAGCAATGACGTTACCTTCCGCAGTTCGTTCCCGTTTCTTGCGCCGCCCCAGCAGCCGCGCGCGCCGGGAACGATTGATGACAACACGCGCAACTAGATCGATTGGCGATTGATTGTAGGAGATGACAATGGCGTAGCCTGTGGAGTGCGATGATCTGTCACCGCACTCCACAGGGTCGCCGCAAAAGGTGATCGTGATGAATCAGGAATTCAGGAACAAACTGCTGATGACGTTGCTCATTGCCGCGGCTGCGGTCACGGTTAATGGCTGTAGCGCCATGTCGCCGGCGACGGCGAAGGAAACCGTGACGCCGCCGGCAACGGTTATTTCTGCGAACGCCGAGTCGATGGAATCGGCGATTCGCTTTCTTGAAGATCGTGTGCGGCGCGATCCCGAAGACTTCATTGCCTACAACAAACTCGCCGCTTACTACCTGCAACGCCAGCGCGAAACCGGCAGTGTGAATTATCTTACGCTGGCTGCTAAAGCCGCGCGCGCCTCGCTCAGTGTCATGCCTGCGGAACAGAACGTCGGTGGGCTGGCAGGGCTGACGACTGTTGAGTTTGCCGCACACGAATTTGTGTCGGCGCGCGATCATGCGCTGAAGTTAATCGATCTCGAAAGAAAAAAGAGTTACCCCTACGAAATGCTTGGCGATGCGCTAAACGAGCTTGGCGACTACGACAAAGCAACAACGGCTTACGCGAAGATGGCGGAGATTGGTGGGCGCAGCGTCAGCATTGAGACGCGGCTGGCGCGCGCCGATCTCTTGCGCGGCAAAGCCGACGGCGCGGTCGAGCGCTTGACGTTCGCTCTGGCGCTGGCGTCAGCGCAACAACCGCCGGCGCGCGAAACCGTCGCGTGGATTCGCTGGCAGCTTGGCGAAATTGCTTATTCGACGGGCGACTATACAAAAGCCGAGCAACACTACCGCGACGCGCTGACGACGTTTCCAGATTACTATCGTGCCCTCGCAGGGCTGGGCCGCGCGCTTGCCGCGAAAGGCGATTTGCCGAATGCAATTGCCAACTACGAGCGCGCCATACGGGTGATTCCCGACCCCTCGTTCGTTGCGGCGCTCGGCGATCTATACCAACTGGCGGGCCGCGATCAGGAAGCCGCCGCGCAGGTTGCTCTGGTCGAGCAGATCGGCAAGCTCAATGTCGCAAACGGCATGCTTTACAACCGCCAGCTTGCTTTGTTCTATGCCGATCACGATCTGAAGCCCGACGACGCTTATGCGCAGGCCGCGCGCGAATACGGCGACCGCCGCGACATCTATGGCGCAGATGCGGTCGCCTGGACGGCGCTGAAAGCAGGTAAAACTACAGAGGCGCAAGCCGCTATCAAAGAGGCATTGCGGCTGGGAACGCGCGATGCGCGGTTGCTCTATCACGCCGGCATGATTGCGCTGGCGGCGAACGATCAGCAGGCAGCGCGGGATTACTTGAGACGCGCGCTTGCCCTCTCGCCACAGTTTGATCTGTTGCAGGCGGCCAGGGCGAAGCAAGCGATGCAGGCGCTTGGTGAATAGTTAATGGCAGAAGAAGTATGCCGCCTGAAGGCGGAACTCACTGCCTCCTGAATTGAAACGGCGAAGGCTTATGTCAAATACCAATCCAACGGGCAAGAGACTCCGAACGGCGTTGCTCTGCGCCGCCGCGACGCTCATCGGCATCATCGCGACCGCCAATGCGCATCCGCTCGGCAACTTCACGATCAATCACTTCGCGCGCATCGAGCCGCAGGCGGATCGCATCAGTGTGCATTATGTGATTGACATGGCCGAGATACCGGCCTTTCAGGAGTTGCAAAAGATCAACCGCGAGGCTTCGCCGTCAAGCGATGAACTGGCGCTCTTCGCCCGGCAGCTCGCGCCGCAACTGGCTACAAACCTGTTGTTGATGATCGACGGCCAGCCGTTGCTGTTGCATGTTGTCGACAGCCAGGCGACGACTCTGGCGGGCGCAGGCGGATTGCCGACGCTCAGAATTGAATGCGACCTTGAAGCCTCACCGCATTCGCTTGCTGCCGGCGCAATGCAGCGGTTGCGATTCGAAGACGCGAACTTCCGCGAGCGGCTTGGCTGGCGCGAGATCGCCGTGATGCCGGGCGCGGGCATCGCCGTGTTTGACAGCACGACCTTTGGCAATTCCGTGACCGATGCGTTGAAGATCTACCCCGAAGATTTGCTGGCTGCGCCGCTCAACGAGCGCGCCGCTGAATTTTCATTCAGCAATGGCGCTGTGCCGGCTGGCGCAGCACCGTTGATGCGCCGCGACGGACAAAGCGCAACGCCGACACGCGACCGGCTTGCGGAGTTGATCGCCGTGCCGCGCCTGACACCCGGCGTTGCACTCGTTGGCCTGTTGCTCGCCATTGGGCTTGGCGCGCTGCATGCGATGTCGCCGGGACATGGGAAGACGGTCGTCGGCGCTTATCTGGTCGGCTCGCGTGGGACGGCGCGTCATGCGGCATTTCTCGGCCTGACAGTGACGATCACGCATACCGCAGGGGTTTTCGCGCTTGGGCTGGTGACGCTGTTCGCGTCGCAGTATGTGCTACCCGAAAAGTTGTTTCCGATTCTCAGTCTGCTTTCCGGGCTGATCGTCGTTGGCATCGGCGGCAGCCTCTTCATCCGCAGGCTTCGCTTCGCTCTAAGAAATAAACATTATAAAACCTCGTTCGGCCACGGCGACGATTCTACGCCTGATAAAATTCATCATCACCCTCACGAGCATTCGCATGATGAATTTCATCATCACGAGCATTCGCATGATCAAGTTGTTGCTCACGCAGCGCCCGGTCGTCATTCGCATGGTCATCAACCTCACGCGCATCACTCAACGCATACACACGACGATGGCCAGCACCCTGATGCGCCCGATCATAGCCATATCCATTCGCATGGCGATCTCGTACATTCACACGGCGGCGTCGAGCATTCGCATCTGCCTCCCGGCGCGGATGGTTCGCCGGTGACGTGGCGCAGCCTGCTGGCGCTCGGCATATCAGGCGGTCTGTTGCCTTGCCCCTCGGCGCTCGTCGTTCTGCTGTCGGCCATCTCATTGCACCGTGTCGGCTACGGGTTGCTCCTGGTTATTGCCTTCAGCGTTGGCCTGGCCGGAGCGCTGACGGCTGTGGGGCTGGCGTTTGTTTATGCGAGCAAGCTCATCAAGCGACCTATGCGTTCGAGCCGGTTGATCCGCGTCCTGCCGGTGGTGAGCGCGTTCGTTATTTCCTGCGCAGGGCTGGCGATCTGTTATGAAGCGTTGATCAGCGCCGGTTGGAATCCTGCCGCATGGATCAGGCAATGGCTCAACGCGATGGCCAGCAACGCGCCGGATGGCAGCCATCTTTCGACCGCATCGGCACTCGTCTTCGGGCTGGTCTTTGGATTGAAGCACGCCGTCGAAGCCGATCACCTCGCCGCCGTGTCAACCATCGTCAGTGAGCGAAAGAGCCTGCTGAGTTCATCGCTGGTCGGCGGCCTCTGGGGCGTTGGCCACACGATAGCCTTGTTAGTCGCCGGCTTGGCCGTGCTGCTTCTGAATGTAAAAATCGGCGAACGCACGGCGCTGGCGCTTGAATTCGCGGTTGCCATCATGCTGATCGCGCTCGGCGGCACTGCGCTGCGGCGCTTGTTGAGCGGCGGCAGGCTGCACCTTCATGCGCATCGTCACGGTTGGCGCGCGCATGCGCATCCGCACGTTCATGATGCGGCTGAAGAGGCCATCAAGGATTCGCACCATCGCCTTCGATTCGGCCTCCGCCCGCTGGTTGTCGGCTTGATTCACGGACTCGCCGGCAGTGCTGCTTTGATGTTGCTGGTGCTCTCGACCGTGACTTCGCGTATGGCTGGTCTGGCGTTCATCGTCGTCTTCGGCGTCGGCTCGATTGGCGGCATGATGGCGATGAGCCTGTTGCTTGGATTGCCCTTGCAATTGACGGCGAGCCGTTTTGCCCGAACCCATAAAGCCGTGCAGGTGCTCGCCGCAGTCTTCAGTATTGGTCTCGGTGTGATGATGGCTTATCGTATAGGAATTCTTGAGAGGTTGTTCGGTTAGCGCATTGCCGGCCCTGGTGCGCGGTTTGATGTGGCTGATCGCCAAGGCAAATCGCAGAGGCGCAGATTCGTTCTGTCTGCCAACTCCCTTGAACCAGCCTGCGCCTTCTGCGGTTCTCATAGAGCGGTTTTTGCAATGAGTGCCGTAGGCACGCAATGTTTATAGAAGAACAGTAGGTTAATACAATCAAGCTCCGTAGGAGCGTAATGTCGACATTGCGCTCCTACGGAGCTTGTACGCACCAGACGATTGGCTTCTATAAACATTTCGCGCCTACGGAGCTTGAAATTTCAAATCACGCTCTAGGCAAGTTTGTAGATCAGCAGCGGCAGGATGCGCGGCTGGCCCTCAAGCTCATACTGGTTTTCGCCGACCCGCTTTGCCCCCATGCGCTCGTAAAAGCCGATGGCATTAGGCTCCGCTTCAATCTCAACTTCCGTCGCGCCCAGTTGCTTTGCCATCGCCATGGCATGATTGAACAAAGTTCTGCCGATGCCCGTGCCGATCTGCGCGGGTGCGAGCCAGAGATGGTCTAGCGTCAGCTTCGCGCCGCTTCCCGTCAAGGCATAAAAGCCGACGATTGCCTCTCCCAGGCGTGCCACGTACACCTCGTTGCCGGCGATGTAATCCGGCGTGATCGTCAAAGCATCGCGCCAGAGCTGCATCCAGCGTTCGGGGTAGCCCCAATGCCGCTTAGCCGCATGAGCAATGTCGGTCAGCGCGCCGTGCGTCTCTAGGCCGGCTCTTTCAATGTGACGTTCCATGCTTATCTCCTGAATCAACGCAGACGCCGGCACGCTTCAACATAGTTCATGACGATCAGGCTGTTGTCGGGATGGCGTTGCTCGATCATGCGTTTGACCACTTCAATATTCGGTGAGTGAAGCGACAGGCTTTGAATCTGGCGGCTGCCGAAATCGACGTCGGCGATTTCTAGCCAGCCGTCCTCGAACTGGTATTGCGAGCGAATCTTTTTCGTTTCCACCTGGGCGACGGCTGGCGTCGCGGCACTGAGCGCGGCGATAGCCTGCTCCCTGGTAAAGCTCTTGCGTCGGAGCGCTGCTTTGGAAAGGGTGACATCGAGCAGCCGCGCCGCCTGTTGTATCGTCGGCAAGCTGAGAGGGAGAGCAAACGTCCAGCGCGCCGTCTCGTGATAAAGCTCAATGCCGTCCTGCTGCTTCTCAATAAGCAGTTTGAATTTCAACATCCATCCTCTGTCTGTCAGCCGCAGCTTGACGTTCTGCTCGCTGGTCGGCGGAATCAAATAAATGTCGGTAAGCGGAAGGTCGCGAATGCCATTGCGAATCGGCAGCGATTCGACCTGAGCCGTGATTTGCTGGCTGATGTTGCCAAAGGCTCGCCACTCCCAAATCTGTCCTTCTTCCGGCGGTTTCGTCATCGGTTCTCAGTCCGCGCCTTCTGCGCGCACCGCTTCGGCGGCTTCTGCTTCCTGTTCATTTGGGCCGAACAGCTTGTCTTCGATCAGCGCCAGGATGCGTTCGGCAGACTCGTTTTCCAACGCCATGCGCTTGGCTTCAATGACCAGCGCGGCAATCTCTGCGGCGCGATGACTGAAACGCGGATCGGGTTTGATCAAGTCTTCGATGACGCGCAATTCACGCTCGCCGCGCGGCGCATCGCGCGTCAAGTCCATCGCCACGGCGAGTTGTTTGGGAATCGTTTTGTTATTGATGATCAGTCCGAGCGGGCGCAGTTCTTCGATGGCCTGCTCCTTCAACTTGTTGAGTTGCAGCAGCGAATTCTTGAAGGCTAACGAGCCGCGCAGCGATAGCTCGATGATCGGTTTCTGCTCGTCTTCGACTGCTTCGGTCGTGTCGATTGCGCCGCGCAAGGCGTCGAGAATTTCGGCGCGAATGGTTTCCGGGTCTTCGCTGCCGCTGATGCGATGCTCGATGCGTTTGAACGGGCGCTGGAAGTAGTCTTTGCCGGCGTGCAGAAACTCGCTCTTGATCACAGGCCCGTCGGCTTCGACGTAGAGCGCGCCGCGTTCGACATCGGCTTCCTCGACGCTGCATGCTTCAAGCGAGCCTGGGTTGAACGCCCATCCGTCGATCTCGAAATGCTTGTGCGTATGGCCGAGCGCCAGATAATCCACCGCATCGCGCATGGTGACGAGCTTTGAAATGGAAAGGGCGTGCTGCACAGGGCGATTCAACTGACCCTCAACGTCCGAATGCAGCAGCATGATGTTCGTCGCATTCGGGCGACGGCTCTGCCGCGCCGCTTCGCCGAGCAGAGGCAAGGCCGTGCTCACGGTTGAGCCATACCAGTTCGAGCCGAAGACGCGCGCCCCGGCGATGTCAACGTAACTGCCGGTGGCGTCCTCTTCATCCCAGGCTTGCATGCGCGCGCCGCTCTCTCCCCAAACCGGCTCCAGGAGCTTGATATAGCGCCACTGTGAAAAGCTGCGCAGCCAGGAATGACGCGACGTCGATTCGTGTTGATCGTGGTTGCCTTCGATGACGATAACCGGAATGCGCGCTTCGTTGAGTTGCCGCAGCATGAACATCGCATGATTGGCGGCTTGCGGATCCACATTGCGGCGATCAAAAAAATCGCCGGCGATGATCACGAAATCGACGCGGCGCGCCAGGGCATGGCGTTCAATGACTTCACGCCAGGCGCGGAAGAAGTCGCCCGTGCGGTCTGGCAGATTGTAGCGCTTGATGCCGAGATGAATGTCTGCGATGTGAAGAAATCTTGTCATGCAAAATCTAAGCGCTTGCGATCCTACAACAGAAAGCTGGTTGATTAGGCGCGATCAAGCCAATCGCGCTTCGGGGATTCATCTTCATTATACTGACCGGGCGCACGCTTCAGCCACTAAATTTGGTGACGCTTTCCGGCGCGGC
>JBBWZK010000162.1:0-19288 GCA_039648975.1 Blastocatellia bacterium
ATCAAGAGAAAGAGCGGGCTAGACCGATTTTCAAAGGCGTTTGCCATGTAGCGCAAGCGGTTAGCTTGCGACCGATACTGCGCCAGCTAACCGCTTGCGCTACTTCCGATTGAACAGCGCTCTAACTCATAAAGCGTGGGGAATGAAAACCTGTATAGCAATCCGTGGATCAAATCTAATCTAGCGATGATCACTGAACTCTTGAGCGGCCTTCAGGCTGCTTACCCGGAAGGCTGTTAGGCCAGTGCTTTTAGCGCTGGTTGATGGGGCGACAATGCTTCATTAGGGCGTTTCAACGTCCTTCTCTTTTTGGCTTTAGCCATACAGTGCTATTGAGGCTAAAGCCGAGTACAGGAAGCACGCTAAAGCGCGCTAAGAGGTCATCGCCCTATCGCCAACCAGCCGTAAAACGGCTGGCTTGTGTACCAGCGCTAAAAGCGCTGGCCTAACAGCCTTCCGGGTAAGCCCGATGAATCGGGCTGCGGAAGTTATTGTTTACTTTGCGTTGTTCGCGCCGAGGCCCTTGCCTTCGGTGATAGTGATGTACTTATCGACAGGCACGTCGGTGAAGCGTTCGACTTTGCCGCTCGGCGCGGGCCATTTGATTTCGAGCCAGTCGAGTTTCGCCGCTTTGCCCAGGCCCAGCACTTCGCGTGGGTCGTGTGATGACAGGTAGCTGCCGCCGCCGGTTTTCAAACGTGATCGCTTCACGCCGCCTGCCGACCACGAGAGGATCGCGCCAATGGCGTCGCGGTTGCACGTTGCGCCTTGCAGTCGCAGGCCCACCCAGTGATTATCGTTGCGCACGCTGTTGCGCAGCAGCAGCGGCGGCTTGCCGTTGTTGACGACGATGACATCCGGGCGGCCATCGTTGTTGTATTCGCCGACGGCCAAGCCGCGCGCCGGAAAGTCTTTCTTGAAGACCGGGCCGGATTGGCTGCTGACATTGACGAGCCGGTTGCCGTCGTGATGAAACAGCAACAGCGGCTCGGTGTACTTTACCTGTCCGGAATACTGCTCGATCATGTCGTCTGGGTGGCCGTTGGCCAAGAACAGATCGGGAAAGCCGTCGTTGTCATAATCCAGGAATTTCAAGCCCCAGCCGCTCAACAGGCGCGTCGCGTCGGCGACGCCGTTTGGCCGCGCGACGTCCGAGAAGGTTTCGTTCCGGTTGTTCTTATAAAGCGAAAACATCTCCTGATCGACATTGGCGACGAACAAGTCTTGCCAGCCGTCGCCGTCTAGGTCTACCGCATCCACGCCCATGCCGGAACGCGGCTGGCCGTTAGCACTGAAACCGACTTCCGAAGCCAGGCCGACTTCTTCCCATTTGCCTTTGCCGCGATTGATGAACAGAAAGTTTTGCACTGTATCGTTGGCTACAAAAAGATCCATTAAGCCATCGTTGTTGACGTCGGTGGCGACGACGCCCAGGGCTTTGCCCATGGCCCGCTCAATGTCCGTGCCTTTGCCGGTTTCGCTAAACGTGCCGTCGCCGTTGTTGTGAAACAACAAGCTCGATGAGGGGTTGAAGATGCGCGGGATGCAGTAGTAATGCCGCCCGACTTTGTTATCGCCGCAGAAAATGTGCTTGTTCAAACCGTACTGCACGAAGCTGCACATGAAGAGGTCGAGCCGCCCGTCATTGTCGTAATCGAACCACACGGCGCTGGTCGTCCAGCCGGGCGCGGCGACCCCTGCTTTGTCTGTCATATCCGAAAACGTGCCGTTGCGATTATTATGATAAAGAATACATTTGCCGTAAGCGGTGACGATCATGTCCGGCCAGCCGTCGTTGTCGTAATCGCCAACCGCGACGCCCATGCCGAAAGTGCCGCCGGGCACGCCGGCCTTTTCGGTGACGTCGGTGAACGTGCCGTCGTGGTTGTTATGATAGAGCGCGTTACGTATCGGCTTGGCCGGCTTGAAGAAATCACTCGGCCCGTAATTGACCAAGTAGATGTCCATCCAGCCGTCATTGTCATAATCCAAAAAAGCGCCGCCCGGCCCAAGGGTTTCCGGCAGGTAACGCTGCTCGCTCATGGCGTTGTCGTGTACCCAGTTGATGCCGCTCGCCGATGGCGCGATCTCTTCAAACGCGGTCAGCGCCGCGCCGCCGTCCTGCGCCGCGACCGGGATGATTGCGCCGAACGGTGAAGCGCACAGGCTGATCAACAAGAGCCGCTTGAGTGAAGTAAGCAATAGACGGCGTGCGCCTGTGTGCTGGTGGGAATTTTCTCTGGTCATACAATGTCTTATCGCGGCGGCTGATTCTTTTCCACAGGCTTGCTGTCAACGCCGCCCGTCGATTGCGTGCCTTCGCGCAACTCGCGCATCTGTTTATCAAGCTGCAAAAAGATTTCGCGCTCGCGCCGTGCATCATCGCTGCGCCCCGCCTTGGCATAGGCGCGGGCCAGCGCGAAACGCATTTCAGGGCTGTCGGGCGCTTGCTTCACGCCGGTCTCCAGTTCCTTGATGGCTTCAGGAATCTTGCCCATCTCCAGCAGCACGCGCCCCAGCGCGTTGTGCGTGGCGAAGAATTCCGGCGCGATGTCAACCGACTTTTGTGCAAACGGCAAGGCTTGCTCGTAATCGTTGCGCTTGATGTACTCGAAAGCGATCTGCAACATCGCCGGCACATTGTCCGGCTTGACTTGCAACTCGCGGCGGAATGAATCCAGCGCCGCGTCTGGCGTATCAATCAACTGGAAGACGCCGTAGGCATAATTCGCGTTCGGCGCTTGCGGATAACGCGCCAGCAATTCCTTATAGGCGCGGTCGGCTTCCTGCGGATGACGCGCCGATTGATGCCAGGCGGCACGGCCCGCCAGCAACACCAACTCGCGTTTGTCCGGCGGCAACTCCGCCGGCAGCAAAGGCAGGCGCAGGATGTTGATGCCGAAGGCTTCGATCACGCTCAGGCTTTCATTGCCCTCGCGCGAGAAGGGGCGCAGTTCTTCAAATGCGATCTCGAACTGCCCGTTGCGCGTCAACAGGATCGAGCCGTGATAGCGCGCCACGCTGACAAATTCCTTATTGCCGCCCAGGCCAAGCTGCTTGCCTTGAAGAATATCGGCAAGCGCCTCCTTATAATTGCGTAGTTGAAACTCGCAGAGGCCGAGCAACGTCCACGCCGGGCCGTTCTCGCGTTGCAGGTAGAGCAGCAACTTCAGCGCCTCCCTGGCTTCGCTGTAACGGTCGCGGTCATAAAAGATCGAGCCGAGATACCACCAGCCTTCGGCCCATTTGGGGTTCATTTGCAGCGCCTGATTGTACAGCCGTATGGCATCTTCGAGGCGTCCGGCTTCGCGCGCCGCATCGGCCTGCTTGGCAAGCTTATTAAATTCGGCCCGCTGTTGCGCAGTCGGCGCTTTGGCTACGGTCGTCGCAGGCCGTTTCTTTTGCGCCACCCGCTGCGCCAGGGCCGGCGCGGCCACCGCGAGGCCAAGCAAAGTAATCAATATGACAATAGTGCGTGGAGTCGTTGCCATGCGGTACACCTTTACTGCTGCGGCTTCACTTCCGGCTTTTTGACCGGCTGCGCGTCAGGCTGCTCGCCGCGATAGGCCGGCCCCAAGCCGTCTTTCGCGCCCGGCGCTTTCTCTTGCCGCTCGGCGTTCAGCTTGAGGATGATGGCACGCTCGCGGTCGCCGTCTTCCTTGCGCTTGAGCCGGTAATAGACTGTCGCCAACTTCACATGCGCTTCGACGAAGTCGGGCGCTTGCTTGACCACGTCTTCAAGCAGGCGCTCGGCTTCAACGGTTTTGCCGAGCGCGATATGGATCGTCGCGATGTAATAGCTGACGTTCAGTTCGCGGGGCCGCACGCTTAAAGCTTTCTGCATATACTTGAGCGCCTCCTCGTATTTCTGATCTTCATTCAGCAGCATGCCGATATAGAGGTTGGCCCGAAAATCATTAGGATTGTTGGCAAGCTCGGCTTGAAAGGCTTTCATCGCGGCGTCGCGGTTGCCGCCGCTGAGCAAGGCTTGCCCGTAAAGCGAATTCTCTGTGGGCAACTTCGGGTTCAGACTGATGGCGCGCTCGAACTCTTTTACCGCGCCCGGATAATCGTGAATCATCAATTGCGCCGAGCCCATCAGCAAGCGCGCTTCGGCGGAATCGCCGTTGCGCAAGATGCGGTCAATCAGCAACTGGCCTTTCTCCGTCTGATTCTCCTGAAAGTAGGCCGTGCCGAGAATGTAGGCCAGGGTCAGGTTATCCGGCTCCGCTGCGGCTATCGGCGCAAGCAACTCGATGACGGTTTTGGTTTCGCCGATTTGCAAATGGCAATCGGCAAGCAACAGCAAGGCGTTTTTATTTGACGGATCGGCGGCGCGAACTCTGGCGAACTCGGCGGCGGCTTCCGTATAGAGCGCCGCTTTATAGTAAGCCAGCGCCAGATTGAAACGCACAGGCGTGTTGCGCGGATCGAGCGCCAGCGCCTGCCGGTACTGTTCGATGGCCTCTTCGTAACGCCCCAGCCGCGCGTAAGCCGCGCCGAGATTCGAGCGCGCTTCCACGACATTTGGGCGTACTACGAGAAAGGCCTTGTATTCGCGAATCGCGCCCTCGATGTCGCCCGCCTGATGCAAACGCACGGCGTTCGCATACAGGCGCTCAATGTCGCTTGACTGTGCGGCGGCGAGCGTCGCCGCGCAGAGCAGCAGCACGCCAGTGAAAACAAAAAGCCTGATTGTCAGCTTGCTCATAGTGCGAGACCTGCATTGACTATTCGCTGAAGGCACAAAAAATATACCGTGCTTCAAAGAGCGCGGGCAAGCAGAAAGTAGGCAACCGAGAGCGCGGTTATAGCGCTGCATCGGTTGTTGCCTGCAGCTATTTTTCATCAACGCATCGACGCTTGTCGGTTGGCGAAGGCGGCTTTGCATGACACTGGATATGCGGCGTGTTGCCAACCCGTCTTCAGCCTTGCGCGCGAATCTCGACGCCCGCTCATTGCCTCTGCTTTGCAAATCCGGCGAGATCAGTTTTTCCTGTAAATTTCCTTGAAAAATCAGGACTTTTTATCGCTCCAGCGGTGGCATCTCTGGGTATTCTGGATTAAAATAATCAGGTCAATTCAAAGCTTACTGCAACCGGCGGTTATTTGTTTCCCGCGCATCAAAAATAAGTGAGGTATCTGTGATGAAGTCTCGCATTGCTCTGCTGCTCGTGGCTGCCATGTTCTCCTGCATCATCTCGCCTGTGCGATTGCGGGCGCAATCGCACCAGGATAAGCAAAACAAAGAAGACAACGTTGTGCTGCGCGCCAACGAAGTCGTGCTCGACGTTGTCGTGCGCGACAAGAAGGGCCATGCTGTCAAAGACCTGAAGCCAACCGAGATTGAAGTTTACGAAGACAACGTGCGCCAGGACATGGCCTCGTTCCGTCTGGTTTCGCGCGAAGGTAAAGTCGAAACCAGGACAGGGGCGAAGCCAACGCCGACGGCGACGACGCCAGCGCCCGCACCCGCCGGCCCGCGCGAGCCGTTTTCAAATATCAGCCTGGTGGCGATGGCCTTTGATCACCTGTCGCCCAATGGCCGTGACCTGGCTCAGAAAGCGGCGATGAGTTTCCTTGATGAAAGCCTACAGCCTGACGATCAGGTTTCGGTCTGTGTGATCGATCAATCATTGCGGGTTGTGCAGCAGTATACGAGCGACACGCAACTTCTCAAACAAGCGGTTGATCGCGCGACCACGATGGCCGTCTCTGGCATTGAATCGAGATCCTCAGAGCGACGTGGTGCGGAAGAGCGCCTCTCGGCCATTGAGGAAAGCTCGTCGCGCGCTATCAGTTCAGCAAGCGGGCCAGGAGCCACCAGTGGAGGTATCGGCGCCAATGCAGCAGAACAGGCACTAGCGACTATGCAGATTCGCGCCCTGCAAACCTTTGAGACGCTGGAGCGCACACAGCAGGGCCAGTCGCAAATCAACAGTTTGCTGGCGATTATCAATTCGATGCAAGGCGTGCCGGGCCGCAAAGCCATTGTGCTCTTCTCCGAAGGGCTGGCGCTGCCGCCGGATGTCAAAGTCCGTTTCTCTGCGGTCATCAACGCGGCGACGCGCGCCAACGTCACCGTCTATACGGTCGAGGCCGGCGGGCTGCGCACAGAGAGCGGCAATGCCGAAGCGGCACGCGAGATTAAAGCCATGGCCGAGCGTCGCACGCGGCAACTGGCGAGCGGGCGCGAAGACCGTTCGGGCCGCCCGATGACGATGCAGTTGGAGCGCAACGAAGATCTGCTCAAGCTCAATCCGCAAAGCGGGCTCGGCGAACTGGCCGCCAGCACCGGCGGCTTTATGATCGCCGACACCAACGATCTGGCCGCAGGTCTCCGCCGCATCGATGAAGACCTGCGCACGCATTACGAAGTGAGTTATGTGTCGAAGAATACCAATCTCGATGGCCGCTTCCGGCAAATCAGCGTCAAGCTGGGGCGCGGCGGCCTCGAGGCGCAGACCCGCAAAGGCTATCTGGCTCTGCCGCCAACCGGGTCGTCGCCGGTGCTTGAATATGAAGCGCCCGCCATTGCCGCGATGTACAAGACCGCGCCAGGCGGCGCTTTTCCGTTGCGCGCCAGGGCCTTCAACTTCCCCGAAGCGCAGCGCACAGGGTTGATCACGGTGCTTGCTGAAGTCCCGGCCAACGTCTTCACTTATACGCCGAGCGTCGATAAGAAAACCTTCAGCACCGACTATACAATCGTTGCGATCATCCGCAATGACGCGCAACAAGTGGTCACCAAACTGAGCCGGCATTACACGCTCAATGAGCCGCTTGAGCAGATGGAGACGGCCAAGCGCGGCGACATCCTGTTTTACAAAGAGGAGCGCCTGCTGCCGGGCCATTATGCGATGGAGATAGCCGCTTACGATGCGCCGAGCGGCAAGGTGAGCGTCCACAGCGATGCGTTCGACGTGCTGCCCGCAGACAGTGCCAAGCTGCGACTGAGCAGCTTAGTGATTTTGAAGCGCGCCGACCGTCTCTCGGCAGAAGAGCAGAAGCAAGCCAATCCGTTTCATTATGGCGAACTGTTGATCTATCCGAATCTCGGCGAGCCCATCGGCAAGGCAGCCATGAAGCAGCTTCCGTTCTTCTTCAATGTCTATGTGCCGCAAGGAACAAAGACCGCGCCGAAACTGATGATTGAAGTGTTAAAAGGCGGTCAGCATCTGGCAAACATACAGGCGCAGCTTGCAGCGCCTGACGCGGCGGGCCTCATTCAATTTGCGAGCGCCATCCCACTAGATAGTTTTCAGCCGGGCAGTTATGAATTGAAAATTACCGTGAGCGACGGCGCGGCGAGCGCCGCCCGCAACGTCGCCTTTGCGGTCGCGCCTTAAGCACATGCCTTAGAGCTAGATAGCGGCAAAGCGGCGCAGCGGCGCAGACGAACAATCGGTTCTCTGCGCCGCTGCGCCGCTTTGTTGTTCAGGCAGTTTAGCTGAAGCGTTTATGTTTTTCTGGTCAGTTGTTGCAGCAAAGTGCGGGCTTGTGTGGCCATGTCGCCGGGCGGCGCGGTCTTCAGAAACAAGGTGAATTCACGCGCCGCTTCCTCGCGACGTCCGGTCTTCAAATAGACATGGGCAAAATAATAATGCGCATTTGAATATTGCTCGCCGCCAAACAGTAGCGCTCTCACCAGCTCTCTTTCTGCAACGATCATGTCATTCATCCCAAGCGCCGCAATACCCCAGAACAGATGCGCTCCCGGGTGCGAGCTGTCGAGCGATACGGCCTGCCCGAGTTCGTCGACGGCTTCGTCGAAGCGCTTCTCTTCATAGAGTACAATGCCGAGATTCAAGCGCGCGTCAAAGTATTTCGGATTTTTTTCAAGGATGGCCTTGAACTGCTCGGCGGCCTCGGGCCAGCGTTGGCGTTTCAGGTACTGGACGCCGAGCTTGTTGCGCGCGGTTAGATAGTCTGGATAGATGGCCACCGCTTTGTTCAGATGAATCAGCGCGCCGTCCACATCGCCTTTATCAATCAGCTTGCCGGCCTGGTCGAAGGCTTTTCTGGCGGCGGACGGGATCATTCGCTCATCTTCAGGGATCGAGACGACATTGCCGTTCGGCTTTTTGACGAACGGACCGCTCTGCTCTGTCAGAAAGAGCGTTAGATGGACGGGCGCGCCGGGCTTGAGATGGACCTCCTGCTTCAACGGCTTATACAACGTTTCATCGGCGAAGGCTTCGACATAGTAAATTCCGGCGCGCAGATTGTCGAAGCTGAATTCCCCGTTCTTGTTTGAATAAATCGTCGTTACCGGCGCTTGCGAATTGCTCAGAATGATCTTGAGATGTGAGCTGTTGGTCACGCCTGAAGGCAACATCACGCGACCGCTTATGCTGCCGTTGCCCGGATCCCTGATGGGCATATTGTCATTCATCGTCATATCCTGAGCGGCGGCACTTGTCGCTAGTACGATCAATGTCAGCAGGCTCCATAGCAAGTGGTTTGGCGCTTTCATCTCCGGCTCCTCCTTAGGGTGTCGCCGCGCGGCGACGCGAGTTTCAGGATGATTGGTCCGTCCGTTGTCTCCATTGTAGCCCAGTAACAGAATTATTCAACCGGACAGAGGCAGGAAAACGGTGAAATCAAGGCGCGGGCAGGTGCCGTGCGCTCAGGCAGCGGCTTTGCCCGCTCGTAAAAAAAATGGTGCGGGAAGCATTGCACTCCCCGCACCACCTGTTTAGACGGTAACCCTGCCGCGTTTTAGAAGTAATACTTCAACGCGAACTCGACGATGCGGTGACCGTGTTTGTTGGTAACCTTACCAAAGTTAGCGAGCGTGTCTGCATCGAAATGGAAGCCCTTGGTCGGGTCGCAGATGTTGTCGGAAGTGCCACCCGTGCCGTTGGGCACGCCATTGAGGAAGACATTACAGACCGTCCCCAAGCGCACGTTGACGTCGCTATTGGAGAAGTCACCTTGAATGTAGCGCGGGTACGCCTGGTTGAAGATGTTGAACAACCCGGCGCGGAATTGGACCTTCTGGCGCTCACTGATATTGAAGTTCTTGAAGAACGACATATCATGATTCCAGCGATGCGGCGCCCGCAGGTAGAACGGCGACACATACGGGCCGCTGTTGCCGAATGACGGAATGCCGATGGCGCTGATATCCATGAACTTCTCGCCAAGACTGACACCGCCGCTGGTTTGCGGATTGCGCGAGAAGGTAGGAGCGATGGCGCCGGTCGTAATGCCGGAATTGCTGAAGGCATCCGTGCCGACCCAGGCCGCAGCGATGCCGCCGCCGGTAATGTCGCCGGAGTACTTCAACTTGATCGGCAGGCCGCTGGAGAAGTTCGTAATACCGGACATCTGCCAGCCGTCGAGCAGGCCCTTGGTTAACCAGTTCCTGAACTTGCCACGCGCGCCGTCAGGAATCAGGTAGTTGTAGGTCATGTTGAACACGTGCGTGCGGTCGTAGGGCAGGATGCCCCAGTTGCGGTTGCGCGTGTCAATCGGGTCAGTGCCGTTGCCATCCGTCTCGTTGGTCTGGCTAGTGCCCAGCGCCTTCGAGAAGGTGTAATTGGCAAAGTACTGGAAGCGACTGCTCGTCTGGTGACTCAAGGATACCTGCATCGAGTGATAGGTCGAGGTGCCGGTATACTGATTGAACTTGATGCTGCTATAGGCAGGGAATGGGCGGAACAGCGCGATGACGCTTGCCTGCCCGGCAACCGCGACGCGCTGCGCCGGAATCGCCAGATTGGCGTTGCCCACCGTGCCGCTCAACAACTTGCCGACCGGCACGTAATTCGTCTCGATGCTCAACGGCAGATGCCGGCCTTGGGTGCCGACATAGCTGACTTCGAGAACGTTCGCTCCCGGCAAGCGGCGCGCCACCGACAGGCTCATGTTGGCGATGCGCGGGATGTTGATCGAGTTGGGATCCGCCGACGTAATGCCGATGGTGCCGATCTGTGCGAATGGATTGATCGACGGCAGTGCGCTGTAGCCTATGTTGAACGCATAGGCATCAAACGTCGCGGAATAGGCATTCGGCGGCTGTTGCAGCGAATAATACTGATAGTTGCCTTGCACGCGGTTATAGAATAACCCCGCGCCGCCGCGAATCACCGTGTCGCCCTTGCCGTTGATGTCCCAGGCAAAGTTCAGGCGCGGTGCGAACTGCGCTCCAGGGCTATCGGTAACGCCCTTGGGAATCGCGCCGCTGGCTGCCGTGAGAATGCCGTTGGGCTTGTTGCGGTCGCCGTTGATCAGCACGCCCTGCGTCGGATCATAGGCGCTCTTATCGAAGCGCACGCCCAGACCTTCGACCTCTTCATTAGTCGGATACCAGGCGACGCGCAGGCCGTATTCGAGCGTGAAGTTCGGACGAATCTTCCAGCCGTCCTGGGCATAGAACTCATAGTTCCAGAGGCGGAAGTTGCCGGTCGCCACATCGGTCGAAGCGACCACCTGCGCCGGTTTGCCGACCAGGATATCGGCAAAGACGTTGCCGGTTGAACCGTTGCCCCACGGGGCATAAATAAAACGCCCCTCCTGCTCCAGATTGAAGTTCTGGATCTTGCCGGCACGCTCGACGAGCCCGCCAAACTTTAACGTATGTGTGCCAGTGATCTTCGACAGGTTGTCGACGAACGACAGGCTTGAGTTATGCGCGAACAGCGGCAGTCCGCCCGGTTCCCAGAAGTCGCCAGAGGTCTGGCCAGACCAGCTGGTGATCAAGGCAATGGGCGCGTAGGCGCTGTTCTGACCGAACGGCGTTGCGTATTGGGGAATCCCCAGTGCCGCCAGCGACACCTTTTCGGGGTTCGCATAGTCGTTGTCCAGCTTCAATTTGCTGAAGCCGAAAACGAACTCGTTGGTCATCGTCGGGTTGATGACGCTGGTGAGGTTGGCAGCGATTGAGCGGCCCAGGTTGGTGCCCAGAACGTGCGAAGGCAGTTCGTAGGCTGAAGGGTTCCACCAGAGGCCGCGCGAATAATCATTGTTTTCGAACTCGCGCGCCCAGCGGACAAACAGCTTGGTGTTGTCCGAGATGCTGTAGTCAACGCGCAAGTTCTGCTGGTTGCGATTGATCGGCTGCAACCCTTGGGCGACGTAGTTGTTGCGACCGCCCGTCGGGTCTGTGAAGTTCGGCTGCGGGTAGAGGTTGATGAGCGCCTGGCCAATCGGGTCAATGCGGTTGCGTACGTCGAGGCCGCCCGGGAAGAGGCCATTGCGCTCGGCCTGCGTCGGAACGACATCGAACCTCGATCCCGGATCGACCTGTTGCCGTTGAATCTCCAGACCGTAGAAGAAGAACAGCTTGTCGCGGTTGCGATTGAACTTCGTCCACGGCAGGATGATCGGCCCGCCGATGTTGCCGCCCGGATAGCGATAACTTTCTTCCGGCCTGCCAACCCCGTGGATCGAGTTGGAACGGTCGTTGGCATTCAACACGCCGTCGCGGATGTAAGTATACAACGTGCCATGGAAATCGTGGCCGCCGCCTTTGGTGGTGGCCGAAATCTGCACGCCGCTCGATCCATGCTCGGCAGCGTAGTTGCTGCTCTGCACTTTGACTTCCTGCACCATATCGACGTTGGCCGTGATGATGGTGCCGTTGTTGGAGCCGATGTCAATGACTCGCGAGCCGTCAATGCTGACATTGTTATACTCGCCGCGCAGGCCATTGACATGGTATTGGGCGTTAGCGTTCGTGCCGCTGTTGAAGGCCACGGCTTGCTGGCCGGCTTCGTCGGCGTTGGGCGCCGTGACGCCTGGCAGAGTTTTCAGCAGTTCCAGCGCGCTGCGTCCGATGATCGAGATATTATCGATCTGTTTGGCGGTAATCGTGTTCTCTTTGGCGCCGGTCTCTTTTTGAATCGGCTCGAAGCCGCCAACGACGTTAATAATTTCGCCGGTGGTGCCGATCTCAAGCGTTAAGTCGAGACCGCGCGTGCTGCTGGTCTCCAGAGCGATGCCGGTCTGTTGTGCGGTCTTAAAGCCCTGTCCTTCCACCTTGACGGTGTAAGTATCAGGGGTTAGTGCGGTGAATACGTAGCCCCCTTCATCATTGGTCACTGTCTTGCGGTCGGCTTTGGTTCGCTCATTGGTGACCGTCACGGTCGCGCCAGAAACGACTGCGCCGCTTGGGTCTTTGATAGTCCCGCGCAGCGTCGCGCTGGTTGCGGTCTGAGCGAATGCCGATGGCGCACTGGCCAGAAAGGCCAGGCAGATAACCATACTGAAGAAGTGGGATGCTGAACGGATAAGCCTTCGCTTATGCTCTAGCTTCATATTTTGGTAACCTCCCTATCTTCGTTCATGAGCGGAATGGTTCTGTAAGAACCTGCGAAGCGGTCGTTAGAATAGGTCTCTCCCGCCGTCTTTGTCAATAGATTACCAGGAACCGTTTGCGTGGTTCCCGGCTATGCCAAGATGCCTCAAATGAATCTGCGGTGAAACTATATCTTGAGAATTATTGCTGTAGTGCCAGAAGCCGCATGATTATATGCGTTTCAACGCTTGTACTGGGAGTTAATAGGGGTATAATACCGACTAGCTGCCAAAAACACAGCCTGTTTGATTGAGCACAACCGGGCTGTTACATACACCGTTTAACTTGATGCAAATCATGGATCTAAGCAATGATGAAAAATTGGCGCAGCTTGAGCGTATTCTGCAAAGCCAGATCTTGCAGGGCTCAGAGAGCTTGCGCGCCTTCCTGCGCTTCGTTGTCCAGAAGGCCATCGATCAGCAGGAAGACCAGTTAAAAGAGTACACGATTGCCACGGAAGTCTTCGGGCGCGGCGGCCAATACAGTCCGCGCACGGATTCGGTTGTGCGCGTGCAAGCCAGTCGCTTGCGCAGCAAGTTGCAGGAATACTACTTCACCGAAGGCAAGAGCGACCATATTCTCATCGAATTGCCCAAGGGCCATTACACGCCGTCCTTTTCTTATATCCATCAAGGCAATGGCGCGGCGAGCGCGCCGCCGGAGGTCATAGAAGACAGTCTGGTGCCGGCGAGCAATGTCACCGCGCCGCTACAGCCTTCAGCAAACCAGAGGGCCTGGCCCACGGGCTGGCTCGCCATCGTCGCGGTGCTCCTCGTCGCGGTTGCGCTTCTCGCCTTCGATAATTTCAATCGGCGGTCGCAGGCCAGCGACAGCAATGCCACGAAAAACGTCGCCGAATGGGGCATGATCTGGAAGCCTTTTTTGACCGGCGATTCGACAACGCTGCTGGTCTTGAGCAATCCGCCGGTCTACCGCTTCATCAACCAGACTGACCCGGATGTCCTGACACGCCGTGCCGTCAGTCTGCCTCCTGAACACACGACCGCGCTCGCCGAGGCGCTCGGCGACAAGTTCATCGTCAAGAACAACCCGACACCGCGCGTGATGCTTTGCGTAGACGAATACACAGGCATAGGCGAAGCCATCGGCCTGTACCATGTCACCTCGCTGTTCGGCTCGGTAGGCCGCAGCGTGCTGTTGAAACAGAGCCGCACGGTGAGCGCCGAAGACCTCAAGAGCCACAACGTTATCACCCTGGGCAGCGTCTGGACGAATGAATGGTCGGGCAAGCTGCCGATCAACGAAGATTTCGTGCATACAGGCAGCGCGACGATTATCAATCACAATCCGCAGGCGGGCGAGGAGCGCGAGTACCGACCCGTCTTTGATGCGACAGGCAAACTCATCGAAGACTATGCGCTGATTACGCTGAAGCCGAACATCTCAGACAAAAACACGGTGATGGTCCTGGCAGGCATTCACAGCGAAGGCACGCAGGCAGCGGCAGAGTTTGCGACGACCAGCGAGTATATCAGCGTGCTGGATCAGCGCCTCAGACAGATGGGCGGACAGGCAGGCCCGCCGCAGTATTATCAAGCGTTGTTGAAAGTCGCCGTCGACAACGGCATCCCAACCAGGATGTCGTTGATGGCGGTCCACCTCCTGCAATCCACCAGCAATTGATCGTCAAGCTCAAGCCGCGCTCAGGCACTCAAGCGCAAATCGTCAGGCTCGCGGTTGGCGGCGGTTTCGATGCCGCTCGTCATGCCGATGCCGAACAGCAAGCCCTCCATCGCGCCTAAGATCAACTGCGTCGTCTGGCCAAAGTGGACTTCGCCAAACACCGGCGCGAGCGCGTCCAGTCGCATCTGCGAATTGGCAAACAAGCGCGCGACGATCTCCAGGCTGCCGCTGAAGAGGTTGCCGCCGATGACGATCAGCAAGACGCCGGCGCACATGGCGCCGAAGCCTGCGCCGACCACTCGCTGCCACGAGCGCGCCTGCCGCCAAAGCGTATGCGCCAGCACCACGCCGAGCGAGACGCCGACGCCGATGACCGCGCCTTCCATCGCGCCGGTGATGCCTATCGGACGCTTGCCGAACAAGGCGTTCACCGTATCGACGCCGAGCAGATAGGCACTGCCGCCGATCATCGCGCCGCCCGCCGCGCCGCCGACCACAGACCACCAGCGGCTGTGCCGGTAAGCGACGCGCGCCGCCGAGATCATGCCGGCGCTGACTCCCAAACCGCCTGCCGCACCGATGAACGATCCGAGCGCCGCCAGCGCCACCAGCAACTCTGTAGCCTCGATTACTGTCGCGTGGCGGGTCGCCGATAACCCTATGCTCAACAGCAAGCCGCCGAGCAGCCCTGAGATCAGGCCGCCGAGCGTACCGCCAACGGTCTGCTGGACGATCTCTGCGCCGCCGCGCCGCAAACGCACCCACATCAAGCCGCCGACAACCAGCAGGCTGACGGCCAGCGGCAGATGCGCCAGCTTCACCAGCCGCTTGTCGTAATCGCGGATCATTGCCAGGCTGATCGCCCGCCGCACCAGACCTGTGCTCTCGCCGGCGCTGTCTTTTGCGAGGATCGCTTCAGCTTTCATGCCAAGCCAATCGGCAAGCGCAATGCTCGCGGCTTTGCGCACCATCAGGTCTTCGTCCGAGAGCGCCATCTTGCGCAACAGCTTCTGCATGTCAGCGCTGCGCAAGATGGCGGCGGCTTCGATGGCGCGCTTGCGAATCTCTGCATCCGTGCTGCGGCTGGCCTCCATGATGGCGCGCGGCGCGGCAGGCGATGCCGCAACTAACCACGCAGGCATAGGGCGCGCGCGGGTCAGCAGACTCGTCAATAACAGGTCGGCCTCCGCGCCCGTCAGATTGAGTTGTGCGCCGAACGGTAGTAGCAGATCGAGCGCATCCGTGTCGATCAACAGGCCGTGCGCGCTGTAGTTCTCCATCGCTCGCTCGATGACGGCGCGCGCCTGCTTCAAGGCAATCTCATCCGCCGTGAGCCAGCGCGACACTTCCGGGGTCAGGAAATCATGCGCCAACTCAATCCATGCGTCGCCGTCCTGACGGCGGCGGCGCACGACGCGCGCTGCGACCAGTTCTTCAATCAGCAACTCGACCGCCGGGCGCGCGCTTCTGACGCGCGCGGTTAGTTCTGTAGCGCGCAATACTAAACGCTGGCCTTCGGTTGAAATCAGCGCCGTGAGAATCGTCTTCACGGTTTGCAGGTCAGCGGCGTTGAAGCGGCGCAGCACGCGTTCAAGATAACTGGCGAGAATCTGCGACGCGCCGCCGAGCCGATTGTATAGCTCCAGCGTCAATTCGCAGGTCGCCTCGCGCGCGTCGTAAAGGTTGTCGCAAACGATCTGTAACTGCGGCGGGTCGACCAGATCATGATCGTTCAAATCGTCAAGCAGGCGCGCCACTAGCGCGTCATCATAATGACAGCCGACGGCACGGGCCGGCGCAGTGATCGCCACGGCGGCCTGCTCGCGGCTGAGCCGCTTCAAGCGATATTCATGATGAAAGATTTCCGGAATGGCCGCTTTGAGCTGGCTCATCTCGGCAAGCAAGTCCTCGCGCAGCGCAAAGAGCAGGCGGAACGGCAACTCTTCATGTGCGAACAGTCGCGTCATCTCTTCGAGAAAACCGGCGCGCGTTTCTTCTCCGAGCAGCGTGAAAAACTCTTCAAATTGATCGAGAAAAAAGATGACCGAACGTCCTGGCCATCGTCGTTCGGCCTGGCCCATCAACTCCGCGAGCGGCGCGGGCTCGTGCTCATCCAATGCAGCAAGCGACCCTGCGCCGCCTGGCGTCAGGACATTCATTGATAATGCCTCTGCGGGCGGGCTCGTCGTTTCATCATAAGTTGGGCGCGGCAACTCGTCATTCAATAGATGGGCGAGCGCCGCCGTCATCTGGTGCAGCGGGTCTGTGAAGCTGCGAATGACGAAGACGTGATGGCCTGCGGCTTTCAAGCGCGGCATCAGACCGGCGCGCAACAGCGAGCTTTTGCCGACGCCCGACCGCCCGTGCAGGATGAACGAGCGATGCGCGACGATCTGCGACGAGACGCTTGCGACTTCTGCCTCTCTGCCGAAGAACAGTTGAGTGTCGCGCTCGGTGTAGTAATCAAGAAACTTGTAGGGCCGCGCGCTCGGTTGCGCCTGATGAAGACGGCGATCAATCGATTCGCGTGTGGCGCTCTCCTGAATCAACCCGCCGGTTGATTGCCAGTTGGTCACTTGCGCGGCGCGGCGCGACGCGTCATCCGGCGAACTGACAATGACCTCGCCGATGAAGACGTAGCCGTGCTTGGGCACGGTTTTAATGTAGCGCGGATGGGCGGCGTCATCGCCGAGTTGCTTGCGAATATCCTTGATGCACTGGGTCAACGCCGCATCGGTGACAAACACGCCCGACCAGATTTCTTCAAAGATGCTCGCCTTGTCGACCAGTTGACCCGAGCGGCTGACCAGCAGTAACAACACGTCGAAGTATTTCGAGTTGAGCGCGACGGGCAGGCCATCGCGCAGCAAGCGGCGATTGCCGCCATCGAGATAGAAATTATCGAAGCGATAGACTGTCACCTGAATTTGCGCCTGGCTCATCGGTTTGATTGTCTCTCAATTATCCGAGTCTCGTCTATACGGCGTTCGTCTCAGATGCAGCAAAAGGGGAAAAGGCTGGCGCGGTCGCGGTGGATTCTGGTGGCAGGCGAGTGGAAAAAAATTCGGGGGCTGAATTTTCCCATGCAGAGCCAGAGGCTTTTGATGCGGTCAGCGCGCCGCCTGTTTGACGGCGCGCTGACCTTTAACCGGAGCAAGGAACAAGCGATGAGGACAAAGCCAGGTGCGCCGCATTAACTGCGCATCCAGCGAATCAGAAAAGCAAAGCAGAGCACAGCCGCCGCAACCTGTGCCAGAAAAATAAAACTGATCAAGCCTTCGGCAGAGCCGGCAAGCGATTGCCAGCGCTCCAGGCCGCCTCTGGCAAGCATCGCCAGAACGCCGCCAAGCAGACTCAAGACGACCAGCAGCAGAATTGCGTTAAACGGCGTTGCTGCCGCCGGCGCCGCCTGGCTGAACGGATAAGTGCGAACCGGTTTAGCGAGCGCCGCCGACTTCGTGGGCGCGCGCGTGGGCGGGTTAATCTGCGATGCAATTTCTGCCATGTTCATCTCCTGATGATAAGAAGCTTTGTGGGGGCCGCTCTGCATCAGTGCAAGCCCGGTGCCAGGCAAGCCCGGCTGCGTGTGGCGCGGGTTAAATCAAATGAAATCATTCGCTTTTGCCGTGTGGCTTTCAGTACGCGCGCGGCGGCGGGCGCTGGTCTTCAGGCAAATTGACGGAATTCCGCCGCGCCGCGCAGTCAATTCAATGCGTCTCTCTGTTTCTCACAACTTTCTCACCGGCGGCTCATTACTTCAGCGTGCTATTGGCTTAATCTCTTTCTTGCCCCCGCCTGATTGCCACGAGTTGGATTGATAATGAACTGGAAAAAAATTCTCTTGAGTCTCGCCGCGCTGGTCATCATCTGTATCGTGCTGCTGGGAATTCTCGTGCTCCTCAATCGTCACTCGCAGATCGTCGGCTTAAATCAGGAAATTCAATATGACGACTTTGCCTTCGCGGCGCTCGGCGTGCGGCAGGCGGCAACCATTGGCAACGCCCCTGAGCCGCAACGCGCGCATGGCGTTTACACTATGGTCACGATGAAGATCGCCAATCATGCGCGCCGTGTCGACTTCACCTTTGATAAATCAACCGTCATTCTGGTCGATGAACAGGGCAAAGAGTATCACTGGTCTGCCGACGTGCAGCGCGCTTTTGATGCGACGCGCCTGCCGAGTGAGCGGTGCGCCGAGCCGATTGCGGCAGGTGCATCGTGCATCACCGAAGTGATCTTTGATGTGCCGGCGATGGCGCGTATCGCGCAAGTGCGCATCTCCGGCGGCGGCCCGGTCGGCGATCTGCTCGATACGATCTTCTCCGGCAAGAAACGTATCGCGCTGCCACCGCAATGATGGCGTGTGAGTTGAAAGCGCGCGCCAAGTGCTGTCTTAATCTTTGAGCATCTAAAGGGCAAGGGGAAACATTCTATGGCAATGCGACGAATTGATCTGGCGAAGACCAGCGGCAAGCTGGACGAATCGCTGCTGGCAGAACTCGACACGGCGCGGCTGCCGGCGCACGTCGCCATCATCATGGATGGCAATGGCCGCTGGGCGGCGCGGCGCAACTTGCCGCGCCTCGCCGGCCATCGCGCAGGGGCCGATGCCGTGCGCCGCGCCGTCGAAACCGCTGCGCGCCTCAGGCTTGAGTGCCTGACGCTCTATGCCTTTTCAACCGAGAACTGGAAACGCCCGCGCCTTGAAGTCCGCGCGCTGATGGATCTGTTGATGGAGTTCTTGCGCAAAGAACTGCAGGCGCTGCGCGACAACAACATACGTTTTCGCTTGATTGGCCGCAGCGACGGGCTGCACATTTCCGTGCTTGAGCAGATTCGCCGCGCCGAACTGGCCACCATGCAGAACACCGGCTTGCAGTTGAACATCGCCATCAATTACGGCGGGCGCACAGAAATCGTCGATGCCTGCCGCCGCGTTGCCGAAGAAGTCGTCGCCGGTCGCCTGCGCCCCGAAGAGATCAACGAACAGGTCATCGAATCGAAGCTCTACACGCGCAATCTGCCCGACCCTGACCTGCTCATCCGCACGAGCGGCGAAACCCGCATCAGCAATTTCCTGCTCTGGCAAATCGCCTATGCTGAGATTTACATTACACAAACGCTGTGGCCCGATTTTGACGAGCGCGCTTTTCTTGCATCCCTAATCGATTACCAAATGCGCGACCGGCGCTTCGGCGGCGTGGCCGAGGCGAAGACGGCGTTGACGCTCGAATGGAACGCCGACAAACCGCTCGCTTCAACAGGTGATTAGATCGGTTAAGAAGTCATGTAGGGGCGACCCTCTGTGGTCGCCCCAGATTACGTTTGCGTACACTGGGG
>JBBWZK010000166.1:0-4811 GCA_039648975.1 Blastocatellia bacterium
CAGCGGCTTCGGTGTGTATAACGCCCTGACGCGGCTGGTCAGCGAAGATCAGGTCGGTCTCTATCAAGTCGTCATCGGCATCGTCTCGATCATCAACGCCGTCGTCGTCAACGGCACGTCGCAGACCGTCTCGAAATACATCTCGCAAGACGAGAGCCGCGCCGATTCGGTCAAAGCGAAAGCCTTGAAGCTGCAAGTGGCGGTCGGCGGCATTCTCGCGCTCGGCTTCTTTTTGCTCGCGCCGGTGATTGCCGGTTACTTGAACGACGCGCGACTGACGAATTATCTGCGATTGGCGGCGCTCATCACGCTGTCGTATTCGTTCTATTCGGTCTTCACCGGCTACTTCAACGGCCAGAAAAAATTCCTGACGCAGGCCGCACTCGATGCGACTTATTCGACGCTCAAGCTCGCCTGTATCGTGCTGCTGGTCTGGGCAGGCTTCGGCGTCGCGGGCGGCGTTGGCGGCTTCGCGCTCGCGGCAATCGGCGTACTGATGCTGTCGGCCATTATCGCGGGCAAGGGAAGGCGCACGGGCGAGGTGCGTGCAAAGGATTTGTTTGCGTTTCAGTTTTATCTGCTGGCCTTCACCCTCGTGCTGAACCTGTTGCAGAAAGTTGATTTGATTTTAGTCAAAGCCTTGTCTTCGCCGGATGCCGATGTGGCCAGCGCCAACGCCGGATTTTATGGCGCGGCGATCAACGTGGCCAATATTACATATCAAGTGATCATCTCGGTCACCTTCGTCATCTTTCCGCTGGTGTCGCAAGCGACGTTTGCCAACGCCCGCAAGCTGACGCAGACGTACATTGCCAACACACTGCGTTATACGCTGATGATCATGGCGCTGCTGGCGACGTTGTTTTCGGCAAATGCGGCAAGCGTCTTGCACGTCATCTATCCTGCGCCGTATCAGGCGAGCAGCGGCGCGCTCGGCTGGGTCGCTTTCGGCATGCTCGCTTTCGGATTGATCTATGTGCTGACGACGATTATCTCGGCAAGCGGTCGCCCGACGGTTTCTTTGATTATCGGCGTCGTGACGCTCGCGGCGAGCGCCGCCTTGAATGCGCTGCTGATTCCGCGAGCCGGACTGACGGGCGCGGGATTGGCAACGACGCTGGCCATGTTCATCGGAGCCGGCATCGGCATCGGTTATTTGATCGCGCGATTCGGCGCATTGATTCCGCCGCTCTCACTGGCGCGCATCGCCGCTTGTTCGGCAATCATCTATGCGCTATCACTTGCCTACACGCCAGCCTCGAAACCCTTGATTGTTGTGAAGCTTGCCGCGCTTTGCCTGCTCTACGTCATCGCTTTGATGGCCAGCCGCGAAATCGGCGGCGACGAGTTGCGGCTGGTTCAGCGGGTGATGAAGAAGTCGTAAGGCGAGGCACAAAATAGTCGCTTGAAACAAAGCGCGCCCATGCCATTCCAGTCCCGTAGGGACGCAATGTTTATAGCAATGAAGCTTACTTTTACTCTCAAGCCCTGTAGGGGCGAAATGTCAACATTGCACTCCTAACGGAGCTTGCAGGTATATGGAACAGGCTTCTATAAACATTTCGCCCCTACGGGGCTGTGCTGTTTTCCGCAATATCGACTTGTTTCATGGCAAGTTGATGAATCGGCTGCCGGGCAAGTATATTGATTACTTGGCCTGGGTCGAAGATTATGAGCAAGAGATTATTGGTCATAGGATTGGATGGCGCGTCATTTAACGTGCTTGATCCGCTGATTGAAAAAGGATATTTGCCGAACCTCGCGCGCTTGATTGCCGGTGGCGCGCGCGCGCCGCTTGAAACCACCTTTCCGCCCATCACTGCCGTCGCCTGGTCATCGTTTATGACCGGCAAGAATCCCGGCAAGCATGGCATCTTCGAGTTCATTCGCCGCGACCAGGGCACGCAACGCGAGCTGGCCGTGAACGCTTCGTTTCGCGAAGGCCGCGCCATCTGGGATCTGCTTGCCGACGCAGGCCGTCGCGTCATCGTTCACAACTTCCCGTGCACCTATCCGCCGCACGCGCTCAACGGCTTGATGATCGCCGACTTCATGACGCCGCGCGGTCGCCGGGATTTCACTTATCCGGCCTCATTGCTTGCGGAACTGGAAGAGCAGTTCGGGCCTTATCGTCTGCACCTCTCCCAGACTTATGCCGGCGGCAAAGCGTCGGGCGTGCTCGACGAACTCAACGACGAACTCGAATACAAAGCGCGCGTCACCGAGCACTTGATGACGGCCTATGAGTGGGACGCTTTCTTTCAATACTTCTGGGGCACCGACCGCATACAGCACGAGCTATGGCACATCTTCGACGAATCACATCCGCGCCACGACCATAGGGAAGCTCGCCAGTATCAGGAAAAAGTCTTCGCCTATTTTCGTCGAGTTGATGAAATCATCGGACGGCTGATCGAGCTTGCAGGCCCGCAGGCCATCGTCTGGGTGGCGTCCGATCATGGCTTTGGCCCGGCGCACACATACTGTTCATTCAATCTCTGGCTGCTTCAGGAAGGTTTCTTACAATTGAAGCGTGACGGGCGGACGCGGCTCAAGCGGGCGATGTTTCAACTGGGCATCACGCCGGAGAACGCTTTCAAGCTGATCAAGAAGTTGCCGCTTGGCGGCTTGCGCCCGGCGCGCGGCGCGAGCAATGAGCCGGGCACTTCAAAGTTGCTGTCGACCTTTTTTCTTTCGTTCAACGATGTCGATTGGTCGCGCACGCTGGCCTTTGCAAAAGGCAACTACGGCCAGATTTACGTCAACCTCAAAGGCCGCGAACCGCAGGGGACGGTCGAAGAAAAGGATTATGATTCGGTGTGCCGTCGCCTGGTTGAGCGATTGAGCGCCTTGCGCGATCCGCAGACCGGCGAGGCGTGGGCGGGCGAAGTGTTTCGCCGCGAACAGGTCTACCAAGGGCCGCGCGTCGCCGACGCTCCTGACGTCGCCTTTCTGCCGCGCGATATGCGTTACCTGCCGCTCGGCAACGCCGACTTCACCTCGAACAAGTTTATGGTGGAGGCGTTCGGCATATCGGGTTGCCATCGCATGCACGGCGTGATGATCGGCAACGCCACTGCGGTGAAGCAGGCCGTGCGATTAGACGCGGCGCGCATTTACGATGTCGCGCCGACGCTGCTTTATTTGATGGGCGAGCCGGTGCCCGGCGACATGGACGGTCGCGTGCTCACCGAAATCATCAACGAAGATTACCTGTTTGCGAATCACATTGATTATTCGCAGGCGAACGAACCGGCGCAGCCGAACGCGATGCCGTATTCGGATGCAGAAAATGCCGAGATCATCGAGAGTCTGAAGAACCTCGGCTACATCGGCTGAGGCGATAAGTAAGCATGGCGCGCGCAACGGACACAATCAAGCGAGCATTGCGGCTTCCGGCGGAAGCCATGCTGAAAGTCTATCTCGCCGCCCGCCCGCGCCCGCGCTTCATGCCCGAACGCATCAAGCGCATCCTCGTCTTTGCTTATCACGGGCTTGGCAATTTCATCATGTACACGCCGGCCTTGCGCGCCTTGCGCGAGCGTTACCCGGAGGCGCGCATCGATCTGCAAGTCGGCAACAATACCGGCTGCGAAGAAGTGCTGGCCGGCGCAGCGTTGTTCGACAATATCTACAACCTGCGCTACACGGCTGGCCTGCGCGCCTGGATTGCCCGCGCCCGCGAGATTCGCGCGACGCGCTATGATTTGATCATCAACGAGTTTCACAGCCATTCGTGGCCGCTTGCCTTGCTGGTCGCCACCAGCCATGCGCCTTACCGCCTCGGCCACGTCACCAGTCCCGGATGGCCGGCGAAATTCAGCCGCTATAGTTATGTATTCAATCTTCCAGTCGGGATGCGCGACGACGAACACGAGATTGAGCGCTATTTCGATCTCGTGGCGGCGGTCGGCGCAGAGCGCGTTGCGCTTGAAGAGGCACGGCCCTTCATTCATCTGACCGCCGATGACCGCCGTTTTGCCGATAGCTTTCTGCAAGCCCATGATTGCGCCGGCGCGGTGATCGGCGTTCAGCCCGGCACCTCGCCGGCCATGCGCTGGAAGCAGTGGCCGATAGATCGTTATCGCGAAGTCATCGACCGATTGCTGGTTGAGCAATCCGACGCGCGGCTTATCTTATTTGGCGCGCCCAATGAGCGCGAGATGATCGAAGAACTGGCGCAGGGACTCGGCTCGCGTGTATGCATCGCCGCGGGCCAAACCACCGTCAAGCAAGTTGCCGCGCTCATCGAGCGTTGCGCTGTGCTGATCTGCAACGATAGTGGATTGATGCACACGGCGGTCGCCGTCTCGACGCCGGTCGTGGCGATTTACGGCCCGACGGATATTCGCCGCACGCGCCCGGTTGGCCCGTCACACGCGGTCATTCGCCATGCGGTGCCATGTAGTCCCTGCTTTCGGCTTGAAGGCGATACGGCAGTCAAGGCGTGCCCGCATCACGATTGCCTGATGACGATTGCGCCCGACGAAGTGTACGCCGCCCTCGTGCCGTTGACGCGCGCGGGGCCGCTTGAACGTCTTGTCCGTCATGCGTCGAAACCGCTAGAATGACGACTTTTCGCCGCCTGGGAGCGCGGGCATCTTGCCCGCATGTTCTCGCATGCGCCAGGCCGGCAGGCGAGACGCCTGCGCTCCCAGGCACGAACTTAATACCAAGGAGAGCGAAGCAAACGTAATGAGCAGAAGGCCAAGCATCAGCGCATTCTTTCCGGCCTACAACGACGCGGGCACGATTGCCAGCCTGGTCGTGCTGGTTGACCGGACGCTGCGCCATCTGACAGACGATTACGA
>JBBWZK010000208.1:0-11897 GCA_039648975.1 Blastocatellia bacterium
ATCGTTGGTGCCGAGCGCTTTCAACGTGCCGACAATATCGGCGGCAAACGCGCCGTTGGCGTCATCCTGGGTCGTCGCGAAGTTATAGGCGTCTTTGTGAGCGAAGGGACTCAGCGCTACAGTGATCGCCGGATTGCCCATACGGTCGATGGTCGTAAATCCGCCGGTTGAGTTGATTTCGCCATCGCGCCCGATCACCGTGCGGCGCTGGCGTTGCGATTGAAAGTTGACGCCGATGACGTTCGCGCCCGGATTGCTGCTCGAACGTTGCAATTTCAAATAGGAAACGGGAATGCTCACCGCGATAGCTTGCACGTTGTAGCCTGCGAAACTGTCGCGCCCACGCTGCAAAGCTGCCGCGTTTGGCGAGCCTGCAAGAACCGATGCAACAAAGCGGTTAAAGCCAACGATGTCGAAGAAGAACGGATCGTCGGTTTCACCGGCAAAGAAAGACACGCCCGTCGCCTCGTCTGTGGTAATCGTCGGCGGGTTCGGATTGTCTGCCAGCGTCGGCACGGTGGTCGGCGCAGTGATCGTCTCTCCGAATGGCAGAATAATCGTCGCGGTCTGCGGCGCAGTCGTTGACGTGCGTGGTGAAAAACGAATGTCAACACCCAGATCGATGCGTGCGTCGCCGGTCGTTTCCAGTCCGCACAAATAACGCACGCGCGGATCGAAAGCGCTGAAGTTGACGGCTTCGCTCGGCACGATGAAGCCATACAGCGTCGCGATCAATACCAGCCGCGAGTTGTCATTCGGATCAAGAAACGCATACACGTCATCGATGTCTGCCGGGCGGTCTTCGTCTGCGAGCGGCGCATCGCCGTGATCGGCAGCCTGCGTGTTCGACACAGGGATGCTCAGAAACATGAAGGCCAGCGCCAACGCCAGCGCCAGCGCCACTTTCATTTTGCGTATCAAAAGGTTCATAAGCTGCTCCTATAGTCTGTGATTTCGTCGCCTGAAGGCACACCGATACGGCTCGCGGAACATCCGCGCACGTCAGGCTTCATGGCGGCTGTGAGAAACTCAATCCTGTTCAGATTCGACTCTGTGAGGAACGCACGATACAGGTCGTGAATAGACCAAAGTCAAACAATGCAATCAATGATGAAGGACAGCGCCTGATGATCAGGGGAGAGCGGGAATCGCCAGGCAGTCTGCAAGCTGTCGCCTTCTGCAAACGCGCCGCAAGCAGCCGTGTGGCTCATCTCGGCGATCATGAAAACTTCAGCGTCCAACCAGTGTGCTTGCTTTTTGCTTTCAATTCGCCTGTACGCACAGCCATGCGGGCGTGGATTCCAAAGCCATCGCTTTTATCAATGAGAACTGAAAATAGTCTGCGATGTCTAAGACAGCCAGACAGGCTTCGTCTTATCCTCATTCAGTTACTGTAAATTTATTCGCAAATAGAATGACGACGACCTTGAAGCGAATTCTCAAAGCCGTCATTCAGCGCCGCGTTGACTTGTGCGAGGACGATTCAATTATTCGTTGAGTGATTCGCGCGCGCCTTGCCGGCCATCGTCAGAGCAATGCCAACGCGAGTGAAATCATGGCGAGGTTCTTGTGGTGAGATAGATGGCAGAAGAATACTGAAACTGCCGCAGACTCGTTGATGTGAGAGGCGCGGCTCAGGCTTTCCTCTCACATCACGACAATCGCTGAAGGCATCCTAACGGACTGCGCATGGCTCTGCCCTGGCAATCAAGCAAGCAGCGGCTGAACTTAGAAAGGAATGTCGTCTTCATCAACCGGGGCCGGAGCGGGCGCCGATCTTGCAGAAGCTTCTTTGCGCGGCGCGGGCGCGCTGGTCGCGGTGGCGCGCGCCGTCGGCGTATGCTCGCCGTCGCCCGCAGATGAAATAAACTGAATGTCCGAGCCGCGAACGTCGAGCGAGGTGCGCGCATTGCCCTCTTTATCCGTATATTCGCGTTGCGTCAAGGTGCCTTCGACATAAACCTGCCGCCCTTTGCTCAAATATTGGCTGGCAACCTCCGCCTGTCGGCCAAAGAAGCTCACACGGAACCAAGTCGTCTGATCCTGAAACTCGCCGGACTTGTCTTTGCGCCGCTCGGTCGTCGCAATCGAAAAATCGCAAACCGGCGTCCCCTGCGGCGTGTAGCGCAACTCAGGATCGCGGCCCAGATAACCGACGATGATGATCTTGTTGAAACTGCCCATATTCAAGACTCCTTTCAATTTGCCACTGTATCACGGATGCAACATCGTTGCAAGAAGAATTTACAATTGTGGCGCGGATTTTATTGACGCTGCTGATTGTCGAACAGACTGGCGGCAACGGTCAAGCGCGACTGGCAAGCATCGTATCGGCGAGCGATTGCTTCTAATTTGATGAGCATGAAAAGCGTCATTCAAGAACTATCGCAAGAGATCGACTACCTGGGCGCGCTGGCCGAGTTGTACCGGCAAGGGTGCAACGTCGAGATGCAGGCAGCAGCGCTCGAAGCCAAAGCGGCGCTTGAGCGCCTTATCCGCATGATCAACGATTCGACTAACAAGTCCTGTCCAGACTTCCCTGCTGCCGCATAACGTTGGAGGCTTTATCGAGCCCTGGCGCTCTCTGCAAGAAGCGCGCGGCGGCTCTGCCATTCGCCGACAAGCCAGGCAACACCTGCAAGCAAGCCGCCGGCTATCAGGTCAATGATGTAGTGCTGATTGAGCGCCACAGTCGCGGCCCACATCGCTAGAGCATAAATGATCAAAGCAGCAATCAGCCATCGGTTGCGCTCATGTAGAGTCAGCAGGAGAAGCAGCACAGGGTAAGCGCCATGCAATGAAGGAACGGCGGCGAACCACTGCGCCGCATTATGAATGAGCGCCGTGACCAATCTGCCGTCCATCGCCGAACCGATTCGCATCTGGGCCAGAAGATCAGTCGTTGGCTGCGCTATTCCGTATAAGCTTACCCACCACGGAGGCGCGACCGGCAACAGCAGATAGATGGCGATGGCGGCGAAATTCAGATAAGCGAAAGCCCGCATCATGCGATGAAAGCACGCCCGACTCCGCAGATCAACGCGGCCACGAAGCCACAGCCACATGAACAGCAGAGGCACCAGGAAGATATGCGACAGATAGACAAGCTGCGCCGTCCAGCTCAAGCTTGCGCCCAGTGCCGTGCTCGACTGTGCGGCAAGCCAGGCGCGGGTTACGTGTGCCGGCACATCGCCGCCGAACAGGCCGCCGAATAACCATCGTTCAAGTTCATAAGGCCACGCGACAGCGACCCTGTTTAATAACATGGGTTGCAACAAGCGCAGGCGGTCGTAGGTCAGCCAGAAGGCGACGAGCGGCGCCCAGTCGAGAAAGAATCTGCGGCAGCGTTCTGCGGCGAGGAAAGCCGCAGGGATGATCATCAGCAGAAACCAGTGATAAGGGCGCACGCTTCTGGTCGCCGCGCCGAGCGCCAGATAAGCAAACACGCCCGCAGACAAGAGCATCTGCCACGGCTGCGGACGCCGCCTGATGTGAGTGGCTAAGGCCAAAACAATTACTCCCGAAAAGCGTTTCGATATAGGGCGATTTTCAAATCAGTTTATCCAGATAGCGCAAGCCGGTTAGCTGGCGTTTTGCCTGGCGCAAGCTAACAGCTTGCGCTACATCTAAGCGAACCATATGCCGTGAAGGCGATACGACAAAACGCCTGCAAAGACGTTGATCTTTCTGCGGGCGCAGGCGCACGGCTGTCAGCCGCACACGTCACATGGCGGCTTTCGACTGCATCTATGTCGAGTTGTATTTGCGCAATGGATGGATTAAAAGAAAGGCATGGCGCATATCTACGGAGTCTTGCCGGTCATCGAAGCCTTGCGTTCGGGGGCGCGGCGCATTGAGCGCATAGTGATTGCCGAGGGCGCGCGGCATGAGCGATTGCGTGAAGTCTTTGAGCAGGCGAAGCGCGCGCGCATCCCGGTTCGCAAAGAGCCGCGTATCGCGCTTGACCGGCTGGCTGCCGGCGCCAATCATCAAGGCGTCATCGCGCTGGCGGCGGCAGCAAGCTATACGGACGAAGACGACCTGCTTGAGCGGATCACGCCGCAAACGCTGTTCGTGCTGCTTGACGGCGTCGAAGACCCGCACAATCTCGGCGCAATCATCCGCACGGCAGAATGCGCCGGCGCGTCCGCCATCATCATCCCCGAACGCCGCGCCGCGCACATCACAGAGATCGTCGCCAAGACCGCCGCCGGCGCAACGGAATATCTGCCCGTCGCCCGTGTCACCAATCTGGCAAACTTCATCGAGAAGCTGAAGGAGCGTAAGGTCTGGGTCATCGGCGTTGAGGCTTCAGGTGATATGGACTACACACAATACGACTACACGGGCGCGCTGGCGCTGGTCTTCGGCGGCGAAGGTCATGGCTTGCACCGTCTGGTGCGCGAGCGTTGCGATGTGACCGTTTCGATAGCGATGCGCGGTCGCATCACCTCGCTCAACGTCTCGGTCGCCGTCGGCGTCGTCCTGTTTGAAGCCCTGCGGCAAAGAAGCAAGCAGACGGATTGACTGGCTACCCGCGCACAATGCGAACGGAAATGTACAACACGACGAGAGCCAGCAAGGTCGCAATCGCGGCAGCTATCGAGCCGAGACGGTTGCCGGGCGCGGCGTCGGGCGAGCCTGTCGACTGCTTCGCGGCGCGTGTGCTCAGAATGTCGTGAAATAAGACCAGCAAGATCATCAACACAACAAACTCGATCTTGCGCGGCAACCAGAAGCCGACGCGCGTCTTGTCAAAGAGACCGCCGATGCCGTCGAGCGCATAACGTTGCGTGGCGTTGTAGAAGCCAGTTATCACGAGCAGCACAATAGATGTCCAGCCAATCATCCTGAACTTGCGCGCCTGGCCGCGAATGATGCGCTGCCGCTCGTCAGGACTTTGCTTGACGGCAAACGGAATGACCACGGCGGCGGTATAGATCATGCCGCCCACCCAGATACAGGCGAGCAGAATGTGAAGCCACACGCTGAGAATATAGAGGTTCATGTTGATTTTCCTTTTGGGTTTTCCATCTATTTTTCGATGGCGACGGCCTGATTGTTCGCCTCTGCGCGGCGCGCGTGCAGCGACACGGCGAGCGCCAGCGCAATGATCATGATCGCGCCGCTGACCCAATAGACCGTCTTGCCATACAAGACATCCGGTTCGGTGTCGCGGCCCAGCAGGAAGCCGCCAAGCACCGGGCCGATGATGCGTGCGAGGCTGGCGAACGAAGCCATCGCGCCGAGTATGCGTCCTTGAAAGGCGGGCGAGACGCTCTTCGAGGCCAGACTGTTGAGTGTCGGCGTCACCAGGCTATTGCCGAGGGCGATGCCCGTGCTGGCAATCAGCAACATGGGCAGCGTCGTCGCCAGCGGTAAAGCAAAAAGCGCCGCTGAAAAAATAACTGTGCCGGTGACCGCAAGAGTTTTCTCGCCGAAGGCTTTCACCAATCGGCCAAGCAAGCCGCCTTGAATGATCGCGCCAAGCACACCGACATAAGTGAACATATAGCCGGTATGCACGGCGTCGAAATGAAAACGGTGATTGGCAAACAGCGCGTAGGTTGCCGTCAACATCGCAAACGCCACGGTCGCAAAAAAGTAAGTCGCAAACACCGCTTTCAACTGCCAGTTGCCTGCCTGCTCGAACATCTGTTGCCAACGGGTGGGATGACGGGCTTCGTGGCGGTGTTCGGGCGAAAGGCTCTCCGGTAATAAAAAGTACAAAGCGGTAGCATTGAGCGCGGCGAGTCCGGCGGCGAAAAAGAACGGCGCTTCCGGTGAGAAGTGGCTCATCAAGCCGCCGATGGCCGGGCCGAAGATGAAACCCAGGCCGAAGGCTGCGCCGATCAATCCCATCCCTTTGGCGCGTTCGTCGGGCGGCGTCACGTCAGCGATATAAGCCTGCGCCGTCGAGATGTTGCCGCCGCTGATGCCGTCAATGATGCGCGCCAGAAAAAGCCAGATGATCACCGGCGACAAGCCAAAGAGCGCGATACCAAACGGCATGCGGTGCGCAAAGCCCATCAACAAAAAGCCGAGCGAGGTGCCGATCAAACTCAAAAGCAAAACGGGCCGCCGGCCAACCCGGTCGGAGAGACGACCGAGTATCGGCGCAAAGATAAATTGCATCATCGAATAAGACGCCAGCATCAGGCCGATGACCGTCTCCGACGCAGAATAGCGTTCGGCGTACAGCGGCAAGACCGGGATGACGATGCCGAAGCCGACGAGATCAATGAAGATGGTGATGAAGATAATGACTAACGGTGATCGGCGCTTTGCCATTGATCCCTGTGTTTCCTATCGAAAGGCTTGCGATGTTCAGAAGACACGCAGCAGGCTACGCAATAACTCTCGCTTGAGCGTGGCGTAACTTTGATAACCAACGACTGCCCGCACCAGCACGCGGCGCACGCCGCGATGATACCTGGCCAGCAGGATCATCGCATCCGTAAAGATGCGCCCGCAAAATCGCCCACGATAAAATAGCGGCAGACGACGCGAGGCGCGCTCAAGGTCATGGCCGAATGCCGCGCGCCAATTCTTTTCATATGTCGCCGTCGTCGCGTCATAACCCTTGGCGGGTGATTCGAGCAAGGCTTCGGCCATCAAATCAGCCGACTTGAAGGCATAATAAATCCCTTCGCCGGTAATCGGGTCGGCAAAGCCCGCGGCATCGCCGATCAGCGCCCATGCCTCGCCAACCGTTTGCAGTTCCTTCCAGCTTGCATAATCGAGCGTTGGAATCTTCGCGCCGAAAAAGCTCAATCGCTCAGGCTCAGGCAACTGCCCGCCGTAATAGTCAGCGACGAACTGTTTCAAGATGGCGCGCAACTCGTCGGACGTGCGTTCGCCGAGCTTCGACGCGACGCCGAAGTTCATCACGCCCGGACGCGGAAACGCCCAGACGTAGCCGGTGAAATCGCGCAGGAATTGCACGATGACTTCTTCGCTGTACGGATCGCTTGATTTGGCTTTGCCGTTTGTTGAAGCAGGCCGTTCGCTCTCGCTCATCGTGACGTTGTAGCCGAAAGCCAGCGCCAGGTCTTGCTTGGGAAAGATGCCGACCAGCTTGCGGCGCGTCGGGCTTGCCGCGCCATCAGCGCCGACGAGAAAGCGCGCGCGCCACATCTGGCCATCAGCGGTTTTAATCTGCCAGGCGTCCGCTTCGCGCTTGAAATCGACGACTGCCGCGCGAATGAACCGCGCCCCCGCTTCTATCGCCCGGTCAAGCACTAGCCCGTTGAGCACCTGGCGCGAATAGATGGCGAATGGTTCGTCAAAGTCAATCGTGATGCGGCGCAGAAGGGGTGAAACGAGCGTGACGCGCTGAATCAATTTGCGTGGATAGTCTGAGCGATCAAGCAGCGCGCCATATTCGCGCAGGGCGCGCGTCGGCACGCCGCCGCCGCAAGGTTTTTCCCAGGCTCCTTTGGGATCGAACAGCACGACATCGCGACCAGCTTCAGCAAGCCGCGAAGCCAGAAATGCGCCCGCCGGCCCTGCGCCGATAATCGCGATATCCACTGCGCGTTCTGTCATAGATTGGAAAGTCTAGCGGGCGCACTCACCGGGAAGCAAGTCAGGCGCACGCTTGCGCCGCGCGCGATGTGTTGGATGAGAAGATAATGGAAGCTACTTTCAAACCAGATGGCGCGAGACAGCCGTCTAAGCAGATTTCAAATGGGTTTGCCCGTGTAGCGCAAGCTGTTAGCTTGCGCCGACTGATGCGCAAGCTAACAGCTTGCGCTACATCCATTGGATGAGTAAAGACGAGGGAGGCGTTCAAGTAAAAACCGTTAACGTTCCAGCCCGTGCTCTGGCTTGAACGCCTCCGTCGTTAGATTGAACGCACTAGTTGCGCATCCTTGTCATTTTTTTTTCGCGCCGCTGTTATTTTGCGCCGCCGCCCGCGCGTTCTTCGCATCACTAGAGTTCAGCCACGCGCTATACCAGAGATTAACCAGCATCTGCGACCCGGCGGCGAGCCGCTCGGCGACGAACTTCTTCGAGTCGGCGTTGCGGTTGTTCGGTTCCCAGCGCGCCGTTTTATCCATTCGATAAACTTCCGGCGCGAGACGATGTGACTCCAGCAGGTAACTGACGATCTCTGCGAACGGGTCGTTGAGTTTCTGCGCCGGCTTCAACAGGCCGCTGAAATCTTCGGGCGTGATCTGCGCCTTGACGTATTCGCCTTCGAAGCGCCAGTGCAACGGCTCGCGCGTGAAGTTATCGGGGTTGGCGCTCGTGCTCCAGCCGTTGTAATGAATCGTCGCGTGCAATGGCTGCGACCCGTCAGCAACGTAGTGGCCCAGCACGCCTGCATAATAGATGATGTTCTGCTCGATCTGCTCGCGCTCGGCGGCGTGCTGCGGCTCGCGCCACAAACGAAACAGCACTTGCATCTTTTGAGAACCTTCGAGAAACTAGTAATGCAGGAAGCCGATGTCCTAGGGGACATTGCCTTGCGCGCGCAGCCACAGGACATATTGATAGCGATCATTCGGCAGCGCGCTGAAGTTTTCCGGCTTATCTATGTCAATGAAATGATCCGGCCCATTGACTTCACTGAGGGCTTTGTAAAGTTCCTTACTGTCGCGCCAGCGATCCGGCTCCGGCCCCAGGAAGGCGAGCCGCGCCGCCGCCGCTTTAAGAAACGGCGGCACGTCATCAGGGATATGGTCGGCGGCAACGCGATTGATATAGCGATGCCCTTCTTCGCCCCACGCCTGCGCGGGCGTTGAAAAAAGCAGCGGCGCGGCAACCGCCGCCGCCAGCAACACGGCAAGCAGACTACGATTGTGCATATGAGGCTTCCTTTTCAATCTTGTTTTTCTGTGACAGGTGACTAAGCGATCAAGATTGCACTTTACCGTTTGCGGGCGGGTTGGTACAAGCGGCGGCGAATGAATATTGCGTTAATGATTGAAGTGCAGAGGTGCGCTTCAATCTTCGTCGTGCTCCTGGCCATCGAAGTGCAACACCAGCGGCTCTTCATCAACCACGGTTTCGAGATGCACTTTGCGGCCCCAGAGCTTGTGAACATATTCGAGCGTCTTACGGGCATATTTCATGTCGAGTTCGATGCTTTCGAACCGATGCATGAGATAAAGCTCGCGATTGTGGTTGTAATCGCCGTCGACGACTTCGATGTAAGGAAAGCCGAAGTTCGTCATGTTGGCGACAAGCTGGTTACGGACTTTCTCCCAGGCCTTTTCCGTGACCGTCCACTCTTCTTCGTCAATCAGTTGATAGACGAACAGGTCAAGCTCTTCGCAAAGTTCTTCGGTGAGATAGTTGCGCAGGAACGAGATGTCATTATCGAGTTCGCGCACATCAAACATCTTCTCGCGTCCTTGGCCACCCTTACGACCGAACTTCTCGCGGTCTTCTTTGGTCGGATTATCCCAGCGTTTTTCGATGTCTTCAAAGATGCGGTAGCCGAGATAGTAAGGATTCAATTGTCCCTTATGCGGCGAGACGACGCCGGCGTGCAGTTCAGCGAACTCCAGATGATTGCTCGTCGGCAGGTCAAGCTCGCGCATGATGCGCGAATGCCAGATTGACGCCCAACCTTCATTCATGATCTTGGTCTGCATCTGCGGGATGAAGTAGGCCATCTCTTCGTGAATCATCGCCATCACGTCGCGCTGCCAGTCTTCCAGTATCGGCGAGTGCTTCATCAGGTAATAGACGAGGTCTTTTTCCGGCAGCAGGTGATCGGGTTGGAGTTTTCTTTTCTCGTCCTTTTCACTGTCCGGCGAGTTTTTTTCCAACTCGCTTTTGGCGAACAGATCATCATAACGGCCCTCGCGCCGCTTGCCTTGCTCGTCCCTGGCGCGCTGATCGGCGTTGCGCGATTCTTTGCGGATGAAGAGATTCGGGTCAACGTGCTCTTCGATTGACAGCAACGCGTCGAGGAATTCTTCGACAACCTTGCGGCCATACTTGAATTCATATTCCGTCATGCGCCGCGCGTGGATTGCCGCTTCGTCCACCATTCGGCGATTGGTCTTCGAGACATAAACATTGTTCTTGAAGAAATCGACATGGCCGAGCACGTGCGCGATGACCATCATGTTTTGCGTAATCGAATTGGTTTCGAGCAGGAAGGCATACGAGGGGTTCGAGTTGATGACGACTTCGTAAATCTTCGACAGGCCGAAATCATACATCATCTTCTGGCGGTGATAGGCTTTGCCGAACGTCCAGTGCGAATAGCGGCCCGGCAGCGCATAAGAGCCGATCTCGTACATCACCGACGCCGGGACGATCTCGAAACGCACGGGGAATGGATCAAGGCCGAACTTCACCGTCGCGATTTCCCAGATCTGCTCCACCGCTTCTTCGAGTTCCTTCACTTCCCTGTCGTTCATTCTTTGCCCTCTCCTTAAGCTTTGCGAGCCTGGGAGCGCGGGCGTCTCGCCCGCAACGCCTCGAATGTGCAAGATTGGCGGGCAAGATGCCCGCGCTCCCAGAAATCAAGCCTGCTCGCCGCGCTTGCCAAAGAATTCTTTGAGCGCCGGATAGACGTCTTCCTTATCGTCAATGCGCACGCCGACGAACCGTTGTTGATGCTTCAAGCGATCTTTGAAGATTGACAGCAATGCGCCAGACGACCGCCGGTAACTCGACGCGCCCTCCTCACCGATTTCGCCATAGCCGAACAGGTTGCACGTCGAGATCAACTCATCGGCGAGCCGCACCGCTTCATCATTGTCCGAGTAATAATTATCGCCATCGGAAAAGTGAAACGGATAAACGTTCCAGTCGCGCGGCGGGAAGCGTTCGGCGATACTATCGAGCGCCAGCCGATAGGCCGACGACACGACCGTGCCACCCGATTCGCCTTGCGTGAAGAATTGCTCTTCCGAGACTTCCTTGGCTTCCGTGTGATGGCTGATGAAGACGATTTCGACGTGATCGTACTTGGTGCGCAGGAAGCGCACCATCCAGAAGTAGAACGACCGCGCGATATACTTCTTGAAATCGCCCATGCTACCGCTAACGTCCATCATGGCGATGACGACGGCGTTCGATTCGTACTTGACCTGTTCTTCCCATGTGCGATAGCGCAGGTCTTCTTTCTTGAAGCGGCCAAGTTTGGCGTCACCCGATTCGCGCGCCGTGCGCTTGATGTTTTCGAGGATGCTGCGGCGCTTGTCGAGATTCGCCAGGATGCCTGCACGGCGAATCTCTGTGAACTTCGTCGTCTTCGACTGCACCGCCTGCTTGGCTTTGTCTTCGAGATAAGGCAGGTGCAGGTCTTCAAAAATCAGTTTGGCGATCTCGTCTATATCAACCTCGGCTTCGTAGTATTCCTGGCCCGGCTGGTCGCCGGCGCCTTGCCCGGTGCCGACGCCTGGGCCAGGCTGGCCTTCGCGCCCGATCACGTCGCCGACCTGCGTTTTGCCATCGCCCGTGCCGACGTGCTTTTTCTTGCGATAATCAAAGCGAAACTTGTATTCATCGAGCGAGCGAATCGGCACTTTCACCATCCGCTTGCCGTCCGACAAAATGATCGATTCGTTGGACACAATCGAGCCGAGATTTTTCTTGATCGCCTCGCGCACCCGCTCTTTGTGCCGATCCTGATCAATCTGTCCTTTGCGCTGCAACGACCAATCATTTCGCTGAACTGGCATACGGCTCATCCTTTCATTCGATGATGTAAACTCGCTCATCGATGAAGTCAAAGTGAATCCGTCGCTGATTAAAAGCGTTGACGCCAAGCAGCATCTCGATTTTCAAGCTCAGTTTCTTGACATCGATCACCGCCGCACGGCATGAAGCAAGTTCAATGCAGCCAAATCCAATCGACGGCAGTTGTACTAAAGACGCATTCTCACTTTCCCGTTATGCCAACCACCGCCTGCAACCCGAGACTGGGT
>JBBWZK010000213.1:0-9738 GCA_039648975.1 Blastocatellia bacterium
GCCTGAAACCGCGCCGGCCATCGGCAAGTCTTTGTGGAATTTCAGTCAAATTGCCAATTTCCCTTGAATGAGAGGGCGTCTGGCCCCGGGCAATGGCCCCCACTCTGACTTTGCTGATTCGAGAGGCAACGATGGGAAGCTTCAGACCGCGCAATTTAACCGACATCTTCGACATCCTACGGCGACGCGCGATGTTGATCGCCTTCGTGACCGTCATCGTGCTGCTGGCGGCCTTCGTCGTCGTCATCAATGTCCCACACCTGTATGAATCGCGCACCCGCATCGTCGTCTCGGGGCAGATTTACGACCGCCAGGCCAACAGCGCGCAGATTGCCGCCGTCACCGAACAGATCACCAGCCGCGCCAATCTCGAAGGTCTGATTAATCGCTATCATCTCTTCGCGCCGGTGTCGAACATGGATCGCGCCACCAGCGATCTGGCCAGCGCCATCAAACTGGAAACCAAGTACCGCAGCGACTCGAACTTCCCCGAATCCTTTACGCTCGCCTTCCGTGACACAGATCCGAAAGTCGCGCAGCAGGTCGTCAGCGATCTGCTCGGCGTCTTCAATCAGGCGAACGCCACGCTTGAGCACCAGGCCACCGAAGAAGCGCGGCAGATTCGCAGCGAGATTGCCGATCTCGAATCGCAACTGGCGCAGAACCACCGCACGCGCGCCGCTTCCGCCGCTTCCGCCTCGGCAGCCAGCCGCGCCGCCGGCTACGCCGAACGCGCACGCTCTGAACGCAACGCCATCTCGGCTTCGGTCGAACAACTGCACGACCGCCAGTACGCCTTGCAGCAGCAGATTGCCAATCAGAAAAAAGCCATCGTTCAGCAGCAGGAGATTGTCCGCATCGCCGTGCCCACGGATGATCGCGGCAATAGTTCGATGGGCGCGCTGCTCAGACGCAAAGGCGAGCTTGAAGCGCAAATCAAGCATTATCTGGAACAGTACACAGACAAGTACCCCAAACTCGTCACCGCCCGCGAACAACTCGCAGACGTCGAGCAGCGCATCATTGAAGCGCGCGCCAGCGGCGAAGGCACGCGAACCAGTCAGGCCACACCCGAAGCGCAACAGCTTCGCCAGATGCAAACCGAATTGTCGCGCACGGAGACCGAGCTTGAAATCGTCGAACGCGAACTCGGGCGCAAGCAAGAGGCCGCCGCTCACGGCGGCGTGCCGACGGTTGCCGCGCCGCTGGTGTCGGCAGCGCCGGTCGCCGGCGACTACAGCTCGGCAAGCGATTACACGACCGAAGGCTTGAAGGAACGCTACACGCAACTGCTCAAGCGACAGGAAGCCTTGAGCGTATTTCAACCATCGCCAGCCGGCCCCGCCGCGCCGTTCTTTCAAATCGTCGACGAACCGAATCTGCCGCAGCAGCCCGCCGCGCCGGGCCGCGCCAAGCTCATGATGTTTGCTCTGGCAATGGCTCTGGGAGCCGCTCTGGTGGCCGCCGTCATCGTCGAATTGCCGCGCTTCACGCGCATTCACGACGAGCGCGACATTAAATACTTCCTCGGCGTGCCGGTCGTCGCCTTGCTGCCTGAAAACCTCACCGCGACGGAGCGCAACACGGAAGCGCGGCGGCAGTTCGCGCGCCGCCTGCGGTTTCTGTTGCTCGGCGCGGCAATCATTCCGGTTCTCGCTTTTATATTGAATTTCACGCACATCTTCCACATACTCGGCAGCAAGTAGAGAGCGAAAGGTTGACCCGATGGGAAAAGTTTACGAAGCATTGTTGAGAGCAGAGAGCGAAGACGCGGCACACAAGGTGGCCGATGTCGAAGTTGACGAGATCGACGTCATCGACGTTGAAGACGAACGGACGATTCACAACTCGCGCGGCTTTGAGCGCGCTGCACTGGACAGCGAACTCGGCTTCGAGCGCGATCTGGACGGCGATCCGGAGCGGAATCTTGAGCGCAACTTCGGGCGTGATCTTGAACGCAGCCTTGAAGTCAATCGAGAACGCAAGCCGGCGCGCGGCGGCCAATCTTCGCGCTTCAGCTTCCTGCGTTATTCGCTCGGCGCGGGCTCGTTTTTCGATCAAGGCGCGCGGCAGGAGGCTGCCACAGGGGCGCTGACCCGGCGCTCGACGGCGCAGCCGACGCGCGAAGCGACGATTGATGTCAGCCGCATCGATCCGCACCTGTCGGCCGTCTTCGCCAACGACCGCCGCGCCTCAGAGCAGTTCAACAAGCTGGCCCTGACCTTGATCTCGCGCGCCGCCGAACGCGGCTTCAAGCGTGTGCTGGTCGCCTCGGCCAATCACGGCGAGGGACGCACGACCGTGACCTTAAACCTGGCCTGCGCGCTGGCTCGCGCACGCCAGCGCGTGCTGGTCGTCGATTGCGATCTGTTGCGGCCTGCGGTGCTCGAACGGCTAGGGTTGACCACAGACATCGGCATGGTCGAAGCCTTCAACGGCAAGCTGCCCGCAGGCGCTGCGGCCATGCGCGTGCAGCCGTTCGGCTTCAACGTGCTGCCGTGCCGCAAGCGCGTCGATAATCCTGTGGAGTTGCTGGCCGCGCCGGGCTTCTGGAAGATGCTGCAACTGTTCGACGCCGACCACGATTTCATCCTCTTCGACTCGTCGCCGCTGCTCGAGATGGGCGATGCGAGTTTGCTGGCGAAGTTCACCGACACAACGTTGATGGTGGTGCAGTCGGGGGCGATCACGACGGCTGAGATGGCGCAGGCCATCGGGCCGTTTACCGCTCAAGACCTGCTCGGCGTCGTCTTGAATCGCATGAAATAGTCCTGGGAGCGCGGCCCGCTTGCCCGCCGGGCGTTCGCCGTCAAGGGATAGCGGACAAGATGGCCGCGCTCCCAGGCAGACATTGAAAACTATTGCAGGCCGCCGGTTGCTGAACTATAAGACCTGAGACCCGTCTATGAAACAGCAGATGCTCAATTTAATGCAGGCGATGGGTTTCTTCGCGCCATTCCGTCTTGCCAATCGCGGCAAGGCGCTGATCGTCACCTACCATCGTTTTACGCACAGCCCTACGGACATCAAGACGGCGGCGCGCGTGTTTGCGGAACAGCTCGATTACCTGACGCGATATTATCAAGTCGTGCCGTTGTCTTTCATCGCCGAGCGGCTGACCAATCGGCAGAGTCTTCCGGCAAATATAGCCGCCATTACAATTGATGATGGCTACAGCGACGCTTACGAGATTGCCTTTCCGCTGTTGCGGCGGCGCAACCTGCCGGCGACCATGTTTGTCGTCACCGATTTCGTCGATCAGAAGAAATGGTTATGGACGGACAAACTGCGTTATCTGGTGGCTCGCGCAGGGGCGCACAGCATCGAGGGCAGGCTGCGCGAGCATGAGTTTTGCGTCGAATTCGAGCGCACTGATTCGGTCTTCTGTTCTGCGGACAAGGTGAATTCGCTATTGAAAGCGATTGCGGATGACGAGAAGGATGCCGCCATTGCTCGCATGGCGACTGCCTTTGGCGTCGAGTTGCCGACCGCGCCGCCGCCCGAATACGCTTCGGTGACCTGGGAGCAGGTTGGCGAGATGAGCGCTGCCGGCATCGAAATCGGCTCGCACACGGCGACGCATCCGATTCTGCCGAACGTCACCCTTGAGCATGTGCGGCGCGAGCTGGTCGAGTCGCGCCAACGCATCGCTGCCGAAATTGGCCGCCCGGTCGACCTGTTCTGTTACCCCAACGGCGATTATAACGACGCGGTGGCGCGCGAAGTCGAACGCGCCGGTTACACCTGCGCCGTCACGGTCGAGAGCGGCCTCAACGACGAGCACAGCCATCCGTTGGCGCTCAAACGCATTCACGCCGAATACGATCTCCCCCACTTCATTCAAAGCACGAGCGGCTTTGCGGCCTTCAAGACCGCCTTGCTGCAGGCACGCGGCCAAGCCGCAAGCATCCCTGCAAACCGCCAGTATGAACTCGGATAGATCCACAGCCACGAAGGGCGCGTTGAGCAAGCGCGCGGCGGTGCTCGCCGTCGCCAAAGTGGCGGGCTATGCGCTGACGCTGCCGCTGCCGCTGGTGCTGGTGCGCGTCCTCGGCCAGTCCGACTTCGGACTTTATAAACAGGCTTTTCAGGTCATGACGACGATGGGGACGCTGCTCGGCTTGCAAGTCAGCATCAGCATCTATTACTTCCTGCCGCGCCATCCGGATCGCAAGGCGCACGTCATCATGAACGTGCTGATCTTTTACGCAGGGCTCGGCGGCTTGACGGCGCTGCTGTTCGCGCTTTATCCGCAATGGATCACGCACGTCTTCAAGACCGATGACCTGGTGCCTTATGTGCCGCTGATCGGCGCGGCGATTCTGTTGTGGCTTCTGGGATCGCTGCTCGAAGTCGTCACCATCGCCGACGGCGACGTGCGCTCGGCGTCGACCTTCACGGTGATCATCCAGTTTACCAAGAGCGCGCTGCTGATCGCCGCAGGGCTGGTCTTCGGCACGATTCAGGCCATCGTCATTGCCGCAGTCGTGCAGGGCGCGGTACTGTGTGTGATTCTTTTCACTTATCTACGCAAACGCTATGGCCGGTTCTGGCGCGCCTTCGATCCGCAATTATTCAAAGCGCAGTTCGCCAACGCCTTGCCGTTTGGCTTAGGGGCGCTGGCTTACGGCCTGCAAGCCGACATGCACAATTACTTCGTGTCGCATTATTTCGAGCCGGCGATGTTTGCGATTTACGCGGTCGGCTGTTTCGAGCTGCCGCTGCTCGGGATTCTCTATGAATCGGTGGTCAGCATACTGCTGCCCGAAGTGGCTCGCATGCAGACGACCGAAGACCGCCAAAGCGTCATCAACCTGTGGGCCAGCGCCATGCGCAAGCTGGCGTTCTTTTACGTGCCGACTTATGTGCTGATGTTCGTGCTGCGCACAGAGATCATCACGCTGTTGTTTACCAGAGACTACGTTGCCAGCGCCGATATCTTCGCCATCAACCTGCTGCTGCTGCCGATGTACTTGTGCGTTTACACAGCCTTCCTGCGCTCGTTCGATGATTTGAAATTCTATCGGCTGAAGCTGTCGCTGCTGATGATCCCTGTGACGGCGGCGGCGCTTTATTTAGGCATTCAGAGCGCCGGGTTGATGGGCGCGATTGCGGCGACGGTGGCGGCACAGTTGTTTGACACCGCCGTGATGATGGTCAAGGTGGCGCGGCGGCTCGGCGTGCGCGCGGCGCACCTCAGCCAGCTTATGCCCATCTTGCGCACCGTTGCGGCGTCGAGTTTGGCGGCGGTGGCGGCTTACTTCGTCAAAGCGGCGCTCGGCAACGTGCGCGTGCTCATCGCCTTGATAGTATGCTCGGCCACATTCGGCGCGGTCTTCGTGATCGTCGCCTTGGTGGTTGGCGCAGTGACCGACGAAGAGAAAACCGAATTGCGGCGTGTCTATCGCTCAGGCTCGCGCCGCCTCGGCCTGTCATCGGCAACCGAAGCGCCATGATATAGCAGTCATGTAGGGGAGGCCCTCTGTGGCCTCCCCAGAATGCGACGCTCGACTTTTGATTCAACCAGTGGATTCGTAGTCTGGGGCGACCACAGAGGGTCGCCCCTACATGAAATGTTGGAAGCTCATGTTTCCCGACAAGGACAAAGCGGGCTTGTTGTTTCAAGGGCGCGAGGCGAGCGCCGCAGCCGACTTGCGTCCATCGACTCAAACCCACGACAGCGCGGCGCTGCCGTCCAACGACGCGGCGGCACAGGCAGGCGAGCAGGCCGCCAAGCGCGGGTCGAGCCGCGTGGCCTTCGGCGGTCTGTTTCTGTTAACGATGATGCTCTACATACGCCCGAACGATCTGGTGCCGGGCGCGTTTGAAGTTTTTCAGATCGTCAAGATCGTTGCCATCTTCACCATCCTCGCCTACATCGGCTCGCAGATGTCGCGCGGCAACCGGCTGACCATCTGGCCGCTCGAAATGAAGATGCTGGCGGTCATCCTGCTGCTCGCCATCGCCTTCACGCCCGTCGCGGTATCGCCGCAAACCAGCATCGAGACCTTGAGCGATTCGTTCTTCAAGGTCGTCACCATCTTCGTGCTGATGCTCAATCTAATCGATACGCGGGCGCGCTTGCGCAGCTTCATGAAGCTGCTGATCTTCTGCGGCGTCTTTGTCGCCGCCAGCGCCGTGTTGAATTATTTTCGCGGCGCGACCAGCCTCAATAGCGCAGGCGAGCTGGTGCGCATCGCCGGTTACGGCACCTTCTTTTCCAATCCCAACGAGCTGGCCATGACGGTCAATCTCATCATGCCCTTTGCCGTCGTCTTCGGATTGACGAGCAAAGGCATCAAGCGCCTCGCCTTTTTTCTGATCGCGGCGCTGCTGGCGTTTGCGGTTGTCGTTTCGTTTTCGCGCGGCGGCTTCCTGGGATTGGTCGCCATCGGCGGCGTGCTGATGTGGAAAGCCGGGCGCGGCAGACGTCTGGTGACCGTCCTTGCTGGCCTGCTGATCGCCGGCGCTTTCGTCGTCTCCATGCCGAGCGGCTACGGTGACCGCATCTTCACGATTCTGCATAACAGCGAAGATAAGACGAATTCGGCGCAGGAGCGTCAGCAGTTATTGGCGCGCGGCCTCGATGTCATCGTACATCATCCGATCATCGGCGTCGGCGTCGGCAACTACGGCATCTATTCGATTCGCCAACTGGTCGCGCATAACTCGTACATCGAGGTCGCCGCCGAACTTGGCCTCGCCGGCTTTGCTGCCTATCTGGTGTTGATCTTCGCACCGCTCCGCTCGCTCAGGCGCATCGAGCGCGACACTTACTCCCGCCGCGCCGCCTGGAGCGCCACGGAGCGCGAGACCTATTACATCAGCGTTGGCCTGCAAGCGGTGATCATCTCCTATGCTGTGTGCAGCTTTTTTCAGTCGGCGGAATATTCCTGGTATCTCTACTATCTCGTTGCATACACCGCCTCGCTCAGGCGCATTCACGCCGGCGAAGCGCCGAGCGGCGCGGCGGTCAGCGACCAGATGAGCGCGCAACCTGCCGGCGACGGCGCGCTCTGGTCATCGGCGCGCGGCGCGTGAATTGAAATGAGAAATACCTGGGAGCGCGGGCGTCTCGCCCGCAACTTTTCGAATGCGTAAGATGGCGGGCGAGACGCTCGCGCTCCCAGCGTCACCTGAAGAATCGAGCGCATTAGTGCTTTACTGGTTTTGAAGGACACCAATTTAGCTATGTCGCAGAGCCTGACCCAAGTAACCGACAAGCCGTTGCCCGACCGAGCGCCGTCGGCGCGCGATCTCTATGCAGGGCGCAAGCTGGCCGAAGGCTATCCCGGTCTCGACCGCCTGGCGCTCAAAAAGTTCACCGCGACGCTCGACGCGCAAGCCGACGACACGCCGCGACTCGAACGCTTGCTGGCGCGGCTCAACCGGCTGATTGATCTCGACGGCGCGCGCAACATCGTTGTGCTCGGCTGCGGCCCGCGACCGCAGGCCGTCAAGCATCTGCTCGAACGCCAGTTCAACGTCATCGGCGTCGAGCCTGTGCCGCTGTTTGTCGAATCGGCGCGCCAGTATCTCAACGATGCGGCGCACGTTCTGGAAGGCGCTGCCGAACGCATACCGGTTGCCGACGCTTCACAGCAGGTTGTCTTTTGCGACAGCGTGCTCGAACACGTCGTCTCGCCGACCCGCAGCCTGGATGAAATGTACCGCGTGCTCGCGCCCGGCGGCATTGCTTTCATCACGACGACCAATCGTCATCGGTTATCGATGACCGGCGACAACGGCGAATTCCTGTTTCGCTTCTTCAACTGGCTGCCCCCGCTGCTCAAAGAAAGCTTCGTGCATCATCATCTGCACTACGACCCGCGCCTGGCCAACTATACGCAATTGCCGGCAGTTCACTGGTTCACTTATTCCGAGTTATGCGGGCTCGGACGCGAGGCCGGCTTCGCGCAGTTTTATTCGCTGCTCGATTTGATAGACACCTCTGACCCGGCAGTCAGCCATAGTCGCTTGAAGCGCTGGATCGTCGAGAAGCTGAAATTTAATCCGTGGATTCGTTCGCTCGCCCTGACGCAGCGCGGCGACACGATCATCATGCTCAAGAGATGAATCGAAGGTTGCAGTATGTGTGGTATCGCTGGATTTTTTGAACCCGAAGAAAGACTGTCGCCCGCCGAGCAGCGCAACGTGCTGGCGCAGATGTGCAACGTCATCGAGCATCGCGGCCCGGACGATGAAGGCTTCTTCGTCGAAGACGGCGTCGCGCTCGGCATGCGACGGCTGTCGATCATCGATCTGTTCACCGGCCATCAACCGATCTCGAATGAAGACGGCACGGTGTGGATCGTCTTCAACGGCGAAATCTACAACTACCGCGAACTGCGCGACGAACTCATCTCTCGCGGCCATGCGTTCAAGACCAACACCGACACCGAAACGATCATCCACCTCTACGAAGAAGAAGGCGAAGCCTGCGTCAAGCGGCTGCGCGGCATGTTCGCCTTTGCGATCTACGATAAGCGCAACCGCAAGCTCTTCATCGCCCGCGACCGCGTCGGCGTCAAGCCTTTGCATTATGCGCTCGCCGGCAATCGTCTGGTCTTTGGCTCCGAGATTAAATCGTTGCTGCAACATCCGCTGGTGCCGCGCGCCGTCAATCTCGACGCCATCTCGGATTTCCTCTCCTTCAGCTACGTGCCCGACCCGCACACCGCCTTTCGCGGCATACGCAAGCTGCCGCCCGGCCACACGCTGACCTTCAAAGACGGCTTTCTGGTGACCCGCTGCTACTGGGATTTCAACTATCCTGAGCAAGAGCCTGATGAAAAAATCGAAAGCGAAGCATATTACATTGAGCGGCTGCGCGAGTTGATCGCCGAAAGCGTCCGCATGCGCTTGATGAGCGACGTGCCGCTGGGCGCATTTCTCTCCGGCGGCATCGATTCCTCGACCGTCGTGGCCATGATGGCGCGCGCCATGAATCGCCCGGTAAAGACCTTTTCCATAGGCTTCACGGAATCCAGCCATGATGAACTGCACTATGCGCGCATCGCGGCGCGGCACTTCAACACCGATCACCACGAATTCATCGTCACGCCTGATGTCTGCCGCATTGTCGAAGAGATCGTCTGGCATCACGACGAGCCGTTCGCCGATATGTCGAGCGTGCCGACCTATATCGTCTCGAAGATGGCGCGCGAGCACGTGACGGTCGTGCTGTCGGGCGATGGCGGCGACGAGTTGTTCGCCGGTTATGAGCGTTATCTGATCGACCGGCAGCGCCAAAAATTCGAGCGCGTGCCCGGTTTCTTTCGCCGCAATCTCATGCTGCGCGCCAGCCGTTGGCTGCCGCGTCACGTGTACGGCAAGAACTTTCTGCGCAACGTCGCGCTCGATCCGGGGGCGCGTTACATCGACAGCATTTCGTGCTTTGATGAAGACAAGAAACAGCAATTGCTGTCGAGCGATTTCCAACGCCTGCTGTCGCGCTACAATGCGACGGACAAGTTCAGCAAGCTGTTCGCTGCGCCCGGCTCATCGGAACGTCTCGATCACCTGCTTTATCTCGACAGCAAAACCTATCTGCCGGGCGACATCATGACGAAAGTGGATCGCATGAGCATGGCGCATTCGATTGAGGCGCGCGAGCCCTTGCTCGATCACAAGCTGATCGAGTTTGCGCAGCAGATTCCGGCGCTCTTCAAGCTGCGCGGCTCGCAGACGAAAAGCATTTTGAAGAAAGCCATGCGCGGCATCATTCCCGACGAGATC
>JBBWZK010000214.1:0-6140 GCA_039648975.1 Blastocatellia bacterium
GAGCAACCACTTCGGCTTTTTCAAGTGAGATCGCTTTGGGGACTAACTCTCCCAGGACAACGTGCATGTAAGTGATCAACACATAAGCGAGCACGATTGAAGCGGTGTGCGCCGCAACCGCAGAGAACGAACCGAGGAGGCGTTGAAAGATGGGGCCGAGGATTTCGGCCATGGTCTCTTCGCCGACCCATCCGAGCGCCAAGCTCGCCAACGTGACGCCCAATTGCGTGGCAGAGATGTAGGCGGTCAAATTCTCAAGTACGCGCATCACCTTCTGCGCGCGCTTATTTCCTTGAGCGACCAGTGAATCGATGCGTGAACGGCGCACGCTGACGAGCGCATACTCGGCGGCGACGAAGAAGCCGTTTGCCAGCACCAGCAAAAACACCAGCGCCAGCTTCACCAGCACTGAGGTGAGCGAAGACTCCATATGCCGGATAATTATAGCAGGCCGCCCGGTGTGCCGGAAGCATCGAGAGTCGGCCCCACTAGGCGCAGGTGACAACGCTTTTCGCTACCTTCGTTCGCTCATGCCGCCCTGAGTGCCATTGCTGCGCAGGCGTTTCAAGCCTTCCACGAGCGGTGGATGGTCAACCAGTTGCTCCTTCTTCACTCCCCAGGTCGTGAACAGGTGGCCCAGCATCTTTGGGCTTTCCTGCTTCTGGCTATAGTCGATCAAGGCTTGTGCGCCATCCACCTTTTTCCAACTTGCAGGAAGCACACGGAAGCCTTTCTCAAGAAACATAGGGATGGACGGGTAGGCGTCTCTCGGTTCATAGTGCCAGGGGCAGATGATGATGTCCTTCGAGATCATATCAATGGCGGCGGCGGTGCCATTGACAGACGCTTCCCACTCGCCAAAGTCATATTTCTTGCCATCGATCAGGCGGTCGCCCCACACCAGCATTTCAATGTGGCGCTGCTTGACCAGGTGCTCATACAGGTCATTGACCACTTTGGCAAATAGCTTCGCAGGGTCTTTCCCTTTAGTTGATGGGGACTGCTCGGAGGCGAGTAAGAATACTTCGTCCATTCCTACATGCAGCGCGTCGGCGCGAAACGCATCAATGATCTCGTCCATCAATGCGAAGACGATCCGATTGACCTCCGGATTCAACAGATCCCACTCCCTGCAATAGATGTCTTTGTTGTTTGGAAATGCGCCGGGCGTCAAATCGAGCTTCGGGTAGACCGTCAGCAGTGGAAAGGTTTCCGCCTCCCACGACTGGTGGCCGAGAGATTGAAACTCCGGAATCAAGCGAATCCCTTGCCTTCGGCAGAGGTCAGCCAGTTTACGGGCTCCAGCTTTGGTAATCGGCGTTTTTCCACGACGAAGCTCAGGGTGCGACTTGAACTCAAAGTTGTAGTCGACCTCAAGAATCACCACATTGATGCCCATCGCCGCCAGCTTCGGAATGTTCTGGCCTAACACCTCCAGGTCGGCATCGTTCAGGTACTCCAGCACATGCACGGCACGCCATTTCGCATCGCGTTTTGGACTACTACTGACTCTGGCGCTGGCTACATCTGATGAGACCAGCGCCACGACCATGATGAGCGAGAATAGCAATCGAGTTCGTTTCATTTTAGAGATTGCCCTCCGAGCGATATTTCTTACCCAATTATGCAGTGATGCAGGAAACAGCCGACGGAGTCGGCGATAGCATCAAACCCTGCGCATCAGCCCTTAGTTTCTACACAAGTTTTGCGGCTCAATTTTGCGGCTGTGCCGCTTGGCTGTGCGGAAAGGCTTGGCCTTTCCGTATCAATTGCCGTTTCATGCTTGCGGCTACGCCGCCAATTGGGGCATAGCCCCAAAAGAAAAAGCTGAATCCTCGCGCGGTGAGTCCGAGACTCACCGCACAGCCAAGCGGTACAGCCGCCTGAAAAAGCCATGAGCCGATCCCACCTTACTCTACAGCCGCGCAGACAACGCCAAAAGATACCACGATGCGTGCGGCAGCCATTGCTCGCCCCATCGCCAATCATGATCAGCGCCGGTTTGCGCGACGCTCAGGTTGAAATCGATGTCGTCCTCATCCAAAAAGCCTGCCGTGATGCCGTTACAGATGCCGCCCGGCGCATTCGTGTACTCATAGGAGTCGAAAAACATATACGGCGGATTGTTTCTTCCTGAGCCTTGCAGCATACAGGAATCGAACGGATTAAGTCCCAATATCCAGTTCAACTGGTTCCAGGCATAGGACTGTAGCCGGTCATGAAAAACCCTGTCCTGCTTGAAGTATCTCGCAGCCAGCAGGGCCGCTGTCGCCATCGAAGCGAGGCGGGCATTTTCTCCCTGCCACCACGGAGCAACCTCTGTGTCGTGCGGGAAGAAGAAACTCGTCCGCCTGACGCCCGCTTTATTCTGCACCAACTGGCGACTATAGCCGAAAGGATTGGCGACTTCTTCAGTCACTTCAAGCTCGAATGTCATCGCCTTTCCGACCGTCTCGATAACCTTCTGTTGCGTCTTCTGATCGGCGATTTCCAGATAATCAAGCAGACTCACGACAGGTAGACCGGCGTCGGCAGCATGAAAGAAAGGCCGATCACCCGCATCCGCGCGCCAATAATTCTTATAGCGGCCACTGCTCGTCAAGCGGCTCATCAGACTGCTTGCACGTTGATCCGCCGCCGCTTTATAGGCTTGTTGCTTTGTCGCTTTGTACAATGCGGTCGCGGCAAGCAAGGCGCAGTAGTCGTCAAGAATGTTCTCTTGCCCATCGTTGGTGAAGCGCAGATTGTTCTTCTCCAGAAAGTCGAAGGCCGCTTGCGCCGCGCGTAGATACTCCGCGTTTGAAAAATCACCTGACACCTTGTACGTGCCGGCCATCGCCAGAGCCGCGATAGCTACGCCGCCGCCTGCACGGTAGCTGACATCATAGACGCGGTTATCGATCTCCTGAGCGGTTTTGCCATAAGCTCCCGCGTCGCTCGCCTTCTGCTTAATCTGAAAGCCCTGCATGTCAGCCGCGACGCGGCGATCTTCGGGGCGCTTTTCAGGGCCGGGCGCGGAGACAGATCGATAGAACGACCCTAATGGATCTTTGGCGCGCACCAGATAATCCGCGCCGTAGATGGCTTCATCCAACAGTCTTCTTTTGTACTGCCTGAAATTTTTATCGTTGCGCTTATCCAACTGCTCATAGGTCTTGAAGAGGCTCCAAACCGTGAGCGGCTGCTGTTGCGGATTGAAATAGGTCGAGAAGGAGAGATGCGACAGATGCTTGCCGTAATCCCCTGTGGCATCGAACCAGCCGCCATGAAGATCGGCTGCCTGATCTCCATCTCCGTCAAATCGCAAGTGCCGATCCGCTTGATCCAGCAAGCCTGAAGACCGCTGCCCTTTGAAATAGTAGATGACATTCGAAAGCGTGTTTCTTTCAAGCAGATCCTTTTGAATCACGAACGGCAACGAGCGCACAGGCCCACGGCTTGACTGGCATTCAATGTAGTACGCGCCTGCGCCTGTCACCTCGTTGAAATCTATAGTCCAGAAATGCCAATCTTTCCATTTCTTCACCGGGCCAAGCTTCTTTGCCGTTCCCGAAAACACTTCACGGTCGGTCGCCGCCTCTTTGATCTTGAATGAGGAGAGATTGTCCTCCGCTTTGCCGAGAATCACCGCATGTTTCGGCCCCGTCGTTTCATAGCCGATATGGTTGGTGAGAATTTTCATTCTCGCCTGCGCTCCCACGGATTGGCCGAGCAAAAGGGCAATCATCAAGGCAATCGCTGCCGAAGTGTTTTTCATTACTTTCCTCGTCGTAGCCCATGTAGCGCAAGCTGTTAGCTTGCGCGAATCCATACGCAAGCCTGAGTCTTTGCGCAAGCTAACAGCTTGCGCTACATTCATCGCTCTAAAGTTTTAATTGCACGCCAGCGCGTTGCAGTCCGCCGGCCAGCCATGTGACGGCGAAGGCAAATATGATCGAGCGCCAAAAGCCTACGGCAAAGCTGCCGCCCAACGCTTCATAAAAATTCCCTTTCCCCAGCGCCATCGCCGAGAGCGCGAATAGGGCATAGAGGACGGGCGCGAGAACATAAGCAAAGAGTGGATTCTGTCCCGCAGGCTCCAGCAAGACGGCCCAACGCTGCCAGCCGCGAACGTCCATCAGCCAGTAGATCGCTATCCAGAACCACACCGTGATGGCCGAACACCATAAACACCACGGCGGCGTCGCGAAAATCTTATTGATGATAAACATCCGATGGACGTCGTGCGCCGCGTGCAGTAGATAGCCTGCCGCCGCCAGACCCAGGCCATACAACAAAGCCCACTGCATGCGTCGTGCGTGCGTCTTCAACGGAGAACTCGATGTAAGCATCATTCCGAGAACGACTCCAGAGACAGTGATCGCGGCGTGCGAACCCAACATGGAACCGATGTCGACCCAGCGCGTCATCCAGGTCAGGTTAGCGAAAGCTCCCACGGCGTTTGCCATGAAGACGCAATATAGAATCGCGATCATGCCGATGATGCCGGCCATCTGCGTCCTGAGCGATGTGTAGACGATGCGGGCCACGAGGTAAGCCCAGCCGATCAATCCCAGGATGCCCCACCACTGCGGGCGCATCTCGATTAGACCCGGCTCGCCGCTGCCCCTGTAGAGCAAGGCCAGGGTGACGAGCAAGGCTCCGCCAATAATCCGCAGGCCAATCATCAGCGTGCGTTTTCTTCCCGGCTGGCGCGGCAGCCTGTTCCAGACCAGAATCACGCCGATGTACATGAGCAAAGACCATAGCGGCGGACTCAATACGCCTTCAGTCGAGATAGATTCTTCGTTCACCATGAAGACGCCGATGATGAGCAGTGACAACGTTCGTGTGAGAATATGCTTCCAGACTCGCCAGAGCGACTCACCTTGTTCGAGCCGTTTGCCTATTGCGAAAGGGATGGCCGTGCCGACGATAAACAGGAAAGCCGGAAACACTACATCGACAAACGTCATGCCGTCTGCGTCATGTGGAGAGATATGCTTCATCCAGGCCGGCGCTCCCTGAACGCCTGCCAGGTCGTTGACGAAGATCATCACCAGAATGTCCAACCCCCGCAGTGTGTCCAAAGAGGCGATGCGCTCGGCGGCGCTGACGGGCGGAGTCATGAGTTGAGGTTTCATTCCGCTCCTAATGCAAAACCAATCAACCTGGTTTGAGAAAGGGACTTCAACGCAGAGGTCGCAGGATGGCGGCGATGCGCTTCGCGCGCGGCGGCTATGCAGAGAAGAGATAGTGTCCTCTGCGAACCCTCTGCGCCCTCTGCGTTAAACAGGCTTTCAAAATAGCTCATCTGGTTTGTACTGAGGAATCAGCGATGTATTTACGCTCTATCCGCCCAGTTGCTTGCCCGCTCGATGGCGCGCGACCAATTGGCGAGCAGCCGCCGGCGCTCGTCCGCCTGCATCTGCGGCGCGAAGGCGCGCTCGCGCTGCCATGCGTCGGTAATCGCATCGATGTCCTTCCAGAAGCCTGTCGCCAGACCTGCAAGATAGGCCGCGCCCGCCGCCGTCGTTTCGGTGTTCGCCGGGCGCACGACAGGAATGCCGAGCACGTCGGCCTGGAACTGCATCAGAAAATCGTTGCGCGCCGCGCCGCCGTCGACGCGCAGTTCGCTCAATTCGATGCCTGAATCGCTGCGCATGGCGTTCAGCACGTCAGAGGTTTGATAGGCGATGGCTTCAAGCGCCGCCCGCGCGATGTGCTCGCGGGTGGTGCCGCGCGTCAGGCCGACGAGGGTGCCGCGTGCGTAGGCGTCCCATTGCGGCGCGCCCAGACCGACGAACGCCGGCACGAAATAAACGCCGCCGTTGTCTATAACTTTCATCGCCATCTCTTCGGTGTCGGCTGCCGCATCGATGATCTTCAAGCCGTCGCGCAGCCATTGAATCGCCGCGCCGGCGATAAAGACGCTGCCTTCGAGGGCGTACTCCAGCGGCTCATCGCCAAGCTGCCAGGCAACCGTGGTCAGCAAATTGTTCTGCGAGCGCACCATCTCCTGGCCGGTGTTCAACAGCATGAAGCAGCCCGTGCCGTAAGTGTTTTTCGCCATGCCGGGTGTCGTGCAAGCTTGCCCGAATAGCGCCGCCTGTTGATCGCCGGCATTGCCGGCAATCGGAATGGCGCGGCCAAACAACGAC
>JBBWZK010000234.1:0-46283 GCA_039648975.1 Blastocatellia bacterium
GCGCCGACGTGCGCAATTTCTTCTACCGCGACACGACCGACAGCGTGATGAAGCACTGGTATGATCGCGGCGCGAGCGGCTGGCGCTTCGACGTTGCCCCGGACATCTCGCATAACTGGTGGCATGACTTCCGCCCTTACGCGAAGTCTTACAAAGCCGATGGCCCGTTGGTCGGCGAGATTTTCCCTGACGCCAGCCAGTTTCTCGCCGGCGATCAACTCGATTCGGTGATGAACTATCGCTTCCGCAAGAACGTCATGGGCTTTGCGCGTGGCGCGGCAAGCTGGAACGACAACGACAACAATGGCGGTAACAGTATTGTTGCCCTGACGCCGAGCGGGTTCGACCACGCGCTCAAGTCGGTGCGCGAAGACTATCCGCCACAGGCAACCGCGGCGATGCTCAACTTGATCGATTCGCATGATACGAATCGCGCCCTGTATGTGCTGACTGAATCAGGCGACAGCGGCTTGACCGAGGCCAAGGAGCGTTTGCGGCTGGCGGCGCTTTTCCAGTTCACCTACATCGGCGCGCCGATGATTTATTATGGCGATGAAGGCGCGCTCAATGCGCCGTCGCTCGCCAACGGCGGCAATGGTCCTGAAGACGACCCCTACAATCGCGCGCCTTATCCCTGGGCCGACGAGGCCGGCGACGCGAGCGTTTACGGCCCCGTAGATAACAGCCAGGTGGCGCACTACACGCAGCTTGCGCATCTCAGAAAGCAACACGCGGCACTGCGCAGCGGCACGTTCGAGACCTTGCTGACCGGCGATACGACGCCGTCCGGCACAGACAATAATACGTTCGCCTTTGCGCGCGCTGGCGGCGGCGAAACGGCGGTCGTCGCGCTCAACAACGGCGACGCGAGCAACACGGCGAGCCTGCCGTTGGCGGCTTACTTTGCCGACGGCACAGTGCTTCAGGATGCGCTCACTGGGGCGACCTACAGCGTCAGCAGCGGCGCGGTGAGCCTGACGCTTGCGGCCCGCAGTGGCGCGGTGTTGTTGGCTTTCCCGGCCCTCGTCGACACGACGCCTCCGACTGTCGCATCCAACGTCAGTCCTGCTGCGAATGCCAACGGCTGGAACAACACTGCGCCGGTCACTGTGATGCTGAACGGCAGCGACAGCGGCAGTGGAGTTAAAGAACTGCGTTACTGGATCAACGACGGCGGCGTCACGGTCGTCTCAGGCGCAAGCGCTTCGGTGATGATCAGCGCCGAAGGCATAACCACCGTCAACGCGCGCGCCATCGATAACGCCGGCAATATCAGCGCGCTCGAAAGCCGCACGGTTAAAATTGACCTGACGCAGCCAACCGTCACTTGCCCTGCGGCGATCACTTTATCCGCCAACACGAATTGCCAGGCAGCGATTCCGAATATCGTCGGCAGCGTAACGGCTGCGGATAACCTGACGCCGACGGGTTCGCTGGTCATTACGCAGAGCCCTGCGGCGGGCACGCTGGTCGGCACAGGGCCGCACAGCATCACGGTGACGGTCACGGATCTGGCGGACAACAGCAACGCCTGCATGACCACGCTCAACGTCATTGATAACACGCCGCCGACAATCAGCGGTATCGAGGTTAATCCTTCGGTGCTGTGGCCGCCGAATCACAAGATGGTGAACGTCACGGTGAATTACACTTCGGCGGATAACTGCGGCGCGACGACCTGCACGCTCAGCGTGTCGAGCAACGAGCCGGTTAGTGGATTGGGAGATGGCGACACCGCTCCCGACTGGGAGATTGTCGATGCGCATCATGTGCGGCTGCGCGCCGAGCGCTCAAGCTCAGGCAGTGGCCGTGTCTATACCATCACGATCACCTGCACAGACGGCGGCGGCAACTCGACCAGCCGTACCGTGACCGTCACCGTGCCACATGATCAGGGCCATTAGTAAATCAGTTAGAGGCGCTTTCGATTTTATTTAGTCTGTAGGGGCAACTACGAGGGTTGCTCCTACAGGCTAACTCCAATTTAAGACCTTCCTGTAAGTTCACCGAACAGATCAGATGATTCGAGCGCGGTTGACGGCTCGATGATTGTTGTTGCCGAGCCTCACGGCGGCGGGATAGAATAATTGTCCTGAATCATGGTCAGCAGGACACGCGCCAATCGCCCGCGAGATTTTGCCTCGCGCTGAGTTTGACAGCGCCAATTCGATAACACTATAGTGTGGCTGATTTTTAGACAGACTCAATCAATTGTGGTCGCGCGCGGCCACGGAGCAGCGGATGTTTAGACTCGAAAAACTCGAAATTCACGGCTTCAAATCGTTCGCCGACAAAACCACCCTGGTCTTCGGCGAAGGCATCACCGGCGTCGTCGGTCCGAATGGATGTGGAAAGAGTAACGTCGCGGAATCCATCTCATGGGTGCTCGGCGAACAGTCGGCGAAGAACTTGCGCGGCGGCAAGATGGAAGATGTCATCTTCAACGGCACGCGCGACCGCAAGCCACAGGGCATGGCCGAAGTGCTGCTCACGATGGTGGCTATCGAAGACATCGCGGCGCGCGACACAGATGCCGATAAAGACGACGAGAACGAATATGATGAGGTCGTCTCGAAAGCCGAACACGCCGCGACCGCAGCGCGCGCGCTCGTCGAGGGAATGAAGCAAAACGAGTCCGGCGAAAACGCACAGGCGCAATCAGACAATGTCGCATCGTCAGCACAGCCGGACAATGCCGTATCGCCGGATGAATCAACTGAAGCCCTGGCGCAGGCCGAACCTGCTGCATCATCAGCGGCGGGCGACGCGACGGCAGCCGTCGCGTTTGATACATCAACGGCTCGCCTCGAAGCGCCGGGCATAGAGGCCAACGGCGAGCCAACCACCACGACTATCGAACCGGCAGGCGCGAATCAGGAACCGGCGGAGGCTAAGGAATCTGCACTTCAAAATAAACGCGGCGACCAGTCGCGCAAATATCAGAAGCGCAAGCGCGTGAAAATTGCGATCTCTGCCGGCGAGCGCGTCACCGTCGGTCGCCGCCTCTATCGCACAGGCGACAGCGAATACCTCATGAACGGGCGGCCCTGCCTGCTGCGCGACATTCAAGACCTGTTTGCCGGCACAGGGCTTGGCGGCGCGCACTATGCCATCATCGAACAGGGGCGCATCGGCCAGATTCTTTCGTCCAAACCGCTCGACCGTCGCGGACTCATCGAAGAAGCCGCCGGCATCACCAAGTTCAAATCACGCAAGCGCGCCGCCGAACTCAAGCTGGAATCGGCCAAGCAGAACCTGACGCGACTCAACGACATCATCAGCGAAATCGAACGCCAGGTGAACAGCCTCAAGCGCCAGGCGCAGAAAGCCCGCCGCTATCGCCGTCTGCGCGAAGAGATGCGCGCGCTGCTCAAAGTCGTCTTCACCGCCGATTACTATCGGCTCAACGAGGCCATCGAACGCGTCGCCCGCGAGCTTGAAGAGATTGAAGCGAGCAAAGGGGCGCTTGACGGGCAACTCCTCGAATCGGAAACCGAGCACCGCGCCGTATCAAGCGAGGCCCGCAACGCCGAAGATCACCTGACCACGTTGCGCGAGCAGGCTGCCGCTATTGAACTCGAAGCCGACCGGGCGCGCAATCGCCGCGCTTTTGAAGAGCAGCAACTCCGCGAACTCGGCGTGCGCATCGAAGAATTGAATCGCGATCAACAGGAACTGGAATCGCGGCTGGCGCTGCTGGAAGAGAATTCACAAAACCGCACGCAGGCCTTGCGCGCGCAGGAAACTGAATTGACTGCCGAGCAGGCCGGGTTGCTGGCGCGCGAGGCGGAATATCAACAGGAACTGGCGCACGTCCGCGAGGCTGAAAACGAGATCGAGCAATTGCGCCAGCGTATGCTCACGGAAATCGGTGTCACCGAGCGGCTCAAGAACCTGAGCGCCAGTCTCGAAGAGGCAGAGCGCAAGCTCGACCTCAAGCAGAACAATCTACGCGCCGAACAGGAACGCGCGGCGACGCGACACGATGAGGCAGCGAGCGAACACCGCCGCGCGAGCAGTGAAGTCGAACGCGATGAAGAGCGGCTTGCGGAACTCACGGCGCACATTGCCGAGCGCGCCGAGGGCCTGCTGACGATTCGCAACCAGGTCAATCGGCTGCGCGACGAATTGCAACGGATTCACGGCGAGCGCGCCGCCGGCCAGCATCGCTTGCGTTCGCTCGAAGACCTCGACGCGCATCACGCTTATTATTCGGACACCGTGCAGCAGGTGCTGTCGCCTGAGCAAGCGGCGCGCATCAACGCGCTCGGCACGCTGGCCGATTTCGTCGAAGTCGAAGCGCAGTATGAAAAGCTGATCGAAAGCCTCTTCGGGCGCGAACTGCAATGCATGCTGGTGCCGACGATTGACGATGCGCTTGCCGGGGTCGAGTTCATCAAATCGGAAGAACTTGGACGCGGCGCTTTCCTCGTCGTTGGCCTGCACGGCGGCGAAGATGAGCCGGAACCGGGAGACGCGGCGACGCGGCGACACGGCGACCGGGGAACAAATGGCAACGGCGGCGCGAACGGTCACACGGAAGGCAAAACCAATGGCGCTTCAGCCGGCGACATCGAACGCTGGCTGGTTGATAGTGAGGCACATCACACAAGCTCGCGCTTTGACAGCGACTACATTCCGATTGAGCGGCAATTGCCGCCGGCGGATTTTTCGCTGGTCGAGCCGCTTGCCGATTATGCATCCGTTGAATCCTTTGGCGCGGCATCCGAGTATCATTCGCCGATAGATGATCTGCCGTTTGAAAGCGAAGAGGCGAGCGATGAGAGCGAACGAGGATTCGATGAGCCGGCAGATCAACAGCGATTCAACCAACCAACCGGCGAGCGCCGGCGAAACGAGCCGCAAGCGAGCGCACCGCTCTTTCAGCTTGATGTGCTGCGCGCCATAGACTTGCTCAACGTGCGCCGCGAGATCAAAGCCATCGTCGAGCGCGCCTTTCCGGACAAGTGCGCCGCTGCCATCGTGCCGGACATCGAAGCCGCGCTGCAACTATCAATCGAAAACCCGTCCGTAACCTACGTCACTTACGAAGGCGAGCAGGTGATCAACGGTCGCCACATCGTCACCGCTGCGAAGGCGGGCCAAAAAAACACCTCGCTGCTTGGACTGAAACGCGAGATCAAGGAACTGCGCGCCCGCACCGCTGCGCTCGGCATAGAAGACGAGCGCGCCGCCGCGCAACTTGCGCAAGCGGAACAAGAGCGCGATTCGCTCGAAGGCGAAGCGGCGCAACTCGATCAGGAACTACGGCAGCACGAGAAAGCCGCTGCCGCACGTCAGTCGCAGCTTGAAGGCCTGGCGCGCGATCTCGAACGCGCCGTGCAGCACGTTCGTGTCGTCGACTCGGAAATCAGTATGGCCGCCGAAGAGCGCCGCGACATCGAAGCGCGCCTCGAACAATTGTCCGCCGAACTGGCGGCTGCCGAAGCCTCGCGCGCGGCTGTGCAATCGTCGCTTGCCGATAAGCAGAGCGCGTTTGCCGAATTGCGGGCGCGCGTCGAACAGATTGCTGAACAACTGTCGACGGCGCGCGCAGGGGTCGCGGCGCGGGTTGAGCGATTACATGCCGCGAAGGCCGAGTTGCGCCGCATCGAATCGGAAGCTGAAGAGTTGCACAGCCGCATCAATCGCAACCGGCTTGAGCTTTATGAAAGCCACAGCCGCGTCGAGCAGATCACGGCTTCGCAGGCGGAAACCGTGAGCGCTGCCGAAGGCTTCGAGCAGCAGCGCGAGACGCTCACGGAAAAGATCAACAAGGCGAGCGAGCATCTCGCCGCCGCGCGCCATCGTAGTGATGAATTAGAGACTTTGCTTACCAATCTGCGCCAACAGTCCGAAGCGGTGCGCGACCGTCGTGGCCACCTCGATGTCGAGCGCGCCCGCATCGAATCGGAAGCCGAGCACCTGACGCGCGACTGCTTCTCGGAACTGGCGATGACTCTCGAAGACGTGGTGACGAGCGTTGAACTGGCGCGCGCCGCCGAACGGCTGGGGCCGGGGGCCAGGGGCCAGGGGCCGGTAGAGGCTGGCGAAGGATTGCTGTCTGATGAAGCGCAGATGATAAGCGATAGTGAAGAAAGTGTTCGGACATCAGAGTCGGATGACGAGCCCCCGGCCCCCGATGATATTGATGCGGCGCGCGCCAGGCTCGATGAGTGGCGCGTCAAGCTTGATGACATGGGGCCTGTGAATATGATGGCGCTCGAAGAGCTTGAAGAAGCCGAAGGGCGATTCAAGTTCCTCACCGTGCAGCGCACCGACATTCTCGATTCGATTCGGCTGACCGAAGAAGCGCTGGCGGAAATCAAGCGCCGCTCGCGCGAGCGCTTCCGTCATGCCTTCGTGCACATCAATCAAAACTTCCAGCAGATGTTTGTCGAATTGTTCGGCGGCGGGCGCGGCGAGATGGTGTTGATTGATGAAGAAGACATCATTGAATCGGGCATTGATCTGATCGCCCAGCCGCCGGGCAAACGCTTGCAGAACGTGCTGCTGCTGTCGGGCGGCGAAAAAGCGATGGCGGCCATCTCGCTGGTTCTGGCAATCTTTCAGTATCGCCCGTCGCCGTTCTGCATCCTCGACGAAGTCGACGCGCCGCTCGACGAAGTGAACGTCGGGCGCTTTTCGGAAAAAGTCGCGGTGATGAGCCAGACGACGCAGTTCCTCGTCATCACACACAACAAGCGGACGATGGAATCGGCGCGCGCGCTTTACGGCGTCACCATGCAGGAACCGGGCGTGTCCAAACTCGTGTCGGTGAAGTTTGAGTAGGAGAGAATCAGTGGTCAGTGATCAGTGGTCAGTGGTCAGTCGTTTGGCAAGGGTCGTGAGCCGGCGGCTTGAACCGCGCCGGCAGCCTGTATCTCGATGCCGGGCACGCCGGTTCAGTGTGCATCTGCTGCTTGCCGTTTGCGCCATGGTCGTTCTGACCTTGACGGTGATGGCGCAGAACTCCGTCGCCACGTCATCGGTGACGGGCTGGAGCTTCAATTACAAATTTGAGAACAAGCGATTTTACGTGCCGATGATGGAGATCGATCTGGCGGCGGACGGCGCGGGCGAGTTGCGATTCCAGCGCGGCGAATCCGACGATCTGCTCGACCACAAGTTCAAACTGATGCCGGCAACCATGGCGCGCATTCGCCAGTTGTTCGACACCACCCGCTTTCTCGATTCGAGCGACACGTACCAGGCCGACAAAGACTTTTCGCATCTCGGCTGGGTGACGCTGCTGGCGCGGCAGAACGGGCGCGAGCGCAAGGTGCGCTTCAATTACACGCAGCAGCCACAGATCAGCGAACTGGCCGACATCTTTCGCGGCATCGCCACCGAGGAGATGCACCTGTTCGACATCGAAACCAGCGAGCAATTCCAGCCGCTCGACCTGCCACGATTGCTCGATGCCATCGAGAATGATCTGCGGCTGCAACGCATCACCGAGCCTGAGCGCTTGCTGGCCAAGCTGCAAGAGGTCGCCGTCAACCCTACGCAACCCCTCATTGCACGCAATCATGCAACGCGAATGGTCAGCGATATAAAAAAAGGTAAGTTCAAATCAACGATGAGAAAGTAGGAGCCAGGATGCAGGATTCAGGATTCAGAAGAAAAGGGGGGCGCGATACACCGGCCTCCTTTCTCAACTGAATCCTGCATCCTGGCTCCTGAATCCTGCCTATTGCCTATGTTCATTCCGCGCGGCACTATCCTGTACGAAAATTTGGCAACGAGCTATGTACTCGTCGACAGCCTCGTGGCCGATCTGTGCGAAGGCGGCTTTTCGGGTGTGGTCGAAGTTACGCTGCGCCGCGCCGATGCCCATGTGGTGATCGCGCGCGGGCGCGTCGCGGCGAGCCTGCTGGCGCAACACAGCGAAACGACGGGCAGCCTGACGGATTATTCGCGTTCGACGGTTGTCCAGATTGCGGCGGCGGCAAGAGAGGAGCGCGGCTGCGTTTCCATTTATCGTTACTCCGCCGACAACGCCGAAGCGATTGCCGGACGGGCGACCGCCGAAGCGCTCTACACGCGACTCAGCACCGAATTTGCCGACCTTGAAAAAGTCATCACAAAACTGTCGCGCGAAGGCGACCGCCAATGGTTCATCGAGATAATGATGGCGAGCGGACTGGCGGCACTCGTGCATATCAAAAATGACCGCTGTCGCGTGCTGACGGCGCGCGACGGCGCGTTGCGCGAAGCTTACGAGAGCGAGACGGCGACCGAGAATGCGGCGCTCGCGGCGCTGCTTGATGAGAGCCGACAGCTTGGCGGCGTCTTTGACGTTTACTTCCGCAGCGCCAGTGACGTGCTGGCGGCTGGCGATGGGTTGCCTGAAACTTTGAGTAAGGAATCTCACAAAACGGCGGAGGCGACAGGTGACGTATCCGAGGTCGTCAAAGAAGCGAAAGCCGTCTTTCAGTCGCTCTCGCTCGACGATACGATTGCCGCGCCATCGGATCACCCGTCGATGTCGCGCGCTCTGCCGGCCTTGCGCGAGTTGACCGGTTCGCTCGGCGAGACGACGAACAACGGCGACGCCACTAGCGAATTCAAGAATGCCCGTGGAATTGACAACCCGCCATCACCAGCGCGCCCATCCGATAATGTAAACCATCCTACATTTTTTCGACCGGCAATCGATATGGCGCAACGCCCGGTGGCAGGCGACATTGCCCGGTCGGCGAGCGAAAATCGTGAGGAGCTTTTCGCGGCCACGGATGATGACCCGTTGACGACGATAAGCGAGGAACCGCAAACGCCGATGGCTACCCTCAATGCGCGGCGCTCAACCAACGATCTCTTGCTGATGCCGGACGATCTGCGCGCCACAGGGCTGCTCAAGCGCGGCAGCCGGGCCGAAGTGCTTGCCGAAATCAAACGGCTGATGGGTGAGATTGTCCGCACCGTCGAAGAATCCATACGCGCCGCAGGCTCACGCGACAGCTTCACTCTGCACCTGCGCGCCGGGCAGTTGAAAGTGGCCGAGCGCTATGCCTTCCTCGATCCGTTCGGCGGCGAATTCGAATACCTGGCGGGCGAAATCGTTTTCGTCGGCGATGTCGGCGCAGACGATTTCATCGTCGGGCTGAGCGAAGCGCTGGCACAGGCCATCGATAATGCCGCGCGTGCGAGCGCGCAGCCCGACCGCCTCCGCCTGCACGTCGCCGAAGGGTTGCGCTGGTTATTGAACCGCCAAAGCAATGAACTTGAACTCTACCATCTCGATCAAGCCATCGAAGCCATCATTGCCGAAACGGGCAGCGGCACTGCCTGATGCATTCCCTAGAGCGCATTGCAGATCAGTTTAGCCGAAGAACTTGCCACCAAGACACCAAGACACAAAGGGACACAAAGAACCTGGTGATTCTTTGTGCCTTGGTGCCTTTGTGGCAAAGGCTAATGCAATTGAAAACCACTATAGGTGAGGCAGTGATTATTCGCTTGTCGAAGCCGTAGCCGCCAGTTGCGCGCGCAGGTAATCGCTCGCTTCTTTGAACGCTTCGTCTTCGTGGCCGAAGCCATGCAGCCATTTCACATTGGGCCATGTGCGCCACCACGACAGTTGCCGTTTCGCATAATGCCGCGTGTCGAGCTTCATCTGATTGAGCGCGTCTTCGCGTGTGCGGCGGCCTTGCAGGTATTCGATGACGCGGCGATAGCCATGCGCTTGAAAGGCTTTCGCCATCGGCGGCACGCCTGCCGCGATCAGCGATTGCACCTCTTCAACCAGGCCCTCGGCGAACATCGCTTCAGCGCGGTGGTTAATGCGGTCGTAGAGTTCTTCACGCGGCGGCGCAAGCGCGATGACGCGCAAGCGCGCGGCGAACTCCGGCGGCGGCGGCGTGTCGGGTTGCTCCTCGGAGATGCGGCGGCCCGTTTGAAAGAAAAATTCCAGAGCGCGCATTGACCGCGACCAGTCGCGCGGGCTGATGTGCGAACCGGCGCGCGGGTCTATGCGATTCAGCATACGATGCAGGTACTGCGCGCCGCGCTCGTCGCGCCGCTGGCTGAGCCGCTCGCGCAGATGCAAGTCGGTCTGCGGGCTTTCAAACAGGGGATTGATCAACGCCCGCAGATAAAAACCCGTGCCGCCAACCAGCAGCGCCATCCGGCGGCGCGCTTCGATCTCTTCAATCTTCTCTGAAGCCAGCCGCGCGTACTGGCCCGCCGTGAAGTTGGCGGTCGGCTCGACCATATCGATCAGGTGATGCGGCACGTCACGCTGTTCGGCGAGCGGTACTTTCGCGGTAGCGATTTGAATGCCGGCGTAGACCTGCACCGAATCGAGGTTGATGATTTCGCCGTCGAAGGCCAGCGCCAGGCGAATGCCGAGATCGCTTTTGCCCGACGCCGTCGGGCCAACAATGGCGGGAATCAGGCGCGCTGTGTTTTGCTCGCTCACTGCTGGCGATGGTAACAACCGCCACTATCGACTGACAAGCCAGGCGGACTGCGCCAGACCGTTGCAGGCGAATGCGGATTCAGCTAAATCAGAGGGCAAGGGAATGGCAGACTCGCTTATATGGAGTGCGGCGACTGGTCACCGCTTGGCCTCCTCGCATAGGCTAAAAGCGGCGACCAGTCAAAGCACTCCAAATGCTGCCGCCCTCCCTTTCTCTTGCGGTTTTATTTAGTTATCCGTTTCATTCAAGCGACAGCCGACTCACTTCTTGTCGAGCGCGGTCAGGCGAGTCGCGAGGCGTCCGCCCTCATGACAGGTGAGGCAGGTGATGCTGGTTTTGGCCGCCGCCTCGGGATTCTTCTTCCATTGCCGGGCAAGCGACTCGTAAGGCGTGTCGCCGAGCACAGCAATGATCTTGTCGAGGTACTGTCCCATCTCTTGTGTGTGCCCTGTGCGTTGCGCCGACTGCGCCAGCCCGCCAAGCAACTCACCGCGAATGTGTACAGGGAGCTTATCGACATACCCGGCCTGCTCTTTCCAGAGCGCCTGGTAAGACTCATAGGCTTGCGACCACGCCGCCGCGCGATACTCTTTCGGCAGCCGGTCGGCAAAGAACACGTTGACGCCGCCGGTAATGGCATAGACTCCGCCATCGTCTGGCCCGGCCTGGCGAGCCTGCGATAAAAGATCGAGCGCCTGGCGATAAGTTTGCTCGAACTCATCGCGGTGATTGTTTTCGTAAGCCCGCACCGCTCGGTAATAGACCGCGCCCGCTTTCCAGGCCAGCAGAGTGGATTTGGCGTTGGGGCGTTTTTCGAGCAGCAATTGAATGTTCTTTTCTCCCCTGGCGAAACGCTCCATATCATCGGCCAGAAAGCCTGCGAAGATATCCTCGCGTAGCAGGGTGTTAACCGAAAGGCGAGCGTCCGACAGCGGCGGCTCCGGCGACTGCGCCGGCTTCGGCGATTGCGCTGCTGCGGCTGCCACGGTGGCGAGCACCACGACAAGCAAAGTCAGTTTGAACCGTTTCATGTTTTGCGCCTCCTGAATAGTCCTGGATGATTGCGGTCGAGTCTACAGCCGGCAAACTTCAAAGTCAACGATAGACCGCTGCACGGTAAGCTCTACGAAGAAGCGGCGCGCCGAGTTTCTCAATCTAAATCAGCAGTCAAGCGATGGGTGGATTCCGCCTTGAGCAACGGCCTTCCCGACTGCTACTTCTCAAGGCGACACCGATTTCGCATCTACGGGGTTGAATGAATAAAGACCGGGAATGCTTTCAACGGATAAGTTTTTAGTTGCACTTGCGTCTGCATTTCACTATGCTTTGCGGGCCTATCGTCTCAGAATGGTCAGGGCACATCCGCAGGTGCCAGACCCGGCTTCATCATAGATTAATAATTCGACCGTTACTGCTAGCCCGACGAAGTAGGAAGAACCAGGGGATAGGGTAATTTTCCAGACGAGTACGGAAGGCAAATACCGTTACTGCTGATTTGCGCTGTACCTGCCTTGTAGTTGAACCTCTATCCCGAAAAATAAAAAGAAGCCCTATGCCTCACATTCTGAATTCGCTCAGACGCACGGTCTTGCGTACCGCGAAGCTTGCGGGCGCTTACGCTTTAGCCTCACATAGCCGCTGGCGACAACAGCGGCTTCTGATCCTCGCCTATCACGGCATCTCTCAGTCGGATGAGCACCTGTGGAATCCTACCCTTTATATGTCCGGCGAGTGTTTCAGTCAGCGCATGGAAACGTTGAAACGCTCCGGATGTCATGTCCTCTCGCTCAGCGAAGCGCTCGGTCGCCTGTATGAAGGGAGCTTACCTGAACTTTCCGTAGTGCTCACTTTCGATGATGGGGCTTATGATTTTTATAGCCGCGCCTATCCCATCATCGAATCGCATGGCTTTCCGGTTACGGTTTACCTGACCACCTATTACTCGCAGTTCAACAAACCGGTTTTCCCGGTGAACTGCTCATATCTGCTATGGCAAGCCAGGAACGCGCGCTTGCGGTTGAACCCATTAACCGGGGAGGATTTCATCGCCGACCTTGCGACAGAATCCGGGCGCGCGGCGGTGGTCAGAAGATTAGTCGAATATAGCTGCCGGCAACACTTGTCTGCCGAAGCAAAAGATGGCCTCGCACGGCAACTGTCTGCGCAACTGGGCATCGACTACGAGCGGATCATTGGTGAGAGAATCCTGCATATCATGAGTCCTTGCGAAGTCCGTGAACTGGTGGCGCGCGGCGTAGACTTTCAATTACACACTCATCGACACCGCACCCCCGCAGATCGAAACCTGTTTATCAAAGAGATAAAAGACAACCGGGAAAGCATTCACGGCATGACCGGGCAATCCTCCGTCCACTTTTGCTACCCGGACGGAGAGTTCAAGCCTCAGTTTGTCGACTGGCTCAAAGAGGCGGGGATTCATTCGGCGACGACTTGCTGCCCCCGCCTTGCGACGCCGAAGACGAACGTGTTTGCGCTGCCAAGATTGATCGACACCTCAAAGGTTTCCGCCGTTACCTTCGAGGGATGGGTCTGCGGCGTTTCGAGTCTGTTAGCGCGAAGGGAAGTAAACATTCAGACAGGAGTTAGTGGCCCGCTTGAAAATCCTCTGGGGGCTGAGAACATCTCGATATGAAATGGCATCGAGGATCGTCCCTGTAATCCGTCGCCGCTTTGAGGCGGCTGGCAGTGAGCCCGCCGTCGCATTCGCGAAGGACTTCGCCAAACAGCTTGAGGGCTATCAAGGCTCTATGTGAATCGTCACCTCAATCGGGCGCTCGCGCGGCGGTGTGCCGAACGTCAAACGGAATTTCACATCCTTTGCCGCATTCACCTTGCTCGGCGCGCGAAAAGCCAGCATCGCCGGACGGCCACCCGGCGACGCCAGACTGGCTTGCACCTTTGCCTCTGGAATGTTGGCGGAGATGAGTTCGATCTTCTTCGGTGAGAGCGACGCCTTGAACTGCGTCGAACCGCCCGCCTTCACCGTCGGTGCGGCGTCGACCGTGATGGGCGCAATCACAATGTCTAGATCCTGGCAGACATTGGTGAGACTGGCCGCCGGCAGGGTAATCTTTTCGTGGAGCTTACCCTTGCTTTTGAAAATAGCGTGATCCGCCCCATACTTCGACGTGATCGCCAGGTGATGCGTGTCCTTCGGGCCGCCCAGCACCGGGGCCGTAAAGGTCAGCTTATTGATGGCCCCGCGAACTGCCGGCGGCGCACCCTTGTAGTCAATCGTGTAGGTCACTTGCTCCGCGCCTTTGATGACAAAGGTCGTCTCCTCTGTCTCAAACAGCGGATCGGCGTCCGTGTATACCCTATTCAAGCCCAGCGGCTTGACCTTGATGATGCGCAGCTCGTTGAACGAGGCCGGAAAGAAGGGGATGAACGGCGGCAGCCACAGCGCAGGGTCTACCATGTCGTCGAGCGAGGCTCCCATAGATAACACTTTGTATTCTCCCGCCGTATTCGTAAGGAACATCGCTCCCACGACGTTTTCCACCTTCTCATTCATCGGAAGCATGAACTCTTTGCGGAAGCGCACAGCCGTGCCGCCGGCGCTGGCCGAACCTATAATCAGATCCCGCGCGGTCTTTCCCGCCGGCAGGTTTTTAGGCTCCACCGTGAGCACGCTCGTAATCGCGTTGCCTTCACCTGACACGCCTGTCGCCAGGTCGCCAAAGCCGCGACCTTCGATGAATGCCAGCACTCTTGAAAATTCGCCAACAAAAATTTCGTTCGGATAAGACACGCCGAATGGCGTATAGAGGTCGCCGGATTGAAACGAAGCATCCTGCTCGAAGTACATCTTGGATTGTTTGCCCCCCGCACGCAACAAGGCGATGGGATACAGCCCAAGTAAGGGGAACCAGTTCTCCCGATTCAGAAAGCCATTCAGCGCGCGGCCCCATGCGGTAGGGATATAATCTCCCCATATCTGCGCCAGGTTCAGATCGAAGAATTTGTTGACGCTTGAGTTGATCTTCTCAAACGGGCTGACCGTGACCTTAACGGCGGTGCCTTGCGTGAACTCCTTTTCCAGAGGGAAGCGCAGGTCAATGCGGCGTTCGTTCGGCGCTGCCTCGTCGACAATATTGAAGACGGCTTTGTCGCCGAGGGCCACCTCGATGGGCGCCTTCTTGGTGAATTGCTCTGCGTCGGCGACCGATACCTGTGCATCGAAGCTGATGCGTGTGCGCTCCGCATTCGCTATGGTGGCGCTCGCCGAGGTGTCCTTCTTCGCGCCGCCGATTCCCCAGGCGATCACCGAAAAGAGCTTGTCGAGAATGCCCAGACTGAACCAGCGCGTCCATTTGTGCGCCTCAAGCCCCGCCGCCTCGCCGCCAATCGCGGCGAAGCCGAGATGGAACAACCACGGCAACGGCTGGCTGAAGAAGAACGGCCCGACCACGGCGTACTGCCAGACGTGACGCATTTCATGCAACTCCACGGCGCGGCCACGTTTCACAGGGTCTTCGTCCGGGTCCGAAGGAATAGCGATGAGCGATTCGTCGAGGCTCGCGGCTGCCGTAGTTTTATTCGTCGGTTCCACCAGGCGCGCCTCAAAGGGAGCGGTGTCGAAGCCCGGTGTGCTGATCGGATCTTCCAGCATCAGGTCGCCGCCCGGCGCGGCGATATTCTTGCCAATGTACTCTTCGCTTCCGGCCCTGCAATAGATCTCGTCATTCTGCGCGTAGGTGTGTGGGGGTGCGGTCGGCGTCAGCCGCAGCACGACCCTTTTGGCTTCTCCCTTATGGGTCTTTGCCGCGTCGGCAGAGAAGGCCTGCACCGTCAGGTTGGCATTATGTGTCGGGGCGCTGTCGAGTTGCGCCACGACCACAGGGTCTCCTTTCACCTTGCGAAGCACAGGTGCATCGGCTCCGGTCGCGGGCCGCACGAGAAGCAGGTCGTCAGCCACAGGCGACGCGAGGTCGTCGGATTTCACCTCCACTGTTCCGCCCGGCGCGACGGCGGGCTCGCTATCGAGTGTCTTGAAGGCCTTCAACAAAACCACCGTGACCGCCGTAGTGCCCGGAGTAAAGTCAGCCCCCGGAAGATTCTCTGCGAGTTGAATCGTTTCCGCTGCGGCGGTCACTTTCTTGATGATGGCCGAGAATTCCTTCCCCGGCGCGGCAGTTATACGAACCGGCTGATTGTCTTTGAACGCCTTCGCTTGATTCTTGCCGACAGTCACCGTATCCGCTGTGGTGACCTTGCCGTTCCCGCGTGTCACATCCGGCGTCAGGAGATCAAGCTTGAGCGGCTTGCCGAGCAGTGTGGCCGGCAGATTATCGACCGTGCAACGCAGAAACATCTGAAGAACGATGCGCCGGTCTTCCACCGCGCCGCCGCCGACCGCGATGGTCAACCCGTCGTGCTTGCGTAACGTGCGCATCGCGCCGACTGTGATCTTATCCGTGCTGCTCGACTGAGTGTTGAGCGCAGGTTCGGCGGTCGCCGTCATCACCGCCACTTCCACTTTCGTATCCAACGGCGGTGTGCCCGGCGGCGCGCCGCCCGGCGGCAAGGCCGCATCCAGAATCAGATTCCTGGCGCCCTGCTTGCGCACCATCTTACGGCCAAAGTAACTTGAGCCACTGAGAATGCTCAGAAAATCGTTCGGACTATAACTGGCGATGTCGGCATCGGAAAACTCAATCAGCAAAAACTCGGAGTTTCCCGTGAAGCGGGTTCTTTTGCGCTCCGACTTGAATAGGTACTCGCTGGCTTTCAGACCGCTTTCAGGGAAGCCATCGGGAAGCTGATTCTGGTAATGGATCGATTTACCGCGCACGAAGGCGATTGACCGCGCGATGGTGCGCCCGTCTTTCTCGATCTTAACCATTGGACGGTCGAGGCGGAAAAACTCGACGGCGGCGTTTGCCAAATCAGCCGGCAGCGCGCGATTCAACTCTATGTCAGCGCCCGCGATATTCTGGATCATCTGATATTCTTCCTGGCCGCCGCCGGCTTTGCGTATGCCAATCGGATCGCCATTCAGGAAGACTGTCGCCAGTGTGGCAGGTGCAAGCCCTGCATCGAGGTTGGCGGCAGTGATGTGATCTGCGGTGGCATTCATCGTTCCGGTGCCTTTGAAGGCGGGCCTGGCGACGGCGAACACATCGGCGGCGACACTGCCCGAGGCCAGATAGTCGGCGGCGTTGTCGCAGACCAGAATGTCGCGCTTGGCCGATTTGTCGAGCCCGCGATGCTGGGAGCCGCGCATCCATATGACCGAGCCCATGGTGAAGACCGTGCCGGGCGCATTGTAGAGACTGTTCAACGGGAAAGACCATGGCACCATCAGTCGCGACGAGGCGAGAAACGGCGCGATGGCGTTGAAGATGTTGACGCCCCACATAGGCTTGCCCGTCGCCGCGCTATAAATCCCGTTGATGATGCTGGGGATGATCATGATGACGAAGTTCAGCGCCGCCATTTGCAGCGCAATGCTGGTCACCTGCATCTGCCAAAGGAAGAACGAAATGATCGAATAGAAAATGCCGAAGCCGGTCGCGGCGCTGTGGCCGTTGGGGTCTGAGTAGTTTACGGGATCGTAACGGCACCATGCGTAAGCGGCGTCCGGCGTGTTCACGACATTGGTGCCGCCGGGCAGCGCATCGAAGACGCTGCGCATGGCTTGCGGCAGGTGATTCCAGGCGTCTGTGCCGAACCATCCATCAGGAGTGAGAAATTGTGCCGTGAGGGGATCGAACCAGCGGCTGCCGGCATGATACAGACCGGTCGCCGGATCAGCAAAGAGCGAGCCGAAGGAGGGGATGCCATCGACACGTATTTGATCGGCCCCATAAGGATCGCCCGCCGCAACCAAGGCGATCTCCCCGCCGCTCAGGCCCATCGCCTGAAGTCTGCCGCCGTGGCCTCTATGGAAGCTGTGCGACAACGGATCGCCGATCACGCCTTCGATGTCTGCAATACAGTTTGCGCCCTGCCAGAGGTAACAGCGCCGCACACGACCGTCCGCCGCAGCTTCGCAAATGCGATGGCCTTCGAAATCGACAACGTAATAAACGCGCTCGTCGCCGCACTCGCGTGCGACCAGCCTGCCGAAGCCGTCGTAGACATAACGCACGCTTGTGCCATCGGCGAACACGACCTCTGTAAGCTGGCCGAAGAAGTTGTAGCGATAGCTTGTCTCTGCGCGGCTCGTGCGCCTGCCGAGCGCATCGTAGGTCAGTGTCTCGTCGTTCACGCGGACTGGCGCAGGATGGTCTGCATAGCCAAGCTCAGTGACCTGATCAAACGAGCGCACGGCGACCAGTCGTCCGGCTTCGTCGTACTCGTAGCCTAGATGTTGATCCGGGCCGGCGCAGCCCACCAGTCGCCCGGCTTCGTCGTATGTAAACCTCTGCTGACCCGCATGGGTCAAGCGCTGCTGCTCCATCTCGAACTCGTTTGCCAGACACGCCGAGCCTTGCGCGTTATAGCAGGTGATCTTCTCCAACTGCATCCCAGGGCCGGTGGACTGAACCGTGCGCGTGCCGTCGGCAAAGGCGATCTGTTGCGCTTGCGGCCCGACGCTTCCACGGAAGTAGCTATGCGATCCGGCTGCGACATCCGTGCTTACTGTGTCGCCCTCCTGGCTGCCGGTCGATTGCAGCCAGTCGAGCGCCTGCGGATACAGGCACGCCAGGACTCTGCCGATCTCGTCCCGCCGGTACTGGACACTCCACTCAAACTCATCGACGCGCTGGATCAGGCGGGCAGGGAAGCCGCTGGCGTCGAACTCGACTACGGTTTCACAACGATCCGACTTCGCGCCAAGGAGCTTTGGCTCAGACAGGCTCTCGTAGCTGACTCGCTCGCCCAGAGAGTGCTCAACCGAACGCAACTCGCCGTCTATGTCATAGCGGAAGGCTATCGAAGTTCCATCAGGCTCTTGGCTGCGATGGAGCCGACCGTCGAGGCCGTAGACCTCTATGCGCTCGGAGCCGTTCGGCAGCGCACAACGGCGGGCGACCTCATCTGGACGAACGCGCACAGGTTTGGGTTCAGCCGATGGAGACGGATGCACTGACACTGACACTGGATGAACCTCCTTCGGGTATGGCATCGAGAACTTCGTCGAGCGCCGCCTCGATGTCTGCAACGATCTCCGGCACTTGCGCCCGCACGCGGGCAATCGCTTCGATGAGCGGTTCCAGAATGATCTTGATGTCGATCTTCGCCAGCAGTTCGGAGATCGGTTTCATGCTCTCGACGGCGGGCTTCAGAATCTCGCTCGGCTTCAAGCCGGCAAGGCTCTGTTGCAAGGTGATAAACGGCGCAGGGTCGGGCTGAAGCTGGCCGATGAAATCGTGCAGCGCCTGGATGAGCAGGTCGCGCTGCTGATTCAACTCTTCGACAATCACCGACGGATCGAATGCTTTGAGTTGCGCCTTGACGATGTCGAAGATGAGCGTCACTTCGTCCTTAAAGGTATTCGGATGGAACGCCAGAAGCTGTTCCTTAACGGCCTGGTGCAGCCGGTTCGCAAGCTCCAGCAGAGCGGCGGGCGTGACCGGCAACAGAAACTCTTCAACCAGCCGCATCAACTCGTCTATGCCGGTCAGCAGAGGTTCCTGCAAGGCGACAATCCGCTTGCCGATGCGGTCGAACGCTTCATTAATCGCGATGCGAATCGGCGTCGGGTCGAGGTCTTTGAGAAACTGGCGAAGCGAAGCGACCGTGACATTGGCCGCATTCAGGAACGACGGCAGCATGGTTTGCAGGCCCGACAGGTGCGCGGCGACATCCTGCAATCCATCCAGCTTGACGCCGGCCTGCACCTGCGCGCAGGCCGCCACCACGCCTTCAGATTGCGCCGCAGCAGGGGTCAGCGACAGCGGATCCAATTCAGAAAGCAGGTTGCCGATCCGCTCGGCCACTGCGGCGTCGGCAGCCGGCAGATTCGCCGATTTGTCCGTATAGGTCGAGACGAAGATGCGGAACGCCTCGGCGGCATCGAGCAGTCGCCCGGTGACCAGGCCCGCATCGAATTCACCGATCACTACGTCGAGATGGCCGTTCACCTCGAACTGCACAGAGGACGGGAAAAGCGATTGAAGACGTATGGCGAAGAGTTGGTGAAACAAATCCGCCGCCGGAGCGAGCAACTCATCGGTGAATCCGTCAATCGTCTGCATGAACTGGCGATAAAGATCAATCACGGGAATCAGCATGTCGCCGGGTCGAAAGCCAAACAACGGCTCGTTGGATTCGGCTGCGACAGGGATCGCCTTGAGTTGTGCTTGAGCTTTGGTGATCGCCGCAGGCGGCCCGGCTGACGCCCCGGCGGACTGCGCCATCGGGCCGGCCTGCGAGGTCGCAAATTCAAGCAGCCGCGATGGCTGTATGGCGTCGATCACGTCGACCACGGGCTGCACCAGTTTGTTCAACGGCGTGAAGATCGCATCGGGATTAAGCACGGCATCCACACGGGCGAAGAGGTCTGCATAGAGCCGTGTCACAGGGGCCAGCACTTTGGTGAAGTCGAGACTGCGCAGCGCCTCGTCGACCGGATGCAAGGCCGCCTCCATCAATGAGCGGAGCTTGTCGGGCCCGAATTCGCCGAGCGCCTTGAGCAATTCGTCAACCGGCTTATCGAGTTGTTTGACCACCGATGCCGGATCAATCGCCTTGAGTTGACCTGTGGCCGCCGACAGCGTTGCGCTGACGCTTTCGAGCTGCGCCGTGGGATCGACCTTCGCCAGTTCTTCGCTCAATGGAGGGTTCACCGCGCCGGCCACGTCGAGCCCTTTCAATAACTGCGCGCCTGCATGAAGTGTGGAGAGCGCTATATCAGGCAGCTTAGAAAAATCGAGCGCCGCCACCGTGTCGCGCAGATCGTGCAGTTGGTCGACGATGGCTGACGAAGCATCCTTCAGATCGAAGGACGAGAGTTGCGCCTGAACCGTGTCGACTGCCTGTGTGATGGAATCGAGCGTCGGCTTGATCTCATCCATCAACGTCTGCACGTTTCCAACAAGACCTTGTAGCGTGCTTTTCAGATTCTCAAGCTGCGTGCTGATCTGTTGGAAGACATCTGCGACGCTCTGCCAGACCGCCTTCACTGCATCCAGTATCTCCGCGACGGGAATCTCCTTGATCTTGGCATCGACCGTCTCAAAGAATTCATGTATGGGCTTGCGTATGAGGTCTGGATCGACGACATTGATGGCCTCTGCGACCTTGCGCAGCGCCTCCTCGACCTTCGCCGCAAGCGCGCGGAACGGTAGTGACTCAATCGCCAGCATCAGGCGGTGATGAAAGCGTAGCAGCAAGGCGCGCAATTCACCGAGCGGACTTTCTTCAAGAAACCTGCGGAACGCCCCGGTCAGGTCATTGGCTACCGCGCGCAGTTCATCAGGCGTCGGGGCCCACGCCTCCATGCTTGCCGCCATCTCTTCCAGGTGGCTGCGAATGCCGTCCATCACCTTGCTCAAGCGGAAGTCGGGCGGGCGCTCGACGGTCGCAACCGCTCCACCCACCTGGCCTAGACCGCTCAGATCAATTCGCGTGAGACTGGCGAGCGAGGCCGAAATCAGGCGGTCGCGCATGGCTCGAAGTTGAATCAGGATTTGCAACTCTGCGTGGAGCTTCACTTCGACTGCGTTCCAGTCGATGTTCGGCCCAGACAGTTGCACGTTGAGTTGAGTCCAGAAACTCAGCCGGGCTGGAAAAGCGGCTCGCCATGCCACCAGATCCGGCCCCTCGGCCAGCACATGCTTTAATGGATCAAGGGTTGTGCGCAGCAGGGCGTAGGGCTTTTCAAGCAGATCGGTTGAGCTGCCGATCAGAAGCTGGGCCAGAAGTTCAACCAGCGCCTGCGGATTGGGCGGCTTCTCGCGCCACGAATGCAGCGAGCGGAACATCTCGAAAAACTGTTCCAGTTGCCCCAGTAGCCGCGTCACATCATCACCGGGTTTGAGCAGTCCGCCGACGGCTTCCACCGCGCTTTTCACGCCATCCTGAAGCGTCACATCGAATTTGCCGCTGAGCAGCATATCCTTCAACGGGCCGAGGACGCCGAGCGCTTCATCAATCCCGCCTTTCAACGCATCCAGATTCGCGAAGCCTGCCGTGGGCAGGTCTTTCACTAGCGCCTGAATGGGCTCAAGCATAGGCCCCAGATCAGGCAGATTGGCCGCCTGTCCGCCGAGGCTGTTGAGATTGCCCAGGAGCTTGCTGATGGGATTGTCGCCCGCGCCCCCGCCGGTGATCGACTTGAGATTCTGCTGCGCATTGCCGACCAGCGATTCCAACTGCTGTGGAAGCGCCTGCAAGTTGGCCAGGTCGCCGGCGGAGATATTCAGTGTGACGGAGATGCTTGGCATGGTTCAACCTATGAAGGCGCCGGGCTGAAACGGATCGTAGAAGAACGACGCCGATTCGACTCGCAGATCGAGAATGCTGGTGGAGAATAGTTGCAGTGTCTGCTCGACACGCGCGGCGCCGGATTGCTGCGGGAAGAATGCCAGCACGGATGACGGCATAGCGAAGCTTTCGGCAACGTACTCTCTTGGCGATAGGGGCCTGGCGTTCTGCATCAGATCCTCGGCCAGCGGAACGTTGCTTCTCTCGACGCGAATCACCGGCCTGGCGAACTGCGGCGAGAGATCGTGGAACAGTTGCGCCAGTAGCCCCGTGACCGGGGCAAGACCGGCATCCGGCGCGCCCCACGATGCCCCTTCATCCGTGCTGATGAGGGTCTGCGCCAGCGCCGCTGAGGCGAACCACAGCACCTCGCCTTTGGTCACACGCAGGGTGATCCAGAGCGGCGTCGAATCGGCGGCGAAGGCCAGAGGTTCTTTAAGTTCAAAGTCGATCCAGTCTTGAATGCCTGCCTCCAACTGCCGCACAATCGGCTTGCCGACCAGCGCCGCAGGGCCGCCGCTGGCGTCTTCATGAAGTTCGAGAATGACTTCGCCTGCGCTTCTGGAAGCGAGCCGCAATCGCACATTGACGAGCGGGAACTGGCCGCCCGCAAATTGCACCCCCTGCGCCACTCTATTGGCCTGCGTGACTCGCAATCCGCCGGATGGCGTTGTCGCAGGCGGTTCCGCTGAAGCCTGATTTAACTCCCAGCCCTTCAGTTTGGCGACGATGCGAAACGTGGTTGACTGCGGCTTCAGCCCCGCCGGCGCGCTCAACCTGAGAGGCACAGGCGAGCCCGCCAATCGTAGGCTCGCCGGTGTCTGGCTGAGAGGGCGCACGACGTAACGACCCTGCAAAGCTTTCGAGTATATGCCAAGCGCGCCGGCTGTAGCGGAGCGGAATTTGATCGTCAGCGGCAGCGTCAATTCGTTATCGCCGGCAGCCTTCAGTGCGGCGGAAAGCTCCTTCTGCGCGAGCGGCGTGAAGGTGATCTCCTGCAAGCCGTCCGACGGCAAAAGCATCTGCGGATTCCCCCACAACGGAACCTCAGCCGCCGCCGTCACCAGCACTACCGCCACATTGCTGGGCACGGCATCGAGAGTGACGCGATGAATTGTGATCTGCGTAGCAATCGGCTTTAACTCAACTACCTTGTCGCCGCTGGCCAGTTGAATCAGCCATGCATCGCCCATCACGCTCGGCAAGGTCAGCAGGTAGCGGTTGGCTCCCAGCGATGTCTTCAACATGCCGGTAAGCGCGGAGGGGAACATGTCGCCAGGTGGAGGAAAATCAGGATCGGCAAACAGCGGCACACCGGCCTGCAACCCCGACCCATTCTTCTTTACGGCGCGCACCACCACATGAAGGTTAGCCGGCGGCGGCGCGGCGACGCTGTACTCCACCTCTACTTTCAGCAGACGGCCTGTCGCGGCTAGAGAGAGGAAGACGCCCTGCTGACCTGGGCCCGGCTGCGTGGTGAAATCAGTTATCTCGATGGGTCGCGAAATCGACTGGATACGCATTTGCGCCAAGTCGATTTCGACTTCGTCCATGCCGGGAAGTCTCGGCAAGGCGAGTTGGCGAATCGCTTCGCCGCCGTTCTCCTGTTCAAACTCCACCGTATCCAAGGCCACCGGCTCGGTCGTGCCGCGAACCAGACTCCGCAATGAACTCTGTGTGAGATCCTTGGGATAGAACAGCGCCTTGGAGACAAGGAAACCCATCAATTGCCTCCCCGCACCTGTATCGGCACAGCGCCGAGAAAAGCGCCCGGCTTGCGTTCGGGGGTGGCGAAATAGAGAGTGACGATTTCTATTCGCATGGTATCGATGCCGGCGGCAGGCGCTTGATACTGAACCTCCGTGTCGGGCGAGCTGACGTTGACTATCCTGAGATTACTTTCCGCTCCATTGATGCCATTGGCAATCGTGCCGCGCTGGTCAGGCGGCACATCGCTGAGCACACGCACGGCGACGGCGAAGGGGCCCGGCGGCGCACCCGGCCCGCGCCGCGTCGGCAGTCCGCGAACATGCAGCCGCAGCGTGCCGCCCGTCGACACCACTGGTTGCAGCGGCACAATATCTATCGGCTGCGGAATCACATTGATGTCTACAGCGCCGATCTGGCCTTCAGGTTGCGCCGTCCCTGGCGGCCAGATGTCGGCCTGACCACGGCACTCGATTCGCGCCGTCAGCAATCCCTGTTGCGGGTCCCGGTTGAAGACGTTCTTCACAACCGCAAATCCAGTCACCCTGAATCCGGGATCGGGGTTGGCCACTACAAAGCTCGCGCCATGGCGAATCTTGTCGCCGATCAGAAAGTGGCTCGATAGCGCCAGATCGTCTAATAGCAGTGTGCGCGCCGCAGTCAGGCCCGCAGGTGTATCGGCAGCACGAATCGCGAAATCAATCGCCGCGATAAACGACACGGACAACACGCGGCGCGTTTGCGCGGGGGAGGTTTGCACAATGAAGCGCTCTGGATTAAAAGCAGTTTCAGGCATCACTTCGGTGATCGACACCACCGCGACTTCTTTTCCTTCGACGGTGGGCGCGGGCGGCCCTGGCGCGACAGTCACGCTCAAATGACTGCGCGCCGCCAGGGCATCGGCGAGCAGCGCGGCGGTTTTCTTTTCGATCTCAGCCAGCATGTTGATTAAGGGACTCGCGCCCTGGTCTCAAGCGTTTTGATTCGTGTCGAGAAGTTGTCGTTCACGGAGCGAATCTGTGTGTCGACCTGCCTCCGCAGGTCGACGGTGATCGCATCCCGTGTGGTCTGCAGATTGGTATTCACTTCCGACAGGACTGCGTCATGCGTCGCTCTCGTCCTGGTATCCACCAGGTTCGTCAGTTCGACTCGCAGGTTTCTGGTTTGCGCTGTAGTGAACTCATTCGCCGCTGCCGTTGCCGCTGCTGTTGCCGCCGCGACCTGTCCCTGTAAGAGCCTGACCGAGCTTTGAATCGTGCCGGAAGTCCGTACATCCTGATCGGCGAGGGCGGATTTCAATTCCGATCTTAACTGTGTGGTGACGGTCTTGGCGCTGTCTTGAATCTTGCCGTCGAAATTGGCTCCCTCGATTTGCAGCTTGACCTCGTCGGCCACCTGGGCCGGAATATTTCTCGTCGCCGCGCTCACGGCGGTCGCTATATTTCTATCGGCGATGGCGGCCTGCTCTGTGACCGCCGTCGAGATGCGTGTGTCGAGATTCTGAAGCGAATTCGAGACGGCAACAGAGACTCGCGTATCCAGCCCGCCTTCAATGGCGCTACGGGCTTTCCCCACTTGCGTCGTTATCTGCTGGTTCAGGGTGGTCTGGAGCCCAGGCAGCGCGTCGTTAAGCTGCGCTGTGACGATTCCTGGGATCGATTCCGTCAGCGCAGTCGTCGACGTTTGAACAGCGCCGAGCTGTTGATCCAGACGCGTATTGATGCCCTTGACCTGAGCCGCCAGGGTTGCATTCAACGAGCTTTGCAGATTCGTCGTCAAGGTGCCGCGCAGCGCGGTCACCGCCGTATCCAACTGCGTCCGTATCTGATCCGGCACTTCGGCCAGCCGCTGATTGAGCAAGGCGCGCGTGTCGTTGAGCGCGTCACGCGAGACATTCTCCGTCAAGTCGTTCAGGCGCGTATCCAAGGTGCTGTTGAAAGTCGTCGTCGCGCTGCTGATCTGCGCAGTGGTCTGCTGCGTCAACACATCGCGGGTCTGCGTGGCAGACGCCTGTATCTCGCCGTGCAGCCGGGTTTCAATGGCAGAGGTCTCGGCCCTGAGCGCCGTCTGCACCTCTGTAATTCGGTCTTCGGTGCGCTCGTTGAACGAGTCTTGCAGGGACGCCGAGAACGTATTGAAGCGCCCTTCCAGGCCGCCTGTGCCACCCGTCCCAACGACATCGGCGACTTCCTTGATCTGCACTTCAATATCCCGCAAGCGGAGCAGTTTGCCGTCCGCGCCTTTCAAATTCTCGCGAATCGATTGCAGATTGGTCAGGTCCTGTTTGAGTTGAAACACGTTGATGGGAGTGCCTGCCTCGTCCTGTAGCGACTTGCGCAACTCCAGCACCTTATCGACATTCACGCGCACCGCTCCGACATCGTTTGAAAGCGTCGTGACCGTCGTGCGGAGGTCTTCGATGCCCTTGAAGCGCCGCTCGAAATCAAGCAACTTCTTGGTTTTGTCTGTATTGCTGACAATCGTGTCGTCAAGCACACGCTGGCTGTTTTCGAGCGCGTTAGATAGCTTTGACACTTGATCGGAGAGCGAGCGGATCTTTTGATCCATCTCGGCAAGCAGTTGGCGCGTCGCGATGGAATTATCGCCGCCGCCCAGCCGCGCCTGCAAATCCGCATCGAGCCACGTCAGGCTCACCTGCCCCAGATGTTCGTGATCCTTGGTGGCGAAGCGCTGATCTAACAGGTTCTCCGTGCGTTGCTCCTGCAAGCGGTCGAGTTGCAACACGCCGAGCAATACTTCGACGAGCGTGTTCCACTCCTGCGCTTCGATACGGTCGCCGCGCTGCTTCGTCGCGATGGGGCCGAGCTTGTCAACCAGCCCGGCGATGCGTTCCAATTGTGTGGTCGAGGAAGCCATAGATCACCTCAGTCCGATCTTGATCGCGCCGCCGCCGAGCGTTCGGTCGAGCTTGCGCAGATGATCGAGTTCCGCGTCATACGTGGTGGTTCTTTGCGTTTTGAGCACGTCGATGGCTTTGCCCAGATTCTGAACCGGCTCCTTGGTCGCGAATGCCGGGTCTGCATTCGTCTTCTCATCAATCAGGGTCTCCATCTTGCTGGCCAGTATAGTGCCTGCGTTGCGTGCCTCGCGGCTGAAGGTTGCAGGCGAGGCGGTAACCGATTTTTCGAGATGATCCACCAGATCGCTGAATTCTTTGACCCGTGGATCGTTTGGCGGAATCGCCGCCGCGTCCAGCACATCGTTGATCTGCGCGCGGAACCGCTGCGTCTGTATCTGCCGCTGCAACTCGACGACTGTAGTGCTGATCGTGTTGACCAGCGTCTCGAAATTCCCGGTCACCTCGTCGAGCTTGGTTTCGAGTTCCTTGTGATTGTGTCCCAGCGGCGAGATCAACTGGGTCAGTTCGCCGACCGCATTCGCCAGGTCGCGCACGGCGGAGGCGAGCGTGTTCCAATCCCGCGACAGGATGGCTTCGCCCGGCAGCTTGTTCGACAGCGGCAGCACGGTTTCGGCCACCGATTTCACGAGATCCTGTACAGGAGTCAGATTGGCATCCGGGATATCCTCAATCGGCGTGTTGCGGAACTTGGACGGATCGATCACCAGCGACACTTTGGTGTCGCCCACAGGCAGCACGCGAATGGGCCGGGTCAGGACGGGCAAAGGGACGTTCGGATGTCGCACGGCGATCTCGTAAGCGCCCGCATCAATCTTCGGTATACGAACGGTCCCGTCCAGAAATGGCTTTACGGTGCGCACCACGTTCTGCGTTGCCGGATCGCGCACCTCGACGGTGAGATCCTTGTTCACCGCCGGAAAACCGAGCAGGTTCAAAGTCAGGTCTTGCATGATCGCTATGCCTCCAGCCTCAAATTAGATCGGTCCGCAAATCAGTTTCCCCATGTAGCGCAATCTGTTAGATTGCGCTATCCCCGATTGAAACCCTTGCTAGTGTCCGAACGGGAAATCAATCTCCCAGAAGAAGGTCACGTCCTGGCCCGGTCGTAAAGTGACCGGCTCAAAAACCACCTGGTTGTACAACACGTCGCCAGCCATCAAACCGGCCTCGCTGACGCCCGCCAGTTCCACTGCCGGCTTGAACTGCGCGTTCACCATCACCTTCACTGCGCCCGGTTGATCGGTGATGATCGTGAAATCCTGCGGCTGGACGGCGCTCGCCAGATCCGCCGCCGCGATGTTTCCTTCGGGCGGCGTCAGCGCCGTCACTTCAGTCGAGGCCGCCTCCTTGGCAAAGCCGACTCGCACCTCATTGACCGCCACCGTGTTCGGCGCTCCGGCGAACAGTTTGGCAATCAATCCTGCGCCATTACGCAGCACAATATTGCACGCTCGACGAGACGCTATCGCTAACCCTTCAGGCGAGCGCACGACCAAGGTCAATTTTCCTTTGGGAGCGTAGGTCGTATCGGCAATCATCATGATCTCCTTATTCAAAGCGCGATTGATCGAGAGAGGACTCGCCAAACCGGCCTCCCAGTTCCACCAGACGGGTCTTGCCCGCAGGGCCGAATTCGGGGTCAAGCACCTTCCAGGGCAGACGCACGCGCACGCTTTGTCGCTGAACTTCTTCAAACGGAATAAAGCGAACCAGCCCCTTTACCCCTGCGGCTCTTAATCCGTCTATACTCGATTCCAGTGCCAGCCCCACATCCTCGTGGAGTGTCTCGGTCGTCGTGCTTGAAGGTTCGACAACCAGATACCTCGGCACATGCACCTCAAAGCTGGCAGGCTCGGTCTCCGTCCAGGTCATTTCGAGCTTCGCAATCGGCCCCGAAGGAAAGAGCGACTGATCGAAGGTCGTCTCGTCAAAGGCGGCCTCGCGCAGTTCCTGTGAGGCGATGGAAAAGAAAAAGTGATCAAGACCACGTATGTCGAACATGCCCACAGACAGGAAAATCCACTCGTTCACACCGCGCTGCAATCCCGGCAGCAACGGCTTCGGTTCCTGCTGCTGTTTGCTGAATGGCACGCCGAGCTTGAATCCTTCGACGCTGAACAGCCGCTCTGATACATCGTTGCCGTCCAGCGTCGCCTGCAATGTGCGATCACTGAGCGGTGCCGCCGGGTTGGCTCGCATGATCGTCAAGGTCTGGCCAAACGGAATGCGATCTGCGAAGCCCAGCAAACTCCCTGTCGTCAGATTCACCAGCACCGGAATCACCGTGCGATATTGCTGTAGGCCGGAGATATGCAGTTCGACGGCGGTATCGTCCAGGCCCGTGTTACGCTCGCTCCAACGGAACAGGTACGGCAGGTTGCCGTTGCGGTCGGCCAGCACTTTGCTGGTGCGCCGCCGGTGCGGATTCTCTTCCAGCACAAGCGGGCGGAACCGTGGACGATCTGCGGGCGGCTGGTACGCTTCATCCAGGGTGCTATCCTTCAATCCGGGCAGGAGCGTAGCGCCCAGCGCGCTTTGCGCTTTGAACAGATAATCGTAGACGAACTCGCGTATCTCATTAGGGCCCAGCGCACCCTTCAACCGCGCGACCACCAGCGCCAGCAGCCGCTCACGGTAAAGCTCCAGGTGCTCCCAGGCAAACGGCTGAATGTCGAACAATGCGCCGAGCTTCGCCGCATCGGCCAGCCTGTACAGCGTCTGAATCCAGTGGCTCTGCCGCATGCGATCCAGGTCTTCTTGAAACGTCTCCAGATCGACGGCGATGACTTGCAGGAAACTCTGCAACACGGAGTCCGCCGCGATGCTGTAGGGTGGCGGCAACGACGCCTGTATCTGCGGCAGCAGGTTCACGTCTTCACCTCCACTGACTTCACGTCGAACTTGTGCGCCGCCAGAACGCGGAACGACGCGCTGCCCTGGCTGATCTGTGCGAACTGTTGCGCGGCGGTTAAGGTGACCTGGAGTTTGAGCGGATCTACGGCATAGTTCGCATCGTCGCGTAGAGCGGTCAGAATCACATTATTGTCAATGCTGGTGTCTGCGACGACCGTGGCAAAGAAGCCTTTCAGCTTATTGGTGATCAAGCCCTTCGCCTGATCGGGGGTGACGCCGGTTTCGAGCGACACGGTCACGTCGGCGCTCACATCGATGGCAATGGTCTGGCCCGCCGGCAGAGGCTGATCAAAGGTCTCCGCTTCGAACGTAATGTTTGCGGCGTTGAGTTGGACGGCTGCACTGGGCGGCGGCTCGAAGTCGTTGCCGGCGTCGGGCGCTGGCGCATCCTTAGCGCCGACGACCAACGTTGCATCGACAATCCGCTCGTCTTTCAACAACGCGGCGACCAGCGGCTTCAGGCGAATCTTGTCTCCGACGCCGCGCTTGCCGATTTCCGCGACCAGCGTCTCCTTAACCTGATTGCGAAGCGTCGTCAAATCGGCTTGCGCAATCTGGCTGCCGGCCAGGGTCAGTTGTACCTTCACAGCCAGGTCTACAATCGCCGCCTTACCGCGAATGACGCGAATGCCTGCGGGTCGAAGTTCCTCAATCCGCGCCAGCACAGATGCGGGCAGGTCGTCGCCTGGCGCGACCACGCCTTGTGCGAGGCTCACGTTGATGGCCACCTCGCCCGGTACGCCGTTCGGCATTTCCTGTATCTGCACATCGCGCACGTCCGGCAACTGCAACAGCCCATTCCTGAGCGCGCCGACGGTGCCCTTGTCAGACGACGCTAACGCTTCACGCGCCCGCGCACGCAGTTCCGTATCCGACTCGTTCTCAGTGGCTCGCGATGTGTCGCGCTCATTGGTCACGCTGTCCAGACCCGCGATAGCACGCTGGATGACGGTCAGGCGATTGCGCTCCACCGGCGGCGTATTCTCTGTCGTGCCGCGCACAGCGATCTCTGCGTTAGTCTCGCCTGCACGCATCAGCCGCGTCTCCACCGTTTCGTAGCGCACCTTATCCGCCGTGTCGGTGATCGGCGTACTGGCTGGAATCGTGATCTCCCCGACCGCGCCGGCGCGGCGCTGAAAGGTGACCGTGCCAACCGGCCTGCCGGCGCGGAACCGCTTGTAGCCGAGCAGCGCGACGACGCGATCCAGTGACGAGCCGGTCGCGCTTTCCAGAAAGGCTGAATCGTATGCGAGATTGAGTTGCGTGTAGAGAATGGCCATCTCCTTCGCAATGGCCTCCATCATCGTGCGCGCCACGCTGCCGACGTTCAAGTCTGTGATCGGACTCGGATCCGTAGTGCGCGGATAGTAATTCACCCGAACGTCTGTGTCGGGAGCCGGTTTCCTGCCAAACCGCAGGAACCGTATGGTCGACAGATCTTCGGGGTCCTTCGCGTCGGCAACCAGTTCATAGTCGTTCAATCCGAAGGTGAACGGCACGGGCGGGTCTGCCGCCGTCGCGCCTGCAATGAAGCCCTGCACCACGGAGACGCGCTTCACCGGACGCCGCTTCAGCACGATGTCAGGCACCTGTACTGGCCGGTCATCCGGGTTATAGGTGACGCGATGGATTTCGCCCGATATGCCCTGCGTCAGGTTGGTGAGCAGGTCGCGCACAATATCAGGATATTGTCTGTCTACAAAGCTCACAGCGTCACTTCCAATACAATGCCGAGTGGCATGTCGTCATCCAGCGGGAGAACGGAGAAAGCAATGCGCAGCGTATCCGGGCTGCTTTGCGATGCTTCTACGCTCAGGTCCAGGAGTTGCCGCACACGCGGTTCCTGCGAGACGGCTTCAATCGTGTACAGGCGCGCGAGATTGCGCGATGTCTGGTTATTCAATTGGCCGATCAGTTCGACCAGGCGACTTCCATAATCCGTATGGCCGAGCGACGCGAGCGCGCCTTTCTGCGTCAGCAAGCGCAGGATCAGCGCCTGTCCGAGATTCTCGCGACCGGCGACCGCGCCCAGGTCAACGGCTTCGCTGCTTTTCTGCAAACCTGTGCCGCGTCCTGGAACGGCTTGCAGGTCGAGCGTGCCCCAGGAGTCCGCCTCGTTCAGTGGCAGACTGGTCGGCAGACCGACATAGCGTGTCAGCGCGATGTCGGTTCCGAGACGCTGATAGGTCTTCGCCTTTGGCATGTCAGCCTCCGACTAGAACGGTTCCGGCGGCGATCACCTTGCCGACAGGCGCATCCGCCGGATCGTTGCACGTCATACAGGTGTCAGCGTTGCGCGCCGCCTGCTTGCCGCCAATCTTCACCGTCGCGCTGCCCATCTGCACTGTGCCTTTATTAGTTGGCGGCGCTTGAAAGCTAACGCCCGGCGGCGTCGCAATGTGTACAGGGCTATTGTCAGCCGTCGAGCCGACCACCGCCGCCGGTTGCCCGCCGATCTTGACCGTGGCGATGGTGCTGCCGGTGATCTTGCCGACGAACGGATGCGGCAGCGGTGTCGGAACCAGCGACGGCCCGGCTGGCACCATCACGATGTGTGTGTCGGTGGCGATCACCTGATCGCCCTTTTTGGCCGCAGGCTGTCCCATGTTGATCTCCGCTAGTTGAGTTCTATCGTCTGGCCGGCGATCTTGATCGAGGTATCACCGGAGAGTTCGATCTTGCTCGCTTTGAGCTTCAACGTCCCGGTCGCTTCGATGCTCACGTCGCCGCCCTGTTCCATCGTCACCTTGCAATCGCCCACCTTGAGTTCCGCTTTGCCGTCCGAACTGCCTGTCTGCTTCAGCGAAAGCTGCGTATCCTGCGCCTGCAATTGAATGCCTTCGTCATTGATCGCGAGTTCTATTTTTACCGAGCCGTCCAGCGTCAGGGTCAGGCTGCGCGATCCGTCTCCCGGCGTCTTGACGCGCAGTTCGAGGCGTTTGTCGGTCGCCTCCTCGTCGCCCGGCAGGACGATGACCAACTCGCCCTGACTGTGCTTCGGCGGCGCGACTTCTTCGTTGTATAAACGGCCAACCACGACCGCGCCATGCAGGTCTCCGCCAGGGAACATGACCAGCACCAGATCGTTTTCGCGCGGCAGCGACACCGCGCCGATCACGCCTGTGGCAATCGGCACTTCCGGCAAGACGATGCCGGTTTCGCGCATCTCCACCGTACACGAATATTTCTTTTCCCCGTTCGTGCCCTGAACCGACTTCACCAGCGCCAGCGTCGACGTCCAGCGCTGCTGGACTTCATGCCGGGCGATGTTGCGAATCGTCTGGACGGCGCGCTGCATTAGAGAAGTCCTCCGATTGCCCCGGCCAGCGAGCCGAGCAGAGCCAGCGGATCAAAGCTGTCGCCGCCCTTGAAATACTCCACACGCGTCAGCGCTCCCCTGTGCGACAGCGTGTGCCGCACGGCATAAATCCAGACCGGGCCATCCGTCAGCCCTGCGGGCAAATCCTGCATCTCCAGCACGACGCCGGGCCTGAGCTGCGGTTGCAGGAAAGCCGTGCAGACGCCGCGATCCGCCGCCGAGCTATAGTTGCGTTTGCGCGCTGCCCCGGCCATCGCCGCTGACGTGGTTGTGCGCAGTGCAGGCGACCACGTCCAGGTCACGGTTGGCGACGGATCGTCCGGGCGATTTCCTGCGAAGAAGTCAGTCACAGGGCGATGCGCATCAGGCGAAGAGACCGAGCCAACGCCGCTCTCGCCGGCCACCACAAACGTCTCAATCCGCGTTGCGCTCCGCGTGCGCCCCAGGCTGACAATCTCGCGGCCATAACGCAGTGCGACATCGGCCTGCGTGGCGTTGACGACGACCGATTGCACCTCGTTATCCGCCGACACGCTGACCAGCGCGCCGCACCAGGCACAGAGTCTATGAATGTGCTGCCACGCGGTGCGCGTCATGTCGGCCACGTAGAAGGCCAACTCTGCACCTGTCTCAAGCGATGCAGTTGACACATTCGCGTCCGAGCAGAGGTTGCGCACCACGGTCGCTGTGGTGACGTTCTCGTAAGTCACCGCAGGGTAGTATTGCGCCAGCACGCCGCCGGCATTGATGGCTTTCACCTCGATGTAGGAAAAGCCGCGCCCGATGGACTGAACCATTCCAGTGAACACCTTCTCTTCCGCCTCTCCACTATTCAACGTGAGCTCCACATCATCGCCAAGCTCTGCGTCGAGCGGCGCGGTCGCCGGCAACTTCACCGTCAGTACATCGATCAGCGGCGCGGGGCCGAGCGTCAACTGCATGTGCAGCGCCTGTTCTTTCCAAAGCTGCGAACCGATTTGCAGCGCATACGTGGGCCCTAGCAAAGAGGTCATGGCTGAATGTCTCCCAAGGCGTTGGTCAGACCGGCTACAGGCTCCTTCAGATTGCCGAGTTCGCCAACTTTATCCGAGAGCGGCTTCAGCGGATTGCTGATGCTGGCGAGGTCTGCGAGGCTGGCGAGCGCCGAGAGCTGTCCGACTACGTCAAGCGCCGAATCGACCGCGTCCATAATCGAGCCCGCCATATCCTGTATATCGCCGAGCACATCGCCGAGCGCGCCCAGATCGAAGCCCATGTCGCCAAGGCCAAAGTCGCCCAATCCGCCGAAGGCGCTCACCTCTGCGGGCGGCGGCAGCGGCGGGCTTTCGGCGAGGATGACGTGATAGGCGATCTGCCCTTGCGGCCCGACCTGCTGTTCGGCGCGAAACTGCTCGATGACCATCTTATCGATCTTGAGCGCCGTCGTGATGTCGGCGGTGAAGGTGACTTCTTCACCTTTAGACGCCTTGTCCTGTAGCTTGCCTAGATCATCCGCCGCCGTATCGGGCAGCAGGAATCCGCTTAACTCGACGCGATGCGAGCGGCGTCCCAGCTTCTGATGCAGCGTGCCGTCCAGCCCGACGACACGCTGTTCGGCAAATCCCGAAGAGGTCTCCTGCCGGATGGTCTGCACCGCTTTCAATTCGATATCGTCGATCATGGGCACAGGCATGGCGACTAGACCTCTTCCAGAATTCCGAGGTCGGCGGCAGCCTCGGCAAGGCGTTCGCAGAACTCATCGAGCATCCATTCCATGTCTTCCAGTTGCCGGAGCGGCTCGGTTTCAGTTGCCGCTTCGATCCCCGTAGATCGCCATGCGGTGGGCCGGGCAACGGCGCTGCCGGGCGCAACAGGAGAGGGCGAAACCCGCATCGCAGGTGTCTCAAGATATGCAGAAATATCCGTGCTTGCCAATGCTGTAGAACTGTCCGTATTCTCCAAGACCTGCGGAATGGCTATAGCCACGGCTGCCCGCACTTCTCTGAATGGTGCAGCGGTGGCCGGCTGAGTGATCGTAGCCGGGCGCGGCGCTGCGGTTCGGCGCAGCGCGTTGGCGGCGGGCTGGTCATTGCGTGAGACACGAAAACGAGCCGCCGTGCGGCGTTCGACCGTCAAGGTTTGCTGATCGCCTGACGAAGCTGACCGATTGGCCGCGCTCGCTGCCGGTTCGGCGCTGACGGCGATTGGCGGCGCTGCCGCCTGCGGCAGACCGGCGGACGGTTGTTGCTGATCGGGGATGATGATCTTGTTGTCGAAATTCTGCGTGTCGAAGTTCGGCGGCGCGGCGTGCGCTGTCGCGGCGGTCTGTGGAGATGGTGAATCGAGCGGACGGCGCGAAGACGGGTCATCCGTCGCTTCGTGTTCGACATTCTGCCACAGCATTTCCACTTCAGATTTCGCTTCGCTTGATTCCTGTTCAGCTTTTGCAGCAAGCTCTGGCTTGACCAACGGCTGCGACGTTGAAAGTTTATCTTCGGAGAGCAAGGCTGTGGATTGCGAAGCCGTTGCCGGCTGAGAGAGTGGCGTTGAACGACGTGCTGCCCTTCGACCCGGCGCGTCGGCGGCAGGCTGATCAGTGAGAAAGACGCGAAAGCGCGCCGCCATGTTACGTTCGACGTTACGTTCGACGTTACGTTCGACCGCGACGGTTTGCTGATCGCCTGACGAAGCGGATGGGTTTGCTGCGCTTGATTCAGGTGCGGCGCTCAAGGCAGTTGGCTGTGAAGCGCTCTGCGGCAGATCGGCAGACGACGGCGGCGGATCGGGAATGATGATGATCTTGTTGTCGAAATTCTGCGTGTCGAAGTTCGGCGGCGCGGCGTGCGCTGTCGCGGCGGCCTGTGGAGATGGAAGATGAAATGGATGGCGCGAAGACTCCTCATCCGTCGCTTTGTGTTCGACATTCTGCCACAGCATTTCCACTTCCGCCGCCGTCAGTTCAGCGATAGCCATCGGCCCCACGCCCAGCGACCGGCACAGTTCAATTGTCACGCTCGCAAGCTGGTTCTGATCCAACGGCAATCCGTGTGTCTTTTCCGATGATAGATTGATCCACATCGCTAATGCCAACAGCACCGCCTGCTCATCTTCAGTCGCCGGATAGCTCTTTGGCCTGCCCAGACAGGTTTCCAGAAACCGCGCCTGAATGAAGGCTTCCCCAAGATGAGCGAAGCGCGCCAGTCGCAGCTTCTCGCGCCAGGTCAACGGGCGAACCTCGTACACACCTCCATCCACTGCAATCGAGGCTGATCCCTCGCGCAGGTTCAACTGAAACGGCCACGAGGATTCTCCGCAATGGACAACTAGACTGGATACGACGACGCTGGCTCGCACGCTCGGCTCCCGATTCGCCAATTAGTCTTCTTCCCTGACGCGTGTGGCGGTGAAAGAATAGACGGTTTCGCCATGCCCCTCAGAGACCATGGCAAACGCCTTGTTGTCGAGGAAGCAGGAATCGAAGGTCACTTTCCTGGTCGCCTCACCGTGCTTCAACGTCGCGCTGATAGAGAACTCCGTATTCTTTTGCAGAAGATCGTCGAGCGTCTTGTTGATCGAAGCCACGCGCAGCTTGCCATTGACTACTTTGACTCCGAAGTAAACGGCGATGCGTTCATCTGTGCCGATGGCGCCGATGTGCTGCCGGTTCTTCACCATGCTGTATTCGATGGATTGCAGCCCTTCCAGCGTCTCTTCATTCACTTTCACTTCAGACGAAAAAGCTGTGAATACTTGAGGCATGATTCATCTTTCCTTTCGTCACCGGGCTCAGTCCGGCAAGCTCAGTTCTTCACCAGGATAGTCGCGTAGATGTAGTCAATCGCGCGCACAGGTCGGACGGCGATGTCGATTCTGACAATGCCATTGGCGAAATCGGCCTGCGTCGAATAGACGTTGACACCGAAAGCCGGATCCTTGCCGTCCACACTGGGGACGATAGCGCCGTCGCGCTGCATCTGTAGGAACATGGCAACGATCTGCTGCAACAAGGCGTTGCGTGTGCCTTCGTTATTCAGCAGGCCGATGTATTTGTCAGAGATCGCCTTGACCTCGCGAACCGACTTGTTGGCTGTGCGCTGCACATTGATCTGACGCCCGCTGGTGAGCAAGCCTTTGACAACGATGTTGCCGAGATTGCGGCGCGAATTGATTACCGCCACATTGCCCTGTATCAGCTTCTCCAACTGCGCATCGGTATAGGTTCCCGGTGGCACGCCGGGGGCTGAGACGGTCTTGAAGGTCGGCGACTGGAAGAAGTCCTGAAGCCCTAGAAGCCCGGCCATCGCGCCTTCCATGCCTGCCGGAGCCGTGAGGATGAAGTGGTCGCTGCGCACATCATTCGCATGATCGAGAATCGCGTTGATGTTATTGCTTTCCGCAGCGGTAACCGAACCGATGCCGATGCGGTTGCGCGCGACATCGGCCATCTTCGTGCAATGCGCCACGACGGCCTGATGCACGGTACGAATCCCTGCATCGTCCAACTGTGCAGCCGCTGAAGCGATCACCAGGTCGACACTCTCATCCGATTCCAGGCGGTCCAAGGCGTCCTGATAATCGTCCGGCAGCGGCGACACACCGCCCGTCAAGGGCTTGGCGCGGGGCAGGTGGCTCGGCAGCGAGGTCGTTTTGCTGCGCGTCATCAAATCCAGGGCGCGCACCACTGTCGACGAACGCAGTACCTCTGGAAGGTAGTTCGGATCGTCCGGGTCCATGGTCACGTTGGTAAACGTTTCCGTGAGCTCGGCGTTGACAAACACATCCAGAGTGGCCACGGCGGTGCGATTGTCAATTGACGATGTCCCGCGGCTGACGGTCACCGAAAGCTTGCCCCGCGCACCCTGCGCCGGCACTAATTCGATCAGCGGTTCATCGCTGACATCGCCCGGCAGCGGCAGGGCTGCGCCTTTGTTGCGGCCACCTGTGAGATTGATGCCGTCATTGGCAGTCGGCAGTTGCGTGGCATTGTTGATGGCCGTAAACGCCACTACAGGGTCGTTGATCGCCGCGATAGCCGCGACCTCCTCCAAGCCCGTATAGAGCCCTGTGTCGCGCCCTTCCGAGATCACCGACACATCGACACGGCGCTTCAGCGGAGTCGCCTGCATCGGCGTTGGCAGCGCCGCGCCGTTGGCCAGCGCTTCCACGTCCGGGTCGCTCGCGAGATCGTTCACCAGCGCGTCAACGCTATTGAACGGCCCGCGTATACGCGCGACACCCTGTGCAGGAGTGACCACCACATTGACGCTATCGGGGCCCGCCGATGTCACACTCAAGCGGATGCTCGTGCCGTCAAGCCCAGCGGCGCGCGCGCGTATATCGACACTCGCGGCATTGTTTGCGCCCGTCAGCGTCAGGCCGGCCTGGCCATCGCGCACGCGAACCGCTGCCTGGTTGCCCGACCGCCCGGCACGCTTCGCTTGCGCATGAATAACGTCTGTATTGCCCGCCTTCAAATTGGCAAAAGCCGGGCGGGAATCGGCATCTGCCAACTCGGCCACGGCCACGGCTTTCGGAAGCCCCTTCAGGAACAGCGGATCGATGGCAATCAGCACACGCGACTGACTGTTGATCACATTGAAAAAGTAGTTGGGGCTTTCTTCATCCGTGATCAGGTTATTGAAGCTCTCAATGACTGTGCCCTCGCTGAGCACGTCAAGATTGACAAACTTCACTCCCTGCCCGGACAGCGACTTCACCTGTTGGACACGCACAGCGAGCCGGTTGCCCCACTTACCTTCGGCGCGAGCTTCGAGCGTGGCGACTGTCTCGCCATCGTCGTCGGTCAGTTCCAGCGCGGCCTTCTGACCTCTGCCCGGATCGGTTCGTGCGATCACCACTCGCGAAACCCCGTTGGCGAACGCGCGGCGCACTTCGGGCATGCTGTAGCGGCTGGCGGCTCCGAAGACTTCCAGAAACTCGTTGAAGTTGCCCACCTGCGTGGGTTGTAGAGGCCCCCTGTCGGTGATCCCGACGACGCCAAGAATGCCTGTAGCGCCCGGCAGGACAGGGGAAGGCTCAAAGATAGTGCGAACTTGCACGCCTGGAATAATCAATGCCGAAGGCATATGGACTTCTCCCTTAATGAATCGCGGGCCTGGCGGCTATCCATCTCAGGCTCGGTATCTGGAATAGAACCAACGTACTCGGGATTGACCTGGCTGAGTTCTTACAATGAAGCGTTGAACTCGCAGTCCTGATGTTTATGAGCGATAGATGCCGTAGCCCTGAGCCCGCGGCCATTCTGCAAGCTGGTGAGATTCCTGCGTCATCTTCAGGAACCTGTGGAAAACTGTGCTCGGTGTGCGAGGATCGGTACGATAGCCTCTTTCTGGTTCTTCGGCTCCAGGTTCATCGCATTTCGATATTGCAGAATGTCATCCCACCTGGGCAGTTAAAAGCCATCGTGCCAACTTCTCCCTTTCTGGTCTCTGGGAGTTACCGCGCATGCTGGTCTGAGAAGAAAGCGGTCCATTTCTTTCGTGAGGTATGGGCCACAATTCGTGACCTGCGCACGGTAACGGAAAATACAGCATTCCGTCTGTGCGCCATCTAACATATAATCAGGAAATGTTCATGCTGCCATTGGAGGAGGGCATTTATGGCTGGATTTGCTAAAACTTGTTACCCTTCTGAGAACCACCTTCTCAGCGCGCTTCCCGACAAAGACTATCAGCGTCTCCTTCTGCATCTACAGCCGATGAGTTTCTCGCTTGGCGAGGTGATCAGCGAGCCCGGCGGACTTCTCGACTACGTTTACTTTCCGACCAGCTCTGTCGTCTCTTTGCTTTACACGACACAAGAGGGCTCAACGGCTGAAACGGGTCTGATCGGCAACGATGGAGTTGTCGGCGTCGCGCTGTTTTTGGGAGGCGATACGACGACCAACCGGGCTGTCGTGCAAATCGCCGGCGACGCCTTCAGCCTGAAAGCAAAGATTCTCCGGGAAGAGTTCGCGCGCGGCGGGCTCTTTCAACAGGTCATGCTGCGTTACATCCAGGCATTCATTACACAAATCTCACAGACCGCCACTTGCAACCGCCTCCACCCGATTGAAAAGCGTCTCTGCCGCTGGCTCTTGTTAAGTCACGACCGAGTGAAGTCCGATAAGCTGCTGATGACTCAGGAGTTCATCTCCAACATGCTGGGCGGGCGACGCGAGAGTGTGACGGTGGCCGCCGGTCGCCTGCAAGATGCGGGAGTCATCCATTACTCTCGCGGCCACATTGACATACTGGATCGCAAGGGCCTGGAAGCGAATGTCTGCGAATGCTATCAGGTTGTCAAAGAAGAGACTGATCGATTGTTCGGCAAGAATAGAAAGCTTTAGATTGGCTTGCACTTCAGTGTAAGGAGAAGGAGAAGCGCGCCCTGGCCATGCGGTTATGGAGTGCGGTGACTGGTCACCGCTTTGGGCTAAAAGCGGCGACCAGTCGCAGCACTCCAAATGCTGCCGCCCTCCCTTTCTCATGCGGTTTTATTTAGAGCAGATATCAATTGGATTAAGCCGCAATCATGTAGGGGAGGCCCTCTGTGGCCTCCCCAGACTGCGCTTGCGTACACTGGGGCGACCACCGCAGGGTCGCCCCTACATGCTAAACCGATTTGAAAACCGCTATAGGTTCAATTATTCGGGCGGCAACCGATGGAGAACCCGTCCGAGAAGACTTCTCAACTGATCGAAATTATCAGGGCGTGTGAGGTAAACATTGTTTTGAATCTCCACTTCAGCGCCTTGATCAACACTTTCAATACAAAAAATTACCACCGGCGTGCTCTCGCTCAACTCGGCGTGCGCGCGTATGCGCAAAGCCGTAGCGATGACCTCCTCGTCTAATCCGCCTAAACTCACCAATATGATGTTGGGAGGTTCGCGCCTGCCTCGACTGACGGCATCCTCCTCGTTGCGGGCCGGGTCCACACGGTAGCCGTCTACCTTCAGCAACTCTTCTATTGCGTCGCGGGTTTCCTCTACGTCCTCGACGACCAGCACCAACGGCCCGGCGGCATTTCCATTGATCATAATGCGTCCCGATTCTGCTGCAAACGTCAATCTGCGCTGACCGGCTCATCGTACCAAGCCACAACCGCCGCGTCTGTGCGCTGGAGCACATCAGCTCAGGAGTCTTTAGCGACCTACAGCAGAGTCACGTTGGTTTAACGGCGAGCCTTGTTCCATCCCGGAGCCGCTTTGGATGGGCGGCTGGCGTCGCGCGCCGCTTGCGGGTCTTCGGCAGACTTCCTGCCGGCGTAGACGATTGCCCATTTCAAGGCCAGCCCGCCCGCCAGCGTCAACGCCGAACGCAGCAGGCTCGACATCAATCCCCGCTTACGTTTCCTGGCGGGCTTGGCGGGGAGCAGCAGTTGCGCCGCGACCGCCGACCCTGCCAGGAATATGTGCCACACATAACGCCCCTTCAATAATGGCCGCGCGGCTTTCCCTGTGGTAATTAAATATCCGGCAAGCGCCACGCCTTCGCACAGGCTGGCGAGGCGTTCAATCTTTTCCATCTTGCTGATTGCCCTGTGATCCACGCTCTCCGCGAGAGCTAAGGCCAGCGAGGTTGCGGCGGCTCCCGTCGCCATGCTGCTCGAAGAAAACAGCGCGCCGAGCAACCGCGTCCGCGACCAGACCGGCGTGCTTGTGGTGGATAGCAAGACGCCTGGATAGCTCACCATCAAGAGGGCACAGGGAATTCCGAGGATGCCCGCGAGGCGTTCCGGCACTAGCCTGAGCAGCAGTCTCTGTATGGCTTTCGGAAAGATCTCCGTATCGGCTGCCAGATGCTGCAGCGTGATCATCTGCAAAGGGATGCTGTAGGCCGCGAGCGACCATGCGCCAAGATTCATCGGCGACGAGGGCTTGAAGATTCTCAGCATGTGATGAAACTTACTCGGCACGCCGAGGTCGGCGATCAGCAGAGGTGGGCAGGGCAGGATTGAAAGAAACGAGACGGTGTAGCCGGCGCGCGACAGTTTGCGCAACTGCCCGCCGCCGAAAAGATCAGCCAGACTCGCCAGTAGAAAAGCGCCAGCGGAGACGCCTTCGAAGAAAAAGTAAAGCGCGATGTGCCAGTGCCACAAAGGGCGCTTGAGCATCGGCACGCCATAGTAACCTTCTTCGCCGACGCTGCCGCGAGCGGCGGCTTTGAGAATGTCAGACGTCGGCGTCGCCTCCGGCAGCCACTCGTTCTTGTCCCGAATTTGGAAGAGGCTCAGAGGTTGTTGCGTTTCTTCGATGCGCTCAGGGGAGGGTGGTTTTGTTAATTTCATCACTTTTCCCCTTTCGCAAAGAAGAATGCCGATGCGGCGGCAAGCCCCAGTGCGGCGGCAAAGCTGAAGAGATAATTCGTCTTCATATGAGCCGCAGGCCGGCGCGGCGCTTCGGGCAGGTTGTAGACCGCCGGCTTATCCATGAGCAGGAAGAAAGCGTTGAGCGCGCTGTACTCGCCCGCCGGTTCGGCGCCATACAGGTAGGCATCCGGCTGGCCGCGCTCGTGCAATCGTTCGACACGCTCGCGTGCATGCTCGCGCAACTGTTCGACCGGGCCGAACAGGATCGAATCGGTCGGGCAGGCTTTGGCGCAGGCCGGCTCCATGCCATCCTTCTGACGGTCGTAACATAACGTGCATTTATGCGCTCGGCCCTCGCCGGGGTTGCGCGCCATCCCGCCGAACGGGCAGGCCGCGACGCAGTAACCGCAGCCGTTGCAGATGTCCTGTTGCACATATACATCGCCAAATTCATTGTAGATCAGCGATCCCGTCGGACAGGCTTCCTGGCATGGCGCGGCGGCGCAATGCTTACAGACATCGCTCATCATCAGCCAGCGATTGCGCCCGGCTTCGCCATCCAACTGTTCAACGAAGGCGACGTGCCGCCAGGTCGTGTCACTGAGCGTCACCGTGTTATCGAAGCTATAGCCCGTCCAGTGAAAGCCGTCGGCAGGAAGCTGATTCCATTGCTTGCAGGCCACCTCGCAAGCTTTGCAGCCGATGCACAGCGTCGTGTCTGTGAAGAATCCCATCTCCTGCTTTTGTGCAGGCGGCTGCGGGCGACTGAAGACGTTGACGAGTTCATCAATCATTTGGTCTGTCCTTCGGGCGTTTAATCTGTCCTTCGGGTTGAGCTTGCAAGGGCGTGTCGGGCGCAGGTTCTCGCGTCGGCAATGGAGCGACGGCGAGCGGCTTGTCTTCGTGATGCGGCAAGCGCCCTGCACGCACGTTGCAGGTGAACGCCTTGGCTTCGTGAATGCTGACATTCGGATCAAGCACGATTGACGTGAGGTCGTTGGCTACCGCACCAACCGTCTCGCCGGCATAGCCCCAGTGAAATGGGATGCCGATTTGATGGACGGTGCGACCGTTGACCAGCAAAGGGTACATGCGCTTTGTGACCATGGCGCGCGCTTCGATGGCGGCGCGCTTCGAGGTGACGACCAGCCAATCGCCGTGCTTGATGCCGCGCTCTTCGGCCAGCTCCGGGCTGATCTCGACAAACATCTCAGGCTGAAGCTCGTTGAGCCAGCTATTGAAACGGCTCATAGGCCCGCTCAAATAATGCTCGGTGAGCCGCACGGTCGTGCCGACCAGCGGATACGCCGGGTCCAGCGGATCGGCCAGGGCATTCAAAGGCACGTCGTAGCGCTCGGCTACAGGATTGCTCAACTGCGGATAGAGCAGGTTCGGCACAGGCGTTTCGACCGGCTCATAATGGGTTGGCAGCGGCCCATCTTTCAGGCCTGTCGGCGCGTAAAGCCATCCCTTGCCGTCAGGCTTCATGATGAACGGCGCATCGCCTGCAAGCGCGTCCATGCCTTTGGCCCCTTGCGGCGGGCGATAAGCCGGCGGCTTGACGGGATCAAAATCAGGCGTATCTATGCCGACCCATCGTTGCTGCTCGGCGTCCCACCAGATGTACTTCTTGCGCTCAGACCAGGGCTTGCCGTCGGCGTCAGCCGAGGCGCGGTTGTACATGATTCGCCGGTTCGCCGGCCAGGCAAAGGCCCAATCCGGGTGCGTGTAATTATCCTCACTTCGCCGGCGCGAGCGTGCGCGGTTGCCGGCTTTGGGAAAGACGCCGCTATATATCCAGCAGCCGCAGGCCGTCGAGCCGTCATCTTTGAGATCGTTGAAGCCGCTGACCTGCTGGCGGTCGGCGACCGTATAGCCGTTGATCTCTTGCAAGATATTTTCAGCGTCCGGCTCATCCGTTATGCGGCTAGGCGTGCCGTCGGGAAGCGTCTCTGTGTGGTCGAAATCATAATCCCAGGTCAGGCGCAGTAGCCCTTGATCGCGCTCGACCGTGGAATCCTTGTAGAGGGTTTTGAGTCGCTTGCCGAGATGATAAACGAACCACGTATCCGAGCGGCAATCGCCGGGCGGGTCGACGGCCTTGTCGTGCCATTGAATCAAGCGCTGCGTGTTCGTGAAGCAGCCGTCTTTTTCAGCCGCAGCGGCAGCCGGCATGAAAAATATTTCCGTGCCGATGGTTTTGGGGTCGGGCGCTTCCGGCCCTTTGTACCAGAAACAGGCGCTCTCGATCTCGTACCAGTCGCGCACCACCAGCCAGTCGAGTTGCTTCATGGCGACGCGGTTCAGCCCTGCGTTCGGCGCGCCGCCCGCCGGATTCTGGCCGAAGAGGAAAAGCCCCTTCACCTTGCCTTCCGCCATGCGCAGAAAGTGTGAAAGCTGCGAGTAGTTGTCATCTATACGGCCAATGTGATGAAAACCATAATCGTTTTCTTTGGTCGCCCAGTCGCCGTACCAGGCTTTCAGCAGGCTCACCATGAAGGCAGGCATCCTCGCCCAGTAGCCTGTCTCGACTTTCTCCTGCTCAAGATACTCTGCCAGCGTGTCGTGATCGCGCAGGGCGGCGGGCTGCGGCAGGTAGCCGGGCAGCAGGTTGTAGAGCGTCGGGATGTCTGTTGAGCCTTGAATGCTGGCGTGGCCGCGCATCGCCATGATGCCGCCGCCCGGCCTGCCGATGTTGCCGAGCAGAAGTTGCAGAATGCCTGCGGCGCGGATCATCTGCACGCCTGTGGTGTGCTGCGTCCAGCCCAGCGCATAGACGATGGCCGTGGTGCGCTCGCGGCCAGAGTTCTCGCACAAGGTCTCGGCGACTTTGAGAAAATCTTCTTTCGCGCAGCCGCAGATCGAAGCGACCATCTCAGGCGTGTAGCGGGCGAAGTGGCGCTTGAGGATGTTCAATACGCATCTCGGATGTTGCAGAGTCGGATCGGTCGGCGGGTCAGCCGCAACCGCGCCGTCTCGTTCACTGTATGAATCGGCCTTGATCTCCGGCGGCGTTTGCGTCTTCGGCCTGTCGTGTTGGCCTGCGTAGTTCCAGTCCTTGTATCCCGGCTCGTAGTGATGCGCTTCGGGGTGGAAGCCTGCGAACAGGCCGCCGAGGTCTTCGGTGTCTTTGTAGTTTTCATTAATAATCGTCGTCGCGTTGGTGAACGCCAGGACGTAGTCGCGGAACCAGCGGTCGTGCTGTAGCACATAGTTGATCAATCCGCCCAGAAAAGCGATGTCTGACCCGGCGCGAATCGGCACGTATTGATTGCACATCGCCGACGTGCGCGTGAAGCGCGGATCAACATGGATCAGCGTGCTGCCGCGCTCGCGGGCTTTCATCGGCCAGCGGAAGCCCACAGGGTGCGCCTCCGCCATGTTCGATCCCATGATCAGTATGCAGTCGCTGTTGGCAAGGTCTTGCTGGAATGAAGTGGCCGCGCCGCGACCCAATGAGACGCCCAGACCGGGCACCGAGGCGCTATGTCATATACGCGCCTGATTCTCAATGGCGACGATACCGAGGCCGCCGTTGAAGAGTTTCTTGATCAGATAATTCTCTTCGTTGTCCATCGTCGCGCCGCCAAGGCTCATGATGGTCGGCAGATTGTTGATGATCTTGTCGCCCTGCTTTTCGACAAAGTCGCGCTCACGGGTTTGCTTGACGCGTTCGGCTATGCGATCCATTGCCCAGTCGAGCGGGCGCGCTTCCCAGGTGTCGGAAAACGGCGCGCGATATAGCACCCCGGTGACGCGATGCGGATTGACGGTCAACTGAAAAGTGTTTGCGCCTTTCGGGCAGAGCGTGCCCTCGTTGATCGGGCTTTCATAGTTGCCTTCGATGTCGATGATCTTGCCGCCTTTGACGTAGACCATCTGGCCGCAGCCGACGGCGCAGTAAGGGCAGACGCTGGCGACGCCAACCGCGCCGCGAATGCGCGGAGCCTTGGCCAGCGTGTTTGGACTGATCGGCTGATGCTCTACCGAACGTGACTTGAGATACTTTTCATTAACCGGGTCAGCGCCATTGTTTTTGCGAGCAGGCGTGCCGCCGCTGCGCTTGACCTTGAACAGTTTTTTCATGAAACCTCCGGTGAAAGGGAAAGACCGAATCTCAATGAGCAAGACGCGTACCCATCACCTGAAACGATTAAGGCTATCTGTCAGAGTTAATCGTGTGAGGGCACATCAATTTTGCCTCAGCATCATAACATTTTTGCCCTTTCGCGGAACCCCGAAGCAGAGCTTCAGCAAACAAGCAGTGCATGTAGGGGCGACCCTCTGTGGTCGCCCCAGACTGGGAGTTAGCCGATCCTTGAAATCCTGTACATTTCAATCTGGGGCGACC
>JBBWZK010000271.1:0-26199 GCA_039648975.1 Blastocatellia bacterium
GTCGTTGCCCGGAACCCGATAGGCGATAGCGCCGCTTGTCGTCTGCACCACAGCGCCCGCCAGCGAGCCATTGACTTCGACAGGCCACGCGCCGCCGACGATTTGCAGTTGGCTTTGACGCGGCACCGTCACCGTCAGGTCAATGCGGCCTGCGCGATTCGACTGCCGGCACTGAATGGTCACCGTGTTCTGAATCGCCATGAGCAGCAACTCATTCGACTCAAGGGCTGCGCCGAGCGGCGACCGCTTTTCAGCGATGACGCGCACGGTCGGCATCTCCCAGACGTTGAGGTGAATCGCCCCGCGCATGTTCTCAATGCGCACTTGCCCGTCCATATTTAGATCAAAAGATTCAATGCGCATGGCGCTCGCCTGCGCGCGCGCCGTCGGATGATTGATTACCAGCAATGTCAAGCAAATCAATGATGCGACGCGGATGATGCGACGCCGAGTAGGAGCTAGTCTAAGCATGGCCTGCCTCCAATACAGCATGGTGAAGGACGAGTTGATCGCCGCTGCAACGAGTCCACTACAAAAGCGAAACGTTATGGTGCTAGTCGAAATTGTCCGACAGGCAGAAAATGGAGTCAAACAAACAACCGCTCACCCATTCAGGTGAGCGGCAAATTAGCGGGCGATGCGGCGATTCCTAGAGCGGTTTTCAATTGAATGTAGCGCAAGCTAACCGCTTGCGCTACATGGCAAACGCATTTGAAAATCGCTCTAGATCGGTTTTCGCGTCGGTGAAGGAAGAAAAGAGATTGGACTATCTTTGCAGTGCGGCTATGGAGTGCGGTGACAGGTCACCGCACTCCATAGTCAGAAGCGATCTAGCTTTATTCAGTATGCGCGGGCGAACTCACCTCGCGCGCATTGTAGCCGCGACGATGGCGCACGGCGATATCATCGCGGTTTCTCACACGAATGCGAATCGCCCGGTAGCCGCCGTTTGAGAGCGCGTTCTTCGGATAATAACTGAGCACGTAAACGTGGCGCAGCTCATCAGCAATACGCGACGCCAGACCGCTCATATCGCCGACTCGTTCTGCATCGAAGACCGGCCCGCCGCCTGCCTCTGTGATGTCTTTCATGAAGTCCTTGCCGCCCCAACTGCGACCGCCGCCTTGACGGCCACCGCCGCCACCGCCATAAGGCCCATTGCGGCGCGAGCGTGGCCAGGGGAAGGGCAAGGGGAGTTGTATACCGGGCCAGGGGCTGCGCGACCACGGCGGTGAATAACCACCGCCGCCACCGCCGGCTCCCGGATAACGCAGGCCGTAAACTAGCACATCCGATTCGGTGACGATGTTGATCGCGTCATCATAGCTGGCGCGGTGGCTCGTGGTGTCTTCGCCGTCAGAAAACAGAATCATCGCTTTGCGTCCATCGATGCCGCGCAGCCGCTGAGAGACCGTTTCATAAACCGCATCATAGACGCTCGTGCCTGAGCCCGTGCGCACACGGCGAATCGCCCATTCGAGTTCCTGGCGGTTGTTCGTGAAATCGGTCAGATAATGGATGCCGCGATCAAACGAGGCGACCATCACGCGATCCTGCGGGCGCAGTTGCCGCACGAAGGCCAGCGCCGCCTCCTGTATGCTATCGATGTTGCCTTCGACGCTCGGACTGACGTCGAGCAACAGAGCAACGTTAAAGGGCACTTCTTCGCTGCCGAACGAGGCAATCTCCTGCTGCACGCCGTCTTCGTAGAGCACGAAATCGTTCTTGTTCAACTGTGGGATGTAGCGGCCAGAGCGGTCGCTGACGAGCAGAGGAATATTGACCAGCGTCGATTCGAGCTTGACTACCTGATCTTCGTCGCCGTTAGCCGGCCGCGTCGCCGGCGGCGGGTTGTCTCTGTCCTGAGACCGTCGCGGCAAATCGGGCGCGCGGTCTTCATCCTGCGTATCTGATGGCCGGCGCAGGACGGGTGGCGCATTGCGGTTTCGGCTCGACTGATTGTTCGGGTCGTTGCTGAAGACAGAATCGTCAGCCTGTCGATCCGGCGAGGTCTGCCGGGATGTTCCCGTGCGGCTATCAGAAGTCGAAGGGCGGTGCAGCACAGGCGGGCCGGATGTGCGAGACGTTGAAGAAGGCGGCGCGTCGCTTGAACGCGATGGCGCGCGGCGCGCTGAGGCATCGGGGCGCGAGCCATTATCTGCCGGCGGCGTGCTTCGATCAGAAGTGGATGAAGCCCCCGCATCAGGGTTCATCGGCGGGCGATCAAACGGCGGCGGCTCAGGTTTCTTGCTCGACGATTGCGGCGGCGATTGCTGCGCATTGCGCGAATCGCTCGTTTCTCTGGGCTTTTCTGATTGCAGTGCCATGCCGCCATCGCTCTGTGTCGCGGCATCGGCAGGGTCGCTGTCCGGGCTGGCATTGCGGTCATCAACCTGTTCAGGCGTGCGCGGCTGAGGAGGCTTTGCAGATGGTTTGGCTTCCGCTTTGTCGGGCGCGCTGCCGTTTTTGCCTCGGCGCGCGCTCTGCGTTGACTGGCCGGCGTTCGCGGTGATCGTCGGCAACAATGACCCGGCGAAGGCCAGGATGAGCAGCGATGCGAGATATGACCGAAGCAATTTGCGGCGCATAATGAAACTCCATTAGCTTGATTTCGGCGGCGTGATTTGCCCGCGTGGCTGGGCCAGAAAGCAGCCGGGAGCCTTCAACTTACCCATCTGCTAAGACCCACGGAGTTGGATGTTTTGAGATTGTTCGTGCGTGGCCTGCTGTCCCAAAAGAATCTTAGGCTCAACGGACGAAGTTTGTCTATAGGACTTGCCTCGCCGATGTTGGCGCTGTCACAATTCATTTTCGATCAATCCATCGGGGAAAAGACTATGCCAGAGACCTTGAACCAGTTGAAATCCATCGAAGAGCTTAATCGCGTGCTCGAAGAATCGGCGGCGCGACCCGTTCTGCTCTTCAAACACAGCCTGACCTGTCCCATCAGCGCGCGCGCTTACAGGGAGTTTCAATCCTATCTTGAAGAGGCCGAGCCGCAGGTGAGCTATCACCTGATCACCGTGCAGACGGCGCGCGCCGTATCGAACGAAGCGGCGGCGCGGCTGCGAGTCGAACACCATTCGCCGCAGGCCATTCTCGTGCGCGACGGGCGCGAGGTCTGGAACGCCTCGCATTTCGATATTACGGCAACGAAGCTCGACGTCATCATCAAAAGCCATCTCTCATAGCTTCCCGCGCAAGGAAGTGCAAAATATGACTCGCCTATGGTGTGCGGCGACCTGTCGCCGCACTCCATAGGCGGACTCTGCTTGACCGACTCGCGGCGGTTGACCATAATCATCGCCTGTTGTGGACAAGCTCAAACCTCACGTAAACAAACTGCTGCTCACCATCGTTTTTCTGATTTGCGCGGCATCCACCGTCGCCTGGACACTGGCCGACCGCACGCCGCCATCGTGGGACCCGGCGCATCATCTGTGTACGGCTTACGATTATTATCGCCCGCTCGGCCACTTCGACCTGCGCGGCTTCGCGCGCGAGTTCTTTCAAACGAAGCATTACTACGCGCCGCTGGTTCACCTCGTCACCGCAGGTTTCTTCCTGATCTTCGGGGCATCGAAGTTGAGCGGCATCGCCATCAATCTCTTATCGCTTGCCGTGCTGCTCGTCAGCGTCTCGTGGATAGGCCGCAGGCTTTATTGCAATCCCGACCGCAGCCAGAGAATCGCGCCGGCGTCGGCCAACGCTTGCGGCATCGCCATCGGCGTGCTCGCAGGGCTGCTGGCGACGAGCTATCACTTCAATGCCTGGCTGCTGCACGATGCCTTTCTCGATTATCCTTTGATCGCCCACATCACACTGACCTTCGCGCTGTTGCTCAAAGCCGACCGCTTCCAATCGCGCGGCGACGCCGTCAGGTTCGCCATCGCTGTGGGCCTGGGCTTCTGGGCCAAGCAGACCTTTGCCTTCTTCTTCATCCTGCCGGCGCTCTATGTTTCTATGCGTGTGTTGATGACGCGAGACCGCCGGGCCATCGGCAATCTGCTGCTGGCCGGCGCAATCATTGTCCTGATCGCCGCCATCTGGTACGGCCCGCATTTGCAGGATGCGATCGCCATCTATCGCATCAACCAGCAGGGTGCGATTGACGAGCACGAGCCGCTGGTTTTCAGCCGCGATTCGCTGACCTTTTACTGGCACTCGCTCGTCAGCGCGCAGATGCAAATGCCGCTCGGCATTCTCTTCGGACTTGGACTGATCTACTCGCTGGTTCGCGCGCGCCGTGAAAGCCTCATGCTTTATCTCTGGCTGTTGAGCGGCATCGTGATGTTCACCCTGGTCGCTAATAAAGATATGCGCTACACGGTTCCTGTGCTGCCGGCGGCGGCGCTGCTGTCGGTCTGCTGGTTGCGCGAATTCTATCGCTACGGCAAGCAAACACTCGACGCGGCACAGTCGCCAAAGGCTCGCTTGCGCAAGCCTATGCTTGCCTTGAAACTGGCTCTGGTAGCCGCTATCGCGGGATGGGCGATGGTCAGCTTTTTTAATGCGCAATGGCCCGCCGCCGGTCAGGGTGTTTATGTCGACACGCCTTACTTTCGCTGGTGGGTTTATGGGCGCAACTATTTCGTTTACGACCACCGCCCGCAGTCGCACGACTGGAGCATCCCGGAAGTCGTCCGCACGGTCGCCGAATTTCCTTATGACGAAGCCTCGCCTTCGGTGCGCGCCATGACGCGTCCCATGTTGCTCAGGCAAAAGTATCCGTCGCTCGATCCGCACGAAACCGAAAAGATGCAGAAGCAGGCATACGGCAAAGAAGACCTCTTCGTCTGGCCGACGCTCGGCGTCGTCGTCAATCGCCCGTTCCTGAATTCATCGGCCTGCGCCTGGTTTGCGCGGCAGCTAGTGCCTGAGCGTGCGGGCATGCCGCTGGTGACGATTGAATCCATCGGCAATGAAACGGAGATGGCTGAACGCCTCGATCATTGCGATTACCTGCTGGTGCGCACGGGACTCGATCACGCCGAAGACGTGAAGCCGGTCGAACGCCTGATCGAAGAGACGATTCGCAACCATCCGCAGCGCTTCACAGAGGTCGGCAGGTTCCCGACGCCGCTCGACGGCATCGATGCGGCGCTCTACAAATGCTGGAGATGAACGGCGCGATGAAACCGCAACCTGAGCAGTTCACCGCCAAAGAGTGGCGCATCATACAAAGCTGCCGGACGCCGCTTGCGGTGCAACGCTACCTGATGACCATCCCTTACAACGGCGAGTCGGTGGGCGCGTTCATCGCTTCGTTTCGCCGCGTCATCCAAGAGAATCACGTGCATTGCCTTGAAGGCGCGCTGGTCGCAGCGACGATCCTCGAACAGCACGGCTATCCGCCGCTGCTCGTCAGCATCGAATCGCAGGATCAACTGGATCACGTGCTCTTCTTATATCAACAACAAGGCAAGTACGGTGCGGTGGCGCGGTCGCGCGACATTGCCTTGCACGGGCGCAAGCCGGTCTTTCGCACGGTGCGCGACCTGGTGATGAGCTATTACGATCCTTACATTGATGGGTCGGGACGCATTATCGGCTATGCGTTGGCGAGTCTGCATGAGTTGGGCAACTATGACTGGCGCTTTTCAGCGCGCAACATCAAGAAGGTTGAGCGTCACTTGCTGGAGATTCCGCATCGCCGGATTCGCGGCAGCGAGGCGAGGTATCAACGCGCCCTGCGCCGCTATCAAGCGTTTCGCCGGCAGCACCCGGACCGCTCGCCCGATTACTTTCCGACCAGAAACGTATGGCTGCGATGACGCGGCAAGACGGGCGGGCCGCTGGGCTACATATCGCCTTTGCCGAAGACAATCAGCAGCGAGACGACCGCATTGTTGATGAAGTGTATGACGATGCAGGGCAGCAAGGTTTTAGATTTAGCGCGAACCACTGTGAGCACCAAGCTCAACAGCATCAGGCCGGCGAGCGAGGCCCACGCGCCGGCGTATTGCAGCACATGAACGCCAGTAAATACCAGCGTCACGATGATGATGGTTGTCGTCGCGCTTAAATATTTGCGCAAGGCACCGAAGATCACGCCGCGATACACGATCTCTTCGACCAGCGGCGCGCTAAAACTGGCGAGGATGGCGATGGCGAGGCGCACTTGCGGCCCCGATTTGATCAACTTGTCGAAGTCTGTTTCTTTCTGCGGCAAGAATTTCACAAACACCGCATTCGCCAGATTAATGCCGATGAAGATGGCGATGGCGAGGCCCAGCCAGTAGAGAGGCGAGTGTCCGGCCCAGTTCCAACCCAAGCTCTCAAAGAACGGCTGCGAGCGCAGGCGCGTGACGACGGCCCAGCAGAATAGGATGGTCAGCAAGTGGGCAACAATCGTAGAGTAGACGGCTGCCGCCATCATGTGCGGCGACAGCAGCCAGGCAAGCATCGCCTCCTTATCGTTCAGCGGCGGGGCCATGCCACGTTTCTGGTCGATCAGATAAAGCACCATTACGACGGCGAACTGCGCGACGATCAACGCGGCAACGCTGAAGACCCACACGCCGATGCCCGTCCAGATGCCCCAACGCGGATGATCCGGGTCGAGCGGCGGCGCTTGCGACAACTGCTCGAACGGATACTGATCCGCCGGCGGCGGATACAGTCGCACCTCCGGCGGCGGCCATTCACTCGATTGTGCAGCCCCGCAATACGGGCAGAACCTAACCGTAGATGATAATGATTCACCAAGCTGCGCCCCGCAAACGCGGCACAATGTGGCGGGTTGAAGCGGTTCGATCATGCTGGTTGTCTCTCGTTCATGCGAATACTTTCGACTCTACTTGAACGGTTGGAATGTGGCAAGGGTTGCGGCTTTTGATCAGCTTGCGATAGCGTGTACGGCAGTCGGCAGTCTGTGGAGTGCGATGACCTGTCACCGCTATGATAGTCCTTCTCAGCAGCGCAACATTGCGAGAGACTACCAAAGCGGTGACAGGTCATCGCACTCCATAAGCTCGCCATGCGCAAAAGGCTCGCTTCTTTGTTTTCCCATACGCCGATTGTTGATTTCGCGGTCAACAGCAAACCGGAGCCTTCTTTTTTATACCGTGGCGGAGTTTGTAAATTCAGAGGTGTAGATGTATGGTAATTGCCGATTCGTATTGGACAGACGAATCTCTATAACTCCATATCGCTTTCGTCTGTCTGCTTAATCTTTTTAACTCATCGTAGTGGGATACAGATTGCCTCACCTGAACCAGCGGGAACCTGACATCTTGCTGGCGGCAGTCCAGAAGGGATTGGCTAGATTCAATGGAACAGGTGAAGAATCCAGATGATTTCGCTGTCGTGATCGGCATCTCGCACTATCCTTTTCTCGGCGACCTGGACGGGCCTGTGGACAAGGCGAAGGCCATTGCCAAATGGCTGACGAGCCCGTCTGGCGGGGGACTGCCTTTCGACCACGTCAGGCTCCTCATTTCCAACGAAACGGCAAAAGTGGAAAAGGAGAAGGCGAAGCCAACCATCGATGATGTCAATGCGGCATTCGTGTGGTTGGTAGAAAAGTCGCAGCAGCAGGGACGCATCGGTCGCCGCCTCTATATTTACTTAGCCGGCCACGGCTATGAGGTTAACCGGCAAGTGCCTGCTTTGCTCATGGCGAATGCCTCGTTTGAGACGCTGGACTACTCCATTGATGCAATGGCTTATGGAGACTCTTTCCTGTACACAATGTTTCGGGAGGTGGTGCTCTTCGTCGACTGCGCCTTGACGGAGCACCAGGGAAGACCTTCCATTCCGCCGTGGGCAATGGCCACCTTAATCACACCCCCTACCGGTACGCCATTTTTTTACGCATCCAGCCGCCCACTGTACAGAGCCCGCTCCCCCTTCACAAATCTCGAAATCGAATCGCACGGCTTCTTGACTCAGGCCCTGCTTGATGGTCTTCGTGGAGACGCTGCCGACGCGGACGGAAGGATCACATCTGAAACACTCATCGATTACCTGCCTGATCGGCTCGATGAACTCACCGACAAAACGCAACAGGTTGTCTTCGAAAGGGGGGAGAGCCCAATTGTTTTCGTCGATTCCGTTGAGGAAGCGCATCACGACCAGGGTGCGACTCAAGAGACGATCAGCAACTCAGGATCGGCCAAGCGGACAGCCAGCGCATCACAGCAGAGCAAAGCTGCCGTTGAAGCTTCACATACCAAAGTGGCGCAACCCAAGCGGCTCGATGCTGAACGCGTAGCGACGCAGGCCGACGACCCCGCACACTTCGATGAACTCTATCGCCGCCCGTTTGCCGAAGTCATCGGCATGCGGATGGGTGAAGTTTGGAAAGCGCAAAGTGAGAAGCAGAATGGCGGCAAGCGTCTCCGTGCGATCACACGGCTTTTCAAACGTCGCGATAACAACGAGCAGAAAAATGGCGGCGATCATACACCGGTCGGCGCTTTCATGATCCATATACATGGCCCCTGGGGCGCGGGGAAAACTTCGGTGCTTAACTTCTTGCGCCAACACCTGAAAGATGAGCGCCGCCCGTCCGCTTCACAATGGGTGGTCGTCGATTTCAACGCCTGGCGCAATCAGCGCATACGGCCACCCTGGTGGACGCTGATCAAAGAAGTCTATACGCAAACTGCTCGTCAGCTTGGCCTGATTCCCTCGCTCTGGCTACGTCTACAGTGGCTATTCTGGCGCGCTCGCGCCGATTGGATTCCGGTGCTATTAACCGTGCTGCTGATCCTGGGAGTGGTGCTGGTGGCGACCGGCGTCATCAATCTCGGCCCCCACTCCTTACCGATAAACGACTCTGCGCCGGCCAAAAGTGCATCGGATGAGATGGGCAAGGCGGTCGAACTCGGACTGAAGATCCTCGGTGCGGTCGGCGTCGCGGCAGCTACCGTGTTCGCCTTCAGCCGCTCGCTCGTCTTCGGCTCGGCGCGCGCGGCACAGACTTACACAGAACTGCGTAGCGACCCGCTTGGCCCAATCGTCCGCCTCTTCAATAAACTGGTGAACGCGACCGGCAGGCCCGTAGCCGTATTTATCGATGACCTGGATCGCTGCGAAAGCAAGTACGTGATCGAACTGCTGGAAGGCATCCAAACCCTCTTTCGCACAGCCCCCGTGACCTATGTGGTGGCAGCCGACCGCAAGTGGATATGCTCGAGTTTTGAAAAAGGGTTCGAGGATTTTGGCAAGACCATCGGTGGCCCGGGGCGGCCACTGGGCTACCTGTTCCTCGACAAAGTTTTTCAGGTCTCTGCTTCGATTCCGCGTCTGACGCCTGAAGTACAGCTCACCTATATGAACGGGTTGTTGCGCGCCACCGCTTCGGTTGATCCAAAGGTGCTGGATGAAACGCGCAAGCAGGCCGAGCGCGAGGCGTTAGAGACGGTCAAGGACGCTCACACGCAGGAGGAGCTCGAGGAAAAAATCGCGGAAGTGCAGAACGATCCGGTGAAGGAACCGGCCATGCGTGCCGCTGCCGCCAGGCAGATTACCCGCCCAGAGGCGCAACGCCGCACCGAACACCGCCTGCAACGCTTTGCCAGCCTGCTATAGCCTAATCCACGTTCCATCAAACGACTGGTGAACGCTTACGGCCTGCATCAGGCCATATTCTTTCTTGAAGGCCGCAGCATCACGCCCGAAGCACTGGCCCGCTGGACCATACTGGAATTACGCTGGCCACTGCTCGCTGACCTGCTCGTCGCGCACCCGCAACTCATTACTGACCTGGGCAATGGCAAGACACCGGCGATTGAGAGTATCCCCGGCGAGCTAAAAACGTTGTTCGGCGATGATGAAGTGAAGGGAGTGATCGGCCTGGACGATGTGAAAGCGAGCGGCGCGCTGGACGAGGCCGCTATACGAGAGATCGTCGGGTTAGTGCGTGCCGCTGCCACGCCTGCGGATTCCACGGCGGGCCAACCGCCCGGTACGGCCTCATCGCAAAGCCCAGCCTGACCATTGTGCCGCGCCGCTTTCTGTATTAGTGACGCTGACAAGCGAAATCATTCGCGAGTGATTTCATTCGCCGGTCATTCGACGAAGCGGTTCTGCAACGGCCTGTGCGGGCGATCTTTCAGCCTGTGGCTGATCAAGATTCGCTTGAATCGCGGCGCGGACGCGGGCAATCAATTCCGGCAGTCGCTTCTCATTGTACTCGCTGGTTGCAATCGGTTTGCCGATGATCACCTCTACCCTTCCGGGACGCGGCGCGAGCGTCGTCTTCGGCAATAACTTAAACGTGCCGCGTATGGTCACGGGAACGATGGGCACACCGGCGCGCAAAGCGATCTTGAACGCGCCCGGCTTGAACTCCTGAAGCCGGCCATCGGGCGTGCGCGTGCCTTCGGGAAAGACCGCCAGCGACTTGCCGCCCTTGACGCCTTCGATGACTTTTCGCAGGCTCTTTGCGGTCTTGCGCCCGTCGCTGCGATCAACCGGAAAGTTGCCCGATGTCCACAGGTGCCAGCCCATGAAGGGCACATAAAACAGTTCCTTCTTGGCCATGATCTTGAACTGATAAGGCAGATAAGCAAACAGCGCCGGCGTGTCGATCAGGCTTGAATGATTGGCCATGTAAACGTAAGCTTCATCGCCGCGCAGGTTCTCTACGCCAGAGACGCGAATGCGCGCGAAGATCGAAAAGGCAACCAGGCGACACCACCAGCGCGCGCACCAGTGCTGCATCGCCCCGCTGCGGTCAAACGGCCAGAGGATGAGCGAGAGCGTCGCCATCACCAGCGTGTGCGTGTACCACAGCAGGTTTGCAAATGGCGACCAGAGATAGACCAGAATCGTTTTCAGCTTTTGCTTCACGAGCAGAACAAAATCAATTTTTATCAAGCTTCAGCGCAGAACGGCGCGGCGAGCAGCAGCGTGATGATCGTCTTGGCGTCGTCAATCTCACCCGAATGGACTTTCGCCAACGCTTCGGCAAACGGCATCCGCACGACGTCGATCTCTTCGTCGTCATCGAGCCGCTGCGCACACGGCTCCAGACCGCGGGCCAGATAAACCCAGATGCGTTCTTCGCAGTAGCCGGGCGCAACCTGAAACTCCGAGAGCTTGATCAACTCTCTGGCGCGCAGCCCCATCTCTTCTTCAAGCTCGCGCGCGGCGGTCTCAATTGGCGAATGGCCCGGCTCAATGCGCCCCGCTGAAATCTCCAGCGAATAACGACCGAGGGGATAACGCCATTGCCGCACCAGCGCCACCGTGCCGTCATCAAACACCGCCAGCGCGCCCGCGCCGCCGTTGTGATGAATCACTTCGATATCGACTTCGCCGCTGTGCGCCGACACGAATCGGCTGACCGACAGATCAAGGATGCGGCCTTTGTACTGGTAATCACGTTTAACGAGTTCGTGGGTCATTCGATTTACATCATCACGCTTCAGGATTTATCAACTGCATATCGCTAATGCGACCATGCGAGAATACCATAGGAGCGCGGCCCATCCCATCTGCATGGCAGGGGGATTGCTAAGTCGAAGGGAAGCATGTAGGGGAGGCCCTCTGTGGCCTCCCCTGTGTGGGAATGTACAACATTTGATGTAGTCGATGGCTGCCAGTCAGGGGCGACCACAGAGGATCGCCCCTACATGAATACCTGGTCTGCCGCTATGTTGACGCTTCTCTATGCCAACCATATTATTCTGATCAGTGGAACTGAACTGGCCGCCCGCACTACTTGAATTATTAACTTTCACCGCCAGGCGAGTTGAGGGGCGGTCTGCAAGCCTTGCGCGATTTCGCGCCTTGATCGCGCCTTACCAGCATCTTCTGCCGGACATGCACATCATCAAAGTGGCCGGAACCAATGGCAAAGGCTCTGTGTGTGCGATGCTTGAGGCGTGCCTGAACGGTTCGGGGCAGCGTGTTGGCATGTTCACCTCGCCGCATCTTACTCGAATCACCGAGCGCTTTCGCGTTGCCGGGCATGAGGTTGCGCTTGATACGCTTGACGGCATTGCGCAAGAGGTTCTGCGTTCGGCTCAACGACTGGTGGCGCAACAGGGCGATTCGCACGTTCCTTCTTTCTTCGAGGCGCTGATTGTCATGGCGCTTCTGCTATTCCATGAACAGCGCGTCACCATCGCCATTATGGAAGCCGGCGTCGGCGGCTATTCTGACGCGACCAGCCTGCTGGCGGGAGAGGTCGCCGTCATTACCAGCCTTGGCCTAGACCACCAGCAACAACTCGGCGATTCACTGGCGGCCATTGCCGCTGATAAAGCAGGGATTGCTAAAAACGTCAGCCGCCTGATTCTTGGCCCGGACATTTCGCCTGAGCTTCGAGCCATCATCGAAAAAGATGTCCACGTCCGTGAGCTTGCCGTCTGTCAGGCGCAGGTTGATAGCCGGCGTGTCAGGCTCGGCGATCTACGGCAGCCGACACGCATAGAGGTTGAGGCCGATGGAAAAACTCTGTCCATCGCTCTGCCGCTGTTGGGGCGGCACCAGGTGAGCAACTTCGCAACCGTGACCGCCACTCTGCGAGCTTTAGCGGAGATGGCGATCATCGGCGGCATCGAATGCCTTGAGCGTGTCAGGCAAACCTGCTGGGCCGGACGACTGGAAGTCTGTGACACCGTGCCGCGCCTCTTGCTGGATGCAGCACATAACGATCAAGGGCTGCGCGCACTGGTTGACTCGTTGGACGATCTGCTGCCCTACGGCGAGAGAGTCCTTCTCTATGGCGCAAGTCTGGGAAAGGATTATGAAGCGTGTCTGCCGCAGTTGTCGCGCCTGGCACCAGAGATTTATCTCGTCGAAGGCTTCTATCGCGCACAACCGGCGAGGTCGATTGCGGCAAGGCTTCCCGCCCATTGCGGCTATAAGAAAAGTTTTCCGTCGCCCCGACAGGCGATTGAATATTTCAGTCACTGCCCTGACCTTGGCAAGCGCACTCTGATTGCCACGGGCTCAATTTTTATGATCGGTGAATTGAAGTTTGATCTGGCGACGACAGCCGAATCGACCAATCTGTCGCAACGCCTGGAAACCCAAGATGGAAGCTGCTGAACCCCTCGGCGTAAAAATTCAGGAAGACCTGTTGGCCATCCCCAAATTTGGCAAGGGCATTGGCCTGCATCGCATGCTGGCGCTTTGCCGCACGCTGCTGCAAACCGATTGGTTGAGCAACCTTGACGCCATCAAGATCACCGGCTCCAATGGCAAAGGCAGCGTCTGCGCCATGGTCGCCGCCGTGTTTGGTGAACTCAGCATTAGCTGTGGCCTCTATACCTCGCCGCACCTGATCAAGTTCAATGAGCGCATCGTGACGAATGGCGAGCCGATTGCTGACGCCGAGCTTGCCGAGGCGGTTGCATGGTTTATTCAACAACGCGACGAGTACGCGAGCCGCTTCCCAGATGATACGATTGGCGCGTTTGAAGCCTTCACGGCTATCGCCTTGCACCACTTTGCCGGCAAGCGGCCACGCGTCCTGGTCTCTGAAGCAGGCATTGGCGGTCGCTATGATTCAACACGAATTATTCCCGGTAAGATTGTCGGCTTGACCTCTCTCGACCTTGAGCATACAGGGTTGCTTGGCAGCACGCTTGAAATGATCGCTTATGATAAAGCCGACCTCTGCCCGCCGGGTGGCGTCATCATCGCCGGCGCTATAGATGCGGACGTTCTGCGGCGACTTCAAGCCTACTGCACATTGCGCAACGTAACGCTGCGCGCCGCCGCCGCGCATAGTCAGGTGCGTCGAGTCGTTTTCGGCGACACACACATGGAAGTCGACCTGACGATTGACGGTGTCGATTTGCCGGCTCTGCAAATGGCTGTGCAGGGCTATCACCAGATCACTAATCTCGTGGTCGCGACGCTGCTCGTCCGGCAATGGCTTCAGGCGCATGAACCTCGCATCTCTCCAGAGCAACTGACACATGCCTTGCGATGTGCGATGCGCTCTTTAAGCTGGCCCGGTCGATTCGAGCGGATAGCGACCAACCCGGATATTTTCATTGATGTCGGCCACACGCCCGAGGCCATTGCCGCCACTGTGCGCACGGCGCAAACCGCTCTGCGGGGAAAGCGCATTCTGCTGGTCACAGGGGTTTCCTATGATAAGGATGTCGAAGGCATCGTCAAAGGACTGCTGCCCATGGCAGACGCGGTGATCTGCACGCGCGCTCACCATAAGGGATCGCCTCCCGAAAAAATCCTTCGCATTGTCCAGCGTGCGAGACCTGAACTGGCGGCTTCTCTAGCGCCGACTATCGAAGAGGCCATGCGCATGGCGCGTGCGCAAGCGGTTGAAAATCAGATGACCGTGATGGTGGCCGGCGGTCTCTTCTTATCCATCGAAGCGGTTGAGGCGCTACGCGGCAACGATCCACGCAGTCTGCACTTTTTTTGAAGCGCCTCATGCGGTCGCTGGTCGCATGGATGGCGGCGGGTCTGGTCAGACGAGCCGGAGATCGGCAGCCGGCGTTGAAAAGCTCAGGAGACAATTGGATGGATACCAACCGGGTTTGGATCAAAGGCGCGGCGCTGACCTACGCCGTATTTCCTCAATGGCCGAGTTTCTGCGGCGTGGCGACTTGCTGCGGCGCGCTTGGATCTATTCTGCAAAAACCGGTAACGCAACAGGAACTCCAGAGGCGCTATCAGGTGGGGCTGTACACCAAGCTCCATGCCTCGGCTGTGTGCGATCCCAATACCTTTGCCAAACGCCAACGCTCCGGCAAAGGATTCAGCAACTGGGACGCCATACGGCTGTGCAATGCCGTGCTGCTGGACGAGGGCAGAGAGCCGGCGGCGACCGTCTTCTGCGGCCAGGATTTTGTCCGCGAGAGCGCTCAACCGGAATGCCGCCGCGAACTGCTCGACTGGCTTCGACACGACTCTTGCCAGGCCCTCATACACTTGCAAAACCATTATGTGCTGTTCGCCGGCGCGCATGAAAGTTCGGTTGATGGCAGCCTCAGTTTGCTGGTTGCCGATTCATCGAAACGATCAGGGCCCCTACGTTCGCTGGCCTTGGCAGAATTGTCGTCGCTGGCGAATGCCGATGAACGCTATGGCTTCGTGTTGATTTCAGATCGCGACATACCGCGAACCCTTTTTCGCACATGGACGAGCGCCATGATGCCACCCGAAGTCAGCGAGCGCCGACGATTCGCGCGTATAGATAAGAGCTAGTCAGCCCATGTGGATTAATGCCGTCAGCCTGCCAATCTGCGCTCGGCCCGTTTGCCAGCGACGTGTCTGAGGCGGCCTTCAAGATCAGCGAAAGCACCTGTGGATACCAGGCCAGTTGCAAGTCGCGAAACTCTATCTGCAATTGGTTGATCGTCCGTTTCATTGAGCTACCGCCTTGCTCGCCGGCGCAATGGCGCGCCAGTAAGCTAATGAACCGTTTGCGCAACTTTTCATACTGATTGCTCGCGCCAGCCTGGCGCAGCGCAATTCTGGCAGCAGGCAGGTCGTCCGCCAGCGCAAAAAGCATGGCGCTGGTTTGCAGGAACCAGCGCTGGCTGGGCTTGTGCTGCTTCTGTTGGGCAATCTGCAAAGCTCGCCGATTGTAATCGCGGGCCGTTTCGAGATCGCCGTCCAGCAGGCCCACGATGTTGGCTTTTGTATCCCAGGCCGAAGCCAGGCTGAGGCGGTAGCCAACTCTGTCTAGACTCTCTATCGCCTGATCGATGACCTCAAGCGCAGGGTCACGCTCAAAGCGCCGGAGATGCACATCGGCGAGCGCCCTGAGAGCGGTGCCTAGTTTATGGCGATGCCTTTGGCCGGCGCGTTGGGCAATGATGGCGCGCAGGTATTGCTCGGCCTCGGCATATTGACCGAGCCGAAACAGGCAGATCGCTCTGAGGAGGCGGGATTCCAGGCGGTCTTCCTGCAACACGTCGAAGGATTGGTTCGCCAATACCTTCTCAAGCTGTGCGGCGGCGCCCGCGAAATCCGACTGCGCAATCACTTTGATAAAGGCAAGCTGATGCGCGCACCTGTAGGAATACGGCGACGTTCCTTGAAGGCCAAGCTCAAATGCGGCGGCGGCTCTGGCATAGTCGCTCTTATATTGGTAGGCTCTGCCAACCACAAAGCAATGCTTGGCGCGCAGATCAGCAGTCAAGCTGTCGAGATCGGCCTGGCTGGCCTGCGCGAGCGCCACATCAATATGGTGCTTGAACAGTTCATTCAGCGCCACAGCGAGATGATGCCGCGCCTGCAATCCTGTGTGACGGATGGCGACATCACGACAAACAGGCAGGTCTAACAGCCACAGCGCATCATTAGATTCACCGATGCTTTCAAGATACTCGACGTAATCGAGAAGCCCCGCGCCGCCAGCCCGTCCGAAGTGGTCGGCGTATCGCGAAAGAAGTCCTGCCAAACTGGCGTAGCCGCCGCTACTGCCTGCCGGCAGTTGGCCGAAGCCATAACCAAAACGAAAGAAATCCAGCAACTCATGCATCAGCCCTTTGGCAAATGACGGGCGCTCCGCATCGTTGATGGCGTCGACCAAAAACGCGAAGCGTTGCGTGTCTTCCGACGCTGCACGGTCGGCGAAGAAGACCAGCGCCACGATCAGGTGCTGGAGCACGATTGCATCGTTATCCGCTTGCAGGAGGCGATGCAACTCCGCCAGGCGCTCGCCATCCGGCTTGCTTCCACATTGACTCCACCAGTCCTCCCAAAGATACTGCGCGAGAAAGTATTCAAACATCCAATCGCCGCCAAAGCCGATGAGACGCTGATCGCCGATTTTCGTCTTTTGCCCCCACTTCTCAAGCAGCGGCGTCCCTTTGAGAAGTTTGTTGAGCCGGCGGTCTTGATGCCAGGGGCGCTGTTGTAACTCGGCAACCGGGCAGCGCCGCTCACCCGATCTCAGAATCAATTGCGCAAGCGAGCGCAGGTAGAGTTCCATTTGTTCAATTTCCGAGTTGCTCTTGATTCCAGCTCTTTCCAGAATACGGCGCACGATACGTCGCAGCAGATCGGCGCGCAACACGCGGCTCGGAATCTCCTGGCCCTGATAATGACGCATGACCAGTTCCAGGATAAAGGGGCGGTCGATGATCTTGATCAAATCATCTGACAACTGCTCGAACGAAGTAAGCGGTCGAAGGCCGGTTTCGCGATAATGCTCATACATGAGTTTTAATTCGAGCGGCTCTTGCGCAAAACGGCGCGTATTGATCTGGCCAATGTCGATATATGGTCGCCCTTCATCGTCGGGTTGAAATAAAGCGGCGAATGCCGCATCTAAGGCTTCGTGCCTGGCCGTCAGTCCAAAATAAAAGGTCGGCAAATACTCACGTAGAAATTCCGTGCGAATCGAGAAGATCGCCTTCACCGTCCCAGGCCCCTGGGCTGAGTCGAGCGCCCAAAGCGCGTCGAGGAGTTCGCCGAATTCATCGAGCGAAAACTGTGAACACTCGTTCAGGCCATCAAAGATGAGCGCCCAGCGGCGCTCCCGGCAACGGTTGAAGAGTTGGCCGAAGCGCGTTGGCGTAAAGCGTTCGGCAGGCAGCAGCGCCTCGAAGGTCTTTGGCAAAAGCTCGTTCAACCGGCGGCCATCGCATTTGATCAAAAACGGCAGGAAACCTTCACTCTGCAATTGCCGGGCAAGTTGCAGCAGCAGACTGGTTTTGCCTGCGCCGGCGGTTCCGCCCAGCATCAGAAATTTGGCTGGCGAGGTGTGCAGGAAGGCCCGCAGATTGTCCTCTATCGCTCGGCGGACATAACGCTGCCGTGTGAAGAGTTCTTTATCCCGATGGCCTATGACGACCTGATTGACATGACTGGTCGTCAGTTCTTCGAGCAGCGTGCCGGGAAGGTGATCGAGATCAAGCGGAAATGGACGTTCGCGATAATGGCGGGCCAGATCAAGATCGAAATCTCGACAGGCCCTTTGCCACTCGCTCAACAGGTCTGGGCGGGCTTGCAGCAACGCTTTGAAGGTCAGCGCGCCACCCAGTAACTTGCCTGTCTCCTTGTGAGAGACCTGGACATAACCCATCACGCGGAGGCGATGCAAATCCATGACGGGCGCGCCACTGTTGCCGCGATCCTGGCTGATCCTGAAAATCTCGAACCGCTCCAAATGCTTGAAGCGATATTTGCCGGCAATTTCACCGACATACATTTTCGGTTTTTCGGGCACGCCGAAGATTTCAAGCCCCGAATAGCCTAACGAAACCGCCGCATGGCGGTAGCTGCCTTCTGGAATCTCTCCCAGGTAGATCGGTACGGGCCTGGTTTGCACCGGCGAGCCGTCGACTTGCTCGATGGCGAGCAGCAGCAAGTCGTCATTCTCGATATGGCGAACGACTTTGGCCGGGAAAGTGCCGGCATTCGAGCGCACGCTAATCACCCCACCGGGAAGCCCATCGCCAGCCCCGTGATGACAGGTACATACCAGTCCGTCGCCGGAGATGTAGAAGCCCGTCTGGAACGCTCGTCCATTGAGCAGCACCAAAACAACCGAGGGCAACAGGAGCGCCTCTACCCGTTCAAGCAACTCGGCGCTGGCGATGCGACTATCCATCGCGGCAAATCTCTTCAGCGAATTGCTGGACCAGCAGCACGGCCACAATAAAGGGTGGCGGATAGCCGCCGCTGACGGCCAGGAAATCGGCCAGCGCACAGGTCAACTGGAGCCGCGTCGCGTGCTTCTGCTTCATCGCAGGATAGTCCCACTGCTTGCAGATGATCTCATGGAGATTGCGACGGCTGCACCAGTTAACAAACGCACTTCGCAGATCGCCGAACACGCCGACGAGGTCGTCGGCGCTAGCGCCGACAGTTTCTTTCATTTGCTCGTCGTGCCACTGCGAGAGCAGATCTTGTTCCGGGAGATGCATCAGTCTTTCTATCTCGTCTTGATCCACCATGTCCACTCTCCATCCTCTGTTTGATTGATTATGCAAAACCTTCAACATGGATAAGGAATGCCGGATGACGGCTGTAGTTTCGCCAACTTTTGGGCGACAAAAAACCTGATCCTTTGATCAATCGGCGGTGACAGACAAGCGCCGATCCTCTTCTCTGACCGGACCGCAAAGACGCCACCCATGCGGTTTGCGGAACGGAGTGCGACCAGCAGATCATCACAAGGCTTTTGTGTCCTGCTCAATCGCCTCTAAGATTTTGCGGTAGGTCTCATCCACCGTCTGCCTTTGTTCATCACCGATCAGTGCGTAGTTCTCCAGGCTTGGCGAACTGTTGACTTCAATTATTACGTAGTCTTGCAGCGGATGGATAATATCATTAGTCATAATATCGACGCCACAAAACCTTAATTGCATATCTCTGGCGACACGCACAGCCAGGCGATAGAAATCATCGTGCATGGCTTTCGAGAGATCGCGAGCGTCCGCACCGCTCGACAGGTTGGCGCTATCCAGAAGCGGGATGACCGCGCCGAGCCTGGGAACGCTCTCCAGGCTTAACTTTCGCCGCCTCAAGTTCATTCTGATTCTCGTATCATTCGGGTCTAAAATGATCGGTCGGTTCTCTGCCCTTAAGCGTTGCTGTTTCAAGGCGACAAGCGCGCCAATCGTTGAGCGGCCATCGCCCAGCACTTGCAAAGGAATTCTCTGATAGGCGGCCACCACGCGATCATCCAGCACAACGATGCGGTAATCGTTACCGGTGTAGAACCGCTCAACTTTCAGCACATCCGTCTCTCGCAATATGCGCCTGGCCTGCGCATAAAATTCCTGCTTGTTAAAAACTTTTGCAACCAGCCTTCCCTGGCTCAGATCATTCGGTTTAACGATCACCGGGAAGCCCAGAGTTTTCGCATAAGCGAAACTTTCGTCAAGCCCTCGCCGCACGGCTAAACGCCGATTCATCCCTTCACTAAAGAAGGTCCGCCCTTGAGGAACCAGGTAACCGAGCGTTTCAAGAAAGAAACCGGCATAGCCTTTGTCGCGCGCAATCTCTGCGGCGCTCTGCGAATTGATTGCCAGACTGGCTCCGCGAAACAGGGTTTTCCTGCCATTCTGAAAAGTAATCTGCCCGACATATTGGTACTCCGGTTCAACGATGACAGTGGCGGCAATCAAAGGAGCGATTCTCTGAATCACTGCCGTTACAAAGGGAGTCCTTAGCATTTTTCACCTTGATTGTACACCGGCAAGCTCAGAACGCGTGGGCCGCGTTTCTCTATCGCTTATTGCCAGAGAGACCTGTCTACAGAAATCATTCATTCTCTCGCTAGACGCTATCCTGCTCAGTCTCAATCAGGCGTTTGACCTCGCCAATCAATTGCAGGGAGCCGGTCGCACAAATCAACCCATCCGGCGGGGTCACGCTACGCGCCCAGGCAAGGGCTTGTTGCACAGACTCAGTGGAGATGAGGTTGTTTGTCGGAGAAAGCGACAGTCGGCTCAGAGCGGCTGGCGAAGCGGCGCGCGGGTCATTCAAGCGGGTCAGAAATATGGTCTTTGCCGCGCTGAAGAGTTCCGACGCCATCCCGGCAATGTCTTTGTCGCTCATCGCGCCGAAGATCAGCACGACACGGTTGTTCCAGAATTCGTCCAGGTAAGCTCGCAGAGTTCGCGCGCCTGCACGTTTGTGTGCGCCTTCGAGCAAGAGGCAGGGCCGCTCGTCCAGCAGTTCAAGACGACCAGGCCAATGCACGCGGCGCAGCCCTTTGACTATCGCCGCGCGTGGAATGTTGAATCCCAATTCGCTCAGGAGTTCTGCAGCTTCGATTGCGGCAGTCGCGTTCTCAGCTTGGTGGCGGCCCTTCAGGCCAAGCACGATACGCGTGTACTGGCTGTGCGACGAGTCATAGTCAAAGGCGACCTGGCCATCGTCGCGCAGCGACACATTAGCCGGCTCGTTGGCGAACACCGGCAGCGCCTTGATCTCAAGACAGCGGCGCATTAAGCCTTCCATCGCCGCTAAATGCCGCTGGCGGCCAATAATCACAGGCGTCGCGGGTTTGATCACCCCGGCTTTAACCGAGGTGATCTCGGCTATCGTATTGCCCAACAGGTTTTGATGATCGTAATCAATCGCTGTGATTACTGTGGCGATAGGGTTGACGACATTGACTGCATCCTCGTGCCCGCCAACGCCAATCTCCAAGACCGACAGCTCGACTTCGCGCTCACAAAAGTAGTTCAGGGCAATCGCCGTGAGCTGTTCGAAAAACGTCGGCAGAGCCGTCAGCCTGCCACTATGCACCAGTGCTTCGGAGACCGTGCGGACTTGCGCGGCATGGCGCGCAAAATCGATTTCAGAGATTTCTTTGCCAGCGACGCGAATGCGTTCTTCGAGGCGCACCAGATGCGGAGAGGTGTAGAGGGCTGTCCGATGTCCGGCCAGCCGGACGATGGATTCAAGCATCGCGGCGGTTGAGCCTTTGCCATTAGTCCCGGCAACAATCACCGACCTGAAGGCGCGCTCCGGGCGGCCCAGTGCATCAAGCAGACAACGGATGTTTTCCAGCCCGAACTTCGCGGCGAGAACCTCATGGCCGAGACTGTAGAGGTAAGCAAGCGATTGCTGAAAATCCATAACCCACCTGCGGTGGAGAGGCGACGCGGTGAAAGAGTCCGGCACAATGCCAATCCCTGCGTCTTCCCCTCGCCGCGTCGCCGCGTCGCCGCGTCTCCGCGTCCTTCTTTATCCCCTGCCCTCGGCTTTCGACTGCGTCCGGTTGCTTGACATGAAATCGAGCGAGTTGATGATGAAGGCTTTGATCTCTTTGCGCTCGACGACCGCATCGAGCATGCCGTGTTCAAGAAGAAACTCGGAGCGCTGGAAGCCTTCGGGGAGTTTCTGACGAATCGTCTGCTCGATGACACGCGGCCCGGCAAAACCGATCAGCGCGCCCGGCTCGGCAATGTTGAGATCGCCAAGCATGGCATAGCTCGCCGTCACGCCGCCGGTCGTCGGGTCGGTCAGCACAGAGATGAAGGGCAACGCCGCTTCATCCAATCGCGCCAGCGCTGCGGCAATCTTCGCCATCTGCATCAGCGAAATCGCGCCTTCCTGCATGCGCGCGCCGCCCGACGCTGAATAGATAATCAGCGCCGCCCGCGCCATCAGCGCTCGCTCAATGGCCCGCGTGATCTTCTCGCCGACCACGGCTCCGAGCGAGCCGCCGACAAACTCCAGTTCCATCGAACAGATGATGGCCGTATGGCCGCCGATTTCACCCTGCGCCGTGATGACCGCGTCAAGGATGCCGGTCTTCTTCTGCATCGCCTTGAGCCGCTCCGAATAGCTTTTCGTGTCGACGAATTGTAAGGGGTTGGTCGAGGCCAGCCCGGCATCATGCTCTATCCACTTCTCATCATCAAAAGTCAGATGCAATCGTTCTCTTGCATTGATGCGGTTATGATAATTACATTTCGGACAGACGTTGAGATTCTCTTCGACCTCGCGCTTGAAGAGCATCTGTTCGCAGCCGGGGCATTTGACGAACAGCCCTTCGGTGCGAACGGTCTTCTCTTCGCCGGGGTCTACCGGCTTCGGCTTGTCTTTTCTCTTAAACCAACTCATAGCGAAAGTGGTGCGTGGTGCGTGGTGCGTGAACCATACTACGTGAGAGTAACATTGCCTGTTAGCTGGCCCGATGTGCATTCAATCACGCACCACGCTTCACGTCTTCGTCCTTTTGCTGAAATCAGTCATTTTTTCAGGAACGCCGGCGCGACGATTGATCGCCCGCGCGAGAATGAAGAGCAGGTCGGACAGGCGATTCAAATAAACGATGGTTGCCGCGTTCACGGCTTCGTGTTCTGAGAGCGCGACGACGCGACGCTCGGCGCGGCGCGCCACCGTGCGCGCGACGTGCAACCAGGCACCCGCTTCACTGCCGCCCGGCAAGATGAATTCCTTGAGCGGTTCAAGCTCAACGAGGAACTCTTCCGAGAACCCTTCGAGCGTCTTAACAAATGAATCGCTGATTCGCGGCACCTCGATGTCAGCCGGGCTTGCCAGGTCTGCGCCCAGAGTGAAAAGGTCGTTTTGAACAAGGCCAAGAACGTCATCAACCTGCGCATCGGTCAACCGCGCCCGCGCCAGACCAAGCAGACTGTTCAATTCATCGACGTCGCCATAAGCTTCGACGCGCAGGCTGGCTTTGCTGACGCGCGCGCCGCCGACCAGCGCCGTTTGCCCGGCGTCGCCCGTGCGTGTGGTGACTTTTGATATGCGGTTTCCCCTGCTCATGAGAGTGAGTGTCCATTCTAGGCACGCACGCCAGCATTGTCAAAATCGAAACAGTTGCGCAAAGGCGCGCGCTTCGGCTACGCTCTCCTAGCCGCTGTAAAAGGGAAGCTGAAGCAATCAGGAGTGACAAGTAACAAGTAACAAGTGACAAGAGGAAGCAGAAGGCGCGCATCTTTCTTGTCACTTGTCACTGTTCACTTGTCATTTCCGAATGAGGTAAGCCAATGGCCAAAATAAGCGTCGGCGTGATCGGACTCGGCACCGTCGGCACAGGCGTCATCAAACTGCTGCAAAACGATCCGCGCTTTCGCGTCAAATGGGTCGCCGTGCGCGATAAAGCGAAGCTGCGCGAGGTTGATCTATCAGCGATTCGCGTCACCGATCAGCCGTTCGATCTGGTCAACGACCCGGAGCTTGAAATCATTATCGAAGTGGCGGGCGGCACGAATCCCGCTTACGAGATCATCCGCAACGCCATTGCCCAGGGCAAACACATCGTCACCGCCAACAAAGAAGTCATCGCCAAACACGGCTCGGAGATTTTCGATCTCGCGCATCGCCACAACGTCACGGTGTTGTTTGAAGCCGCAGTCGGCGGCGGCATTCCGTTAATCTCAACGATCCAACGCGGCTTGCAGGCCAACGAGATTCAAAGCGTCGCCGGCATTCTCAACGGGACGACGAATTATATTTTGACGGCGATGCAGGAGCGCGGCCAGACCTTCGCGGAGGCGCTCGCCGGCGCTCAGGCGTTAGGCTATGCCGAAGCCGATCCGACCAACGACGTGGAAGCCTTCGATGTCGCTTATAAGATCACCATTCTGGCGTCGCTGGCCTTTGGTAAGTTCGTTCACACAGATGAAGTCTACCGGCAAGGCATCACGCGGATTTCGGACACCGACATTGCGATGGCGCGCGAGTTCGGCTATCGCATCAAGTTGATCGGCCTGGCGCGTCGCGGCGACGGTTGCCTGGACGTGCGCGCGCATCCGATGCTCATCCCCGCGCATCACCCGCTGGCATCTGTAGAAGGCGCTAACAACGCCATCTTCATCAAAGGCCATGCGGTCGGCGAAGTCATGCTGGTCGGCCCCGGCGCAGGCCAGATGCCAACGGCGAGCGCCGTCGTCGGTGATTTGATCAATCTCGCCAGCGCCCTGCGATTGCCCGATTTCGCGCCATATTTTCAGCCCATGATCGCTTCGGGCGAAGCGCCGTTGTGCAGCGTCGACGATGCCGAAAGCTGCTTTTACATACGCCTCGAAGCCGAAGACACGCCGGGCGTCATCGGCAACATCGGCCACGCGCTCGGCGGCCACAGCGTCAGCGTGCATAGCTTCCTGCAACGCGGCGTCGCCAGAGATGGCGCGGCAACCGTCGTGCTCTTGACGCACCACACGAAAGAGCGCAACCTGATGCGCGCCATCCGCGAAATCGAAGCGCAGGCGAAGACACGCGAAGTCGGCGTCGTCCTGCGAGTATTCGAGTAGGATACAGGATACAGGATTCAGGATTCAGGGCCGAACCTGCCGGTGCAGCTTTTCGCGCGCTGGTTTGCTGATAGCCTCAAATCAAGTCTTGAATCCGCGCTCCTGAATCCTGAATCCTGTATCCTATATCCTGACCATGATTGTTCAAAAGTTCGGAGGCACATCAGTCAAATCGGTCGCGCGAATCAGGAACGTCGCGAATATCGTGGCGCGCGCGGCGGCGCAAGGTGCCGTCGTCGTCGTCGTCTCGGCAATGGGCGATACGACCGATTATCTGGTTAAGCTGGCGAATCAGGCGGCGGCTTCACCGAACCGGCGCGAGTACGACGCCCTGCTGGCGACCGGCGAGCAGATATCGATTGCGCTGGTCGCGATGGCGCTTAACGACATGGGTTGCAAAGCCGTGTCGATGACGGGCGCGCAACTCGGCATCATCACCGAAAGCGTCCACACCACGGCGCGCATTGTTGACATCAAGACTGAACGCATCCGCCGCTTTCTCGATGACGGCTACGTCGTCGTTGCCGCAGGCTTTCAGGGGATCACCGAAGCAGGCGACATTACGACGCTCGGACGCGGCGGCTCGGATACGACGGCGGTGGCGCTGGCGGCGGCGCTCAAAGCGGAGGTTTGCGACATCTATACGGATGTCAGCGGCGTCTACACGGCTGACCCGAACATCGTGCCGACCGCCGCGTTGATGAAAGAGATCGCTTACGAAGAGATGCTGGAGATGGCGCGTGTCGGCGCGCAGGTCTTGCACCCGCGCGCCGTCGAATTGGCCCGCAAACACCGGCTGCCGCTACGTGTGCGCAACACCTTTGATCCCGATCACACGGGCACGATTTTGAGAGGAGCAGACGAGATGGAGATTTATCGTCCGGTCAGCGGCGTCACCGTTGACAAGGAACAGGCGCGGCTGGCGATCTTGAAAGTTCCCGATAAGCCGGGCATCGCCGGTGAAATCTTCAGCGCGCTTGCCGACCGGCGCATCAATGTCGATATGATCATTCAGGCGTTTCACGAAGATCGCTCAGTAAATGACATTACATTCACCGTGAAGCGCGGCGACCTGGCGGCGGCGCGGCAGGCGCTCGAAGAGGTCAGCGAGCGCATCGGCGCTGAAGGCGTGCTGGCCGACGAAGATGTGGCGAAGTTAAGCGTCGTCGGCGCGAGCTTGATGGATCAGCCGGACGTGGCGGCGCGCACCTTTGCGGCGCTCGGCCAAGAGGGCGTCAATATCAAAATGATCTCGACCTCCGACATTCGCATCAGTTGCGCCATCAGCAGCCGCGACGCCGACCGCGCCGTGCGCCTCGTCCACGATCTGTTCCACCTCGACGAGAACGAATGAGGAAAAATCATGTTCTGTCCAATCTGCTTCTCTGAGTACCGAGCGGGTTTTACGGAATGCAACGATTGCCGAGTGGCATTGGTGGATAAACTGCCCGATGAGCCTGAACCTGAGCCTGAGTTCCACGAGTTCATGGAATTAATGACGGCTCGCAACGAGGTACACATTGCCCTCATCAAGGCAGCATTCGATGAAGCCGACCTGGACTAT
>JBBWZK010000245.1:0-22706 GCA_039648975.1 Blastocatellia bacterium
GATTGCCGCGCACCCGTCGCAACTGCCGCTCATCGAGCGCCAGGAGATTTTCACCGCGAAAGCGAATCGCGCCGCCGGCGTACTCGGCAGGCGGCGCGGCGAGCAGTTGCAGAATGGCGTAAGCGGTCACGGATTTGCCGCAGCCCGATTCGCCGACCAGGCCGAGCGTTTCGCCTTGCTCGACGGACAGGCTGAGGCCGTCAACCGCGCGCACCACGCCCGCCTCCGTGCGGAAGTAAACGCGCAGGTCAATGACTTCGAGGAGATTTTGGATTTTCTTAGCGCGAGATGCGACTTCGTCGCGCGGCGATTTTGGATTTTGGATTTCCGAAGTCATGTTTTGATGATTCAATTTCTATACGTCGTCTCGACGGTTAATGCCGCCTTGAGAAGGCTGCAATCCAAAATCCAAAATCCAAAATGGCGTTAGCGTTTGTGGGGCGTGAGAATGTCGCTGGCGATGTGAATTTGTCGCTGGCCTTCGTCGCAGACGCGCCGCGCCAGCTCCACCAGCGGTTCGTCCTTTTCCTGTGACGCCACCTTGATGACCATCGGCAAGTTCACCCCGGTGACGATTTCAACCGGCGACTGGCCCAGAAAACTGGCGGCGATGTTGGTCGGCGTGCCGCCAAACATATCCGTCAGCAAGAGCACGCCGTTGCCTGCATCCACTCGTTGAATGGCGCGCTCGATCTCCTGCCGCGCGACATCGACATCATCGTGCCAGCCGATGGAAACCGCCATGATGTGATGAATCTCACCAACGATCATCTCCGCCGCCGACACCAGTTCGTTAGCCAGTTGACCATGCGTGACGATGATTGCACCAATCATTCTGGGAGGAGACAGGATTCAGGATTCAGGATTCAGTCGGCAATCGCACCGCTGAATCCTGAATCCTGAATCCTGAATCCTATCTCCTTTCAGGTCTTATACCGATGCTCGTCTTTCGCGATGTCGCGGTGGACGACTTTGGTTTTGCAGCCACGGGCGGCAAGCCGCTCGTGAATGGCGTCGGCGATCATCACTGAGCGATGGCGTCCGCCTGTGCAGCCGACGCCGATGCTCAGATAGCTTTTGCCTTCGCGCTTGAATCGCGGCAGCAGATAAGCCAGCAGATCAACGAAGCGATCAATCGTTTCGTTGACTTCGGTTTGCGACGCCAGGTAATCAATCACTGCCTGATCGCTCCCTGTGTAGGGGCGCAGTTCCGGGATGAAGTGCGGATTGGGAAGAAAGCGGACATCAAACAGCATATCCAATCCGCGCGGCAGTCCGTGGCGGAAGCCGAACGACGAGATCGCTACGTTTAATTCATGAGCGCTGCTTCTTTCGGCGAAGCGATCTTTGATCACGTCGCGCAACGTATGCACGGTCAATTCGGTCGTGTCAATCACGATGTCCGCCAGTTCGCGAATCGGCGCGAGCATGTCGTGCTCCTGGCGAATGGCGGCGACGACCGTCTGATCGGGCAGCGGGTGAGGCCGCCGCGTTTCGCTGTAGCGGCGCAGCAGCGCGTCATCGTCCGCCTCAAGAAAAACGATGGTGACGTCGACGCCTTTCTCTTTCAACTCCTCGTGAATGTGCGGAAACAATCCGAGGAATTCGCGCGACCGCACATCGACGACAAAGGCGGTGCGGTCAATCTCGCTCGATTCGTCGCACAGGCGCACGAAGGTCGGGATCAACTGAATCGGCAGATTATCAATGGCAAAGTAGCCAAGGTCTTCAAACGCCTTGAGCGCCGAAGACATCCCCGACCCCGATACGCCTGTGATGATGACTACAGAAACTGGCATAAAAACAGAGGCTAGGGGCTAGGGGCTAGGGGTCAGTAGTCAGCTTGGTGGTAGCCAGACGCTGAACAACTAGCAATCGATCTCTAGCCTCTAGCCCCTAGCCTCTAGTCCCTGTCTTAGGGTTCGATCAATCCATAATTGCCATCCGTGCGGTTATAGAGCACGCCGATCTTGTTCGACTCGGCATCGCGAAAGACGATGAACAGGTCGTTGGAATCGGCCAGCAGGAGCGCCGCTTCTTCGGGCGTCATCGGCTTGACGCGATAGCGCCGCGCCGGGATGATGCGCACCGCCGGCGGTGCGGCTTCGAGAGCGCCGCCGGGAACCGGCGCGACATCTTTCAACGACGCGCGCCCGCGTTTGCGCGTCTGGAATTTCTCTTTCAGGCGAAGCGCTTGCTTGGCAACGCGCTGTGCCGCCGAGGTCACCGATTGGCCGACATCGTTGTTCTCGCCGACCGCTGTGAAGACGCTATCGCGCCAGTAAACGACAATCTCGGTGCGCTTGCGATACTTTTCCGACGAGACGGTGACGTGCGCGCGCATCGGCGCAGAGTCGAGCATCTTGTCGAGCTTTCCCAACTCTTTCCGGGCTAACTGCTCAATCGCCGGAGTGATGTCTGTGTGACGACCAGTGAATTCAAAGTCCATGTTGTTCGTCTCCTTTGATTGCAGATGATTCAATTGCGGATCGAGGAACCCGCGACCAGCGGGCCGTATAGATTGCGGGTGCACAGAATGGCTCTGGATTGCAGGTCTGGGTTTGCAGGTTGCGAATCGGGAATCGAGCTGGACGCTCCGCGCTTCAATCCCGCAATTCGCAATTCGCAATTCGCAATAGAAAAGTGGTTCATCATACGATGGCGCGGCGTTCGCGCGAGCCGGGGATGCGCATCTGGTCGCGATACTTGGCAACCGTCCGGCGGCTCATCTTGACGCCCTGTCTGGCCAGCCGCTTGGCGATTTCATCATCGGTGATCGGGTGGTGGGGATCTTCCGCTTCGATCATCTTTTTGATCTGCAGCTTGAGCACGCGCGTCGACACGTCTTTACCCGAATCGCTCTTCATGCCTTCGGTAAAGAATCGTCGCATCTCATAAACACCCTGCGGCGTGTTGACGTACTTGTGGTTGACGACCCGCGACACTGTGCTGAGGTGCATGCCGATGTCTTCGGCGACGTCTTTGAGCATCATCGGTCTGAGGTGTTCGATGCCCTTGTCCAAAAAATCCTGCTGGCGCTCGACGATGGACTGGCAGACGCGATAGATGGTTTGCCGCCGGTGCTCGATGTTTTTCAGCAGATCGACCGCCGAGCGGAAGCGCTCCTTGATGTAATCGCGCGTCTCTTTCGTCGAATCTTTCGACTCCATCATCTGGCGATAGGTGCGATTGATCCGCAGATGCGGCATGCCTTCGTCTTCGAAGCGAATCACATAACTGTCACCGACTTTTTCAATGGTCACTTCGGGAACCACGGGCTGGGCTTCTTCGGAGGAATACTTGCGGCCCGGCTTCGGATCGAGCCGCTTGACGATCTCCATTTCGGCGATCACCTGTTCGAGCGGCACGCCGAGCGTCTTCGCCAGTTCCGGCAGCTTATGGGTTTGCAGGCTCTCGAAGTGGTCGCGCACCATGCGCGTCGCCAGACTGTCGCTCAGGCCGAAGACATCGAGTTGAATCAACAGCGATTCGCGCACATCGCGCGCCGCGACGCCGACCGGGTCGAGGCGCTGCACGATGTGCAAGGCTTGTTCGACGATCTCCATCGGCCACGGCCCCATCGACGCAATCTCTTCGAGCGTTGCATCGAGGAATCCCGTATTGTCATCCAGATTACCGATGATGGCTTCGCCTGCCGAGCGCACCTCCGCAGGGATGTCTGTGAGATGAAGCTGCTCGATCAGTTGCTCGTAAAGCGACTGCCGGCGCGTCAGCATGTTCTCGAAGGAGACTTCGTCCTTGGCTTCGTACTCGTGCGTCTTGTAGCCTGGATCGAGGTACTGCTCCCAGGTTTCGCCGAAATCAATCTCCTGAAACGGATCACGCTCGCGCTCCGGCTCAACGTCCGATTCACTGACCGACGCTTCAACAGCGTTGACCGTAGAGGATTCGGCTGACGTAGTGAAATCCGTCGTTGTCGCCTGCCCGTCGGGCGGCGACGTGGCCCCCCCTGCGGCGGTGTAATCCGCCGTCGTCGCATCAATGGCGGCGATGTCGTCGGAAATCGACGTGTGCTCATCCGCCCCTTCGCCGGGCGCGACTTCTTCCAACACCGGATTAGCGGACATCTCAGTTGTGACCATATCTGATAATTCGAGCTTGGTCATGGCCAGCAGTTCAATACGCTGCCGCATCTGCGGTGTCAACACCAGCCGCTGTTGTAGACTCGTTGAAAGATGTGGCTTGACTGACATAGCAATTACTGAGAAGGCAAAAGGCAAATGCGACGCGGTGACGCGGGTAAGCGGAGACGCGGGGACAGACTACTTGATTGAATCCCTCGCCGCGTCTCCGCGTCGCCGCGTCTCCGTGTCGCGCCCGCCGCTTGCCTTACATCTTGAAATTCTCCCCCAGATAGACTCGTTTGACTTCTTCGTCGCTGGTCAACTCATCAGGCGTCCCTGCCCGAAATATCTGCCCGTCATTTATTATATACGCTCTGTCGGTAATCGCCAGAGTCTCGCGGACATTATGGTCAGTGATCAACACGCCGATGCCGCGCTCGCGCAGCTTCTGCAAGATGCGTTGTATATCAATCACCGCAATCGGGTCAATCCCGGCAAACGGCTCGTCGAGCAGAATGAATCGCGGCTCGATCACCAGGCATCTTGCAATCTCCGTTCTGCGCCGCTCGCCGCCCGATAGTTGATAGGCTTTCGTGTGCCGCACGTAAGCGATGTCGAGTTCGTTCAATAAGACTTCAAGCCGATGCTCGCGCTCGCGGCGCGAGAGCGACAGCGTCTGCAAAACGAGCAGAATGTTCTCTTCGACCGTCAGCTTGCGAAACACTGAGGCTTCCTGCGGCAGATAGCTGATGCCGTTGCGCGCCCGCAGGTACATCGGCAGTCCTGAAATATCTTTGGCATTGAGAAAAATCTTGCCGCGGTCGGGCTTCTCAAGGCCGACGATCATGTAAAAGACGGTCGTCTTGCCTGCGCCGTTCGGCCCCAACAAGCCGACAATCTCGGTCTGCTTGATTTCCAGCGACACGTCATCGACGACCGTGCGTTTGCGATATGACTTACGCAGGCCGATTGCGCCGAGAACGCTGATGTCTTTGAGAGAAGCGGTCGCGTCGTTGTCGGGTGTAGGCGTTGGACTTTCAGGCGGTGACTCAATCACAGATAAATCTTCTACCATCTGTTTCGTGCTAATTCTCTCTGGATTTTGTCAAACGATGAGTCGATCTAACCCGGCCAGTGCCCTGTTTATTTTCGACCTGAATCCTATCATCGCGACTATAGAAAGTCAATTCAGTGCCCATGGTCGAACCTTGCTCGGCATCGTCAACGCGGGCGCTTTTTCCGGTCAAAACGGCGCGCCCGTCGCTCGCCGTGTAGACCAGATGATCGCCCGTGCCGCGCCGCGCCGGCTGCGTCAGAATGACATTGCCGTCGGCCAGCAGGTGATCGACTTCGTTGGTCTCTTTCTGTAAAAAGACATCCACTTTCGTTGCATCGATACGGTCGGTGCCTTGCCGCGCTTTGACGTTGCCTTCGTAATGAACCAGCCGATCAATATCTGAATAGGTCATGCGCTCGGCGGTGGCAAAGCCGGGGACCGGCTCGCGCTTGCCGGGCGCGGTCTCCTGCTTCGTTTGATAAAGCGCGCTCTCGACATTGCCGATGGCCACCATGCGCTTGTCGTCTTGATAAAGCTCGATGCGGTCGCCTTTGACGAAGTTGTCATCCTGCCAGCCGCGCGCGTGGCCTATGTAGATCGCCACGCCGTCGTCATTGTGCGCGTCGGCGCGTTCGGCGGTGATGAAGACAGGCGATTTGGTGTTCTTAAACGGTGTCGCATCATTCGTCGTTTCGCGGCTGTAGTAAGTCGTGCGCACATCGCCGCGCGCGTGGGTTTCGTCCTTTTGATGATCGTAATCGATCTCGTCGGCCTGCGTGCGCGATTTCGCGTCCCATGCCTGCGGGCGCTTGCCGCGCAGGTTGAGGATTTCTTTTTGGCCGTCGTAGAGGGCGCGCTCGGCAACCGCATTGCGGTCGCCCTCGTTGTATTTGAAATCACCTTCCTGACTGATGCGATCAATGTCCTGAGAATCCTTGATGAAGTCGGCTGTCGCCGTCTTGCTGGTGGTGACGCGCAACGGATGCGCGTCTTTGACGGTCGCTTCGATCTCGACTTTGACGCCGCCGGTGGCGGTGTAGGTTTTCACGCGATTGTCCACTTCGTAAAAGATGGCGTTCATTTGCGGCGCGCGAATGGTTTTCTTATCCGCGCCCTTTTCGGCGCGCAACGGCGTCACCATCATCACGGCGTTTTCACTGGCCTCGGCGGCGCGGATGTTTTTGCCGTCGAGATGAAATTGCAGCGTCACATTGCTGGCCGTCAATTGACGCTCCGTCGGGTTTTGCCTGTCGCTTGCGGGTTTCATTGCATGCAGCTTCACGTCGGCGTTGCCGGTGGCTTTGATGTTATCCACAGCGCTGCTCGATTGCGCCGCATTGAAGGTGGCTTCGATCTGGTCGGCGCGCGCTTCACGCAGCGGCCCTGCGCCGAGCGAGCGCGTCGTTGCGCCGCCCATCGCGACGGCGCGTTCGATCTGATGCGATGCGCCGAAGAAGAAATCCATGTCGGGCGATTGAATCTCGGCGCGGTCGTTCTGTTTCAGATAAGAGTTGCCGCGCGCTTCGGCGCGTTCAATGTGATTTGTATCGTCTGTGTAAGCGACGATTTTATCGGCGCGCATCTCGTCCGTCTTTTGCGTGATGACGGGAGAGCCGTCGAGTGTGATGCGATGTTCTTTCTTTTCAAGTAAGGCGGTGGCCGAGCGAACGTGCGTCGGCTCTTTTGATTGAAACTGCGGTGCGCCGGCTTTGGCATTGGTGTTTGCTGCGTCTGCCGGCGCATTGGTTTTGCCGGCGTCCGCCGCTTTGCGCGCCTCCGCATCCGCGTTCGCCTTCGCGGCGGCTTGTTGGCGTGCGAGCTTGCGTGCGCGTTTGCGCGCCAGACGGGCGTCGCGTTCTTCAGGCGTTTCTGCGCGCGGTTGGTTGTTTGTCGCTGTGTTTTTGTCGGCTGATGCAGTTTTCTTTTCGTCGCCCGGCTTGATGGTGAAGTCAACGTCTGCAAGCAGGTGGGCGCGCTCTTCTGTGGCTTCGATCAACGCGCCTGTACATTTGCCCGAATAGTTGCGGCCCTCGAAGGTCACCGGCTTATCGGTTTCGACGATGTTCTTTTCGCTGTTGTAGCGCATATATTCCGTCTTCACCGTCAGGCCGTCCGAAGTCTGCACGACAACATTCGAGATGAATTCGCCAACTAGCTTGGTGAGATCGGACGTGTCGCTTACATTGGCGCGATCAGAGGTGACGAGGTCATGCCGATTGCCTTCCGTGCCAAAGGATTCAAGTTGCACCTGTTCCAACTCATGCGCGCCGTTTTGATAAGTCTTATCGGTTCCGGCAGTCAGGATGAAGCGCACCTTGCCTTCGACTTCGTGTGCATAGCGCGTGTTGTTGAAGACGGCGACGATCTTGCCTTGCAGAATCGGCCTGTCTTGTTGCGGTTCGTTGCGCTTATGGCGCAGCACGAGATAGACGGCGAGCGCCGAGGCGATAGTGACGAACAGTGCCAGCGCCACCAGCCTGCTTGCGGATAAGAGTTTGACTCGAAGCATGATTTCTCGGATACCGGAGCGCGTTGATGTGGTGATGGCGCTCGCAAAGATTCTTACACGTCAGGCGAGGCAGTGTCGAATGAGAATGACCGACTACCAGCGCGGTTGCAAAGTTGTTGATAAGCATGTAGGGGCGACCCTGCGGTGGTCGCCCCAGATTGCAAGGCAGGCGTTACTTTAAAATAGCCACATCCCATACAGGGGAGGCCACAGAGGGCCTCCCCTACATGCTTTCCCTAGCAACCGACTTGGCAACAGCCCTGGACTGACTACTCAATCTTCAAATCTTTGAGCGTCAGTTGCACCTGTGTGTTGCCGTTGTAGGTGTTTTCCGAGAGCGTGAAAGCGAGGCTGACGCGGTCGCCTAAGAAAACGTCCGAGGCGCGCTCGCCCGCGCCCCACCAGAGACAATCCAGCCAGCGGCTCGATTGCTGCACGCGCAGCTTCAAATGTTTGTCTTTGAGCACGCGCGGCGCTTGCACAATCTGCGCACCGTAAGTTTCAAATACCGGCGTCGGATTGCCCGGCCCGAACGGCTCCAAACGCGACAACTCGGCAAGCAGTTCATGCGAGGCCAGCTTGAGCGGCAAAGTGTAATCGGTTTCAACGACCGGGACGAGCGCCTCATCGGTCAACACGCTTGCGGCATAATCGTTCAAGCGCCGCCGCAATTCATCGATCCGATCCGCCGCGATGGCCATCCCCGCCGCGTGCGAATGGCCGCCGAAGCGCTCGAACAACTCGGCGCAGCTTTCCAGCCCATCGAGCAGATGAAACGCCGCAATCGAGCGCCCGCTGCCATGCCCTTTGCCATCTTCAATGGCGATGATGATCGTCGGGCGATGCAGGTGTTCGACAATTTTTGAAGCGACGATGCCGATGACGCCGCGATGCCACCCTTCGCCGGCAATCACCGCGACGCGCGACTGGCGCACGCTCGGGTCGCGCTCGATGGCGGCCATCACCTGCGCCAGTATGTCGGCTTCGGTCTGCTGCCGCGCCGTGTTCTGCTCGTTCATCTCGACGGCGAGCTTCATGGCAGTTTCCAGGTCGGGCGCGTCGAACAGATCGACCGCCGCGCTTGCGCCCGCCATGCGGCCTACGGCATTGATGCGCGGGCCGATGCGAAAGCCTACGTCAACGCACGACACGGTGCGGCCCGCGACGCCGGCGACTTCGAGCAAGGCGCGCAGGCCTGGATTGTTCGGGCGGCTCAAGCCTGCAAGCCCGAACTTGGCGATGACACGGTTTTCGCCAACCAGCGGCACGATGTCGGCGATGGTGCCGATGGCGGCAATCTTGATGAACGGCTCGACCAGGTGCGCGCGATTGGTTTCAATAAAGAGCGCCTGGGCCAATTTGAAGGCGACGCCGCAGCCGGCGAGATTTTTGTTAGGGTAGTTACAATCGAGCCGCTTGGGATTGAGCACCGCGTTGGCGCGCGGCAAGCCTTCTTCAGGCAGGTGGTGATCGGTGATGATGATGTCCAAGCCAAGCGCGCGCGCATGCTCGACGACCTGGCGGGCGCGAATCCCGGTGTCAACGCTGATGACGAGGTGATAGCCTTGCGCTTTAGCCATCTCCATTGCCTCGTCGCGCAGGCCGTAGCCGTCTTTCAAGCGCTCAGGGATGTAATACGAGACGTTCGCGCCGATCAGTGTCAGCGCTTTTTTGAGAATCACCGTCGAGGTCGTGCCATCAACGTCATAGTCGCCATAGATGAGAATCTTTTCTTTTTGCGCGATGGCCTGAAGGATGCGGCGCACCGCTGCGCGCATATCCTGCATCAGGAAAGGGTCGTGCAGATCGTTGAGCGATGGATAGAGAAACTTGTGCGCCGTCTGCGGATCGGTGATGCCGCGATTGGCAAGCAGGGTGGCGAGCACTTCAGACAGATGGAGTTCGCGCGCTAATCGCCCGGCGGCGACCGTATCGCAACGCGTTTGTACCCATCGTTTGTTCTGAAATCTCGTCGCCATTCGCGCTTGATGGTATCACGAGTGTGGAGAAACGATGAAGGCAGAAGCATGAAAACTTGGAGCGCGGGCCATTCGTTTCTACAAAAGTTATGAAGCCCATGTGTTGCGGCTCTGCCGCTTTGCTGTGCGGAAAGTCTGTGACTTTCCGGCAAGGAGTTGATCTCTCTTTTCGGGCTGTGCTCGAAATCAGGGGCGTAGCCCCGAAAGAAATAAGTATCGCCTGCCGGTGAGTCCGAGACTCACCGCACAGCCGAGCGGCAGAGCCGCTGGTGGAAGAAGTGTAATGACGAATGGCCCGCGCTCCCAAGTTAGCTCACCTTTTTTATGCAAGCGCAAAATCGATCAGGTGGCGCGTGCGGTCTACGCGATTAACGATGACGCGCACGGCATCGCCCAGCCGGTACTTGCGATTCGTGCGTGCGCCCGCCAGCCTGTGCTTGCGCTCCTGATATTCGTAAGCGTCGCCGGTCAACGTTGAAATATGCACCAGCCCTTCAACAAAGAACTCGTTCAACTCGACATAAAAACCGTAATCTTTATCCGACGTGATGTTGCCCTCGAAGGCTTCACCGACTCGTTCAGCCATGAACTCGGCTTTACGCCAGTTCATCAACTCGCGCTCGGCATCATCGGCGGCCCGCTCGCGTTCACTTGATTGTTCGCCGATGTTGTCCAGCCGGCTGCGCAAAGCGGTTTCGCGCGCTTCATCCATCACCGGCGTGGCCAGTCGCTTCAAGGCGCGGCGCTCGCCTAAATCGACAGGGAATTCGGCGGGACTGGTGCGCCCGCGCTCGACCACTTCACGCAGGATGCGATGCACGATCAAATCGGGATAGCGGCGAATCGGCGACGTGAAGTGCGTGTAAGTCTTCATCGCTAGCCCGAAGTGGCCAGCATTCTTCGGCGTATATTTGGCGCGCTGCATCGAGCGCAGCATCAAGTATGACAGCATGCGTTCTTCGGCGAGGCCGCGAATCTGCGCCGCGAGTTGTTGAAAGCCGCGCTGCGGCACAGGGCCGTGCATCGAGAATTTATGGCTGAACGAGGCGGCGATTTCGGCGAACTCTTCGACCTTCACAGGGTTCGGCTCTTCGTGAATCCGAAACAGCAACGGCACGCCGAGTTCATCAAGGTGACGGGCTACCGTCTCGTTCGCCAGCAACATAAACTCTTCGATCAAGCGATGCGCGATGTTGCGCTCAGAGCGTAGGATGCCGCCGATCTGGCCCTCGTCGTTGAACCACAGTTCGGCTTCCGGCAGATCGAAATCAATCGCGCCGCGCTCTTCGCGCTGCTTGATGAGCACGAGCGTCAGTTGATGCATTCTGAGGATCATGTCTTTGACGTGCGCGTACTGCTGCGCCGTCGGGCCTTCGGGATTGGTGATGATGTCGTTGACCTGTGTGTAGGTCATGCGCTCGCGGCTGTGAATCACGCTCGGCGCGAGTTTGTAATCTATGATACGCCCGCGCGCGTCGAGTTCGATCAGTGCAGACATGGTCAGCCGATCCACCTGCGGTTTGAGCGAGCAGATGCCGTTCGACAATCTTTCGGGCAGCATCGGAATGGCGCGCTCGGGAAAATAGACCGACGTGCCGCGACGAAAGGCTTCTTCATCGAGCAGGCTCGCTTCGCGGACGTAATGGCTGACGTCGGCAATGTGGACGCCGAGCCGCATCCGCCCGTTCGGCAAGCGTTCGAGGGATACGGCATCATCAAAGTCTTTTGCCGTCTCGCCGTCAATCGTGATCGTCAACCAGTCGCGCAGGTCAACGCGTCCTGTGAGGTTTTCATTACTGATGGTTTCCGCTATCGCTTCAGCTTCGGCAAGCGCCGCGTCGGCGAAGACGTGCGGCAACTGATGCTTGCGGAGGATGATTTCGATGTCGATGCCGGGCGTATCGGGCTGGCCGAGCACTTCAATGACGCGGCCCCACGGCGGACGACCGGCAATCGGCGGGCGGGTGATTTCGACATTAACGATGTCGCCGTCGCCTGCGCCCATCGCATCGGCAGGCGCAACGCTCACTTCATACAAAAAGCGCTCGTCAATCGGCGAGACGAAACTTTCTCTAGGCAGTTTGATGAATCTGCCGACGAGAGTTGGATTGCTGCTGCGCAGGACGGCTTCGACGCGGCCTTCGCGCCCGCGCGCCGTATGGGCGACGACGCGAACGATGACCGTATCGCCGTGCAGCGCCGCGCCCATGGCGCGCTCGCCGATGAAGAGGTCGCCGCGTTTTTTCTCGCGCTCGTCTTCGGGCACGACAAAGGCGTGGCCTGAGCGTGTGCCGCGCAATGTGCCGATGAGCAAGCCTTCGGATGATTTGCGCCAGTAGCGATTGTTTTTCGTCGCGGCCAGGCCGGTGCGCGCGAACTCTTTCAAGGCATGGCGCAGGCTTGCGGCTTGCGCTTCGTTCAAGCCGAGCGCCTCGGCCAGCCGGTCAATCGTCACGGCACGCTCGCGCGATTTCGGCAGCGCCTTCAGAACTCGTTGCGGTGAAAGATCCATGGCTATTTTGGATTTTGGATTTTCGATTTTGGATTGTCAAAACTTCGCGGCGTATTCAAGCCATTCATTGCGCGGTCAATCCAAAATCCAAAATCAAATTGACACATTTTGCGCCCGCTGGGTAGTATATTTTTGCTTCGATTGAATAACAATCGCCCATTATGCGGATGTGGCGGAATGGCAGACGCGCAGCGCTCAGGACGCTGTGGGAGAAATCCCTTGGAGGTTCAAGTCCTCTCATCCGCATCTTCTCTCTCCCATGCAAGATCCCGACTTCTATTGGTTGTGCGGTCTCTTTGAAGGCGAAGGCTCCTTCACAAAAAGATCGCCTTCCTGCCCGCAGTACCCAATCCTTAATTGCATCAAGATCAATTATGCGTTTACTGATTTAAGCTGAATTGAATGATGGGGTAGACAAAATGGCGGGAGAGAGCGATGCCTTCGCCCGCACCGAGTGCAGAACAAGGGCATGCAACGAGAAAGCTACGGTCAGCCGCTTCTCCCCCACCGGAAACGCTCTGATGGAACCTCTCAGTTCCATAGAGCGAAAGAAGGTAACTGCTAATGAACGATGAAGGGAATATTTCCCCTCAATTCGAGTAGACGCGAAATAGTGAGCGATATTACAAAAAAAAACATCAGAAAAATTTTTATTCCATCACAAACGCATTCGGCGCAGTCCCAATTGGCGATTTCAGATTCGCAGCCGCGTCGTGATGTCAAGAAATTCCAACTCACGGGCTGTGCCGCGCGCCCGCCCGCGCCGATGCTTGATCTGAAACGAGACGATGGTCGTGCCGTCGACGCGCAGGCCGAACTCCGAAGCGATAGCCGCAGCGCGCGGATGGGCTGGCAGGAACGACACGCGTTCCCATGTGAGGCGATCAATGTCTATGCGGTCGAGCAGCGATTCCCATTTCACCGCGCCCGTCGCGCGGTCGAAGATAATCACGCGGCTGCGGTCGTTGCCTTGCTTGAAGTGGCGCAACTGGCGTAGCAAATATTTCAACGCGTCCATGTCGCCAACGCGCGCTCGGCTGAAATCCTGCGGCTCGCAGTCGGCGAGTTTCAGTTTATGTATCAGGATGTGCGCCACCAGTCGCGCGACGTTCAAGTAATGCGCTTTGAGTTCTGCCATCGAATGATAGCCAAGCTCACCAATCATGCCATCAAGCTCGGCGGGCGCGACACGGAAGTAACGCGCCGCCCACTTCGCGCCGATGTCGGGCGTCTGGCCTTCGGCGACGGCGACTTTGTGCGACTTGTCGGTTTTGACGGAGACCGGCATGTCGGCGCGGTCAGCGAATTCGAGCCGGAGATCACCTGCATGAGCGTCGGCATATTCACGCGGCGTGTGGCGCACATGGGCGAGCTTCGCCGGCGCAGCGATCTTCAAGAGTTCCGCCGCGCCACGCCGTGTCGCTGCTTCGATGTTGGCGATTTCCTGTTGAAAACGGGCGCGCTGCGCGTCACCTTCAGGCAGACGATTGATGGCCTCGCGCATCTTCGCACGGCTGGTTGCCGCGTCGAACGGTGCTTGCGTGAGATGCGCTTGCGCGATCAATTCATTGGCGAGGGCGATTTCGGCGAACGTCCCCAGGCCATCGTGAAAGACGCCTTCGATGATGTCAAAATCGCTTTTCTGGGCGGCGGGTGTCGGCGCTGATTGGAGCAACGGCAGCGCACAGGCTTGACTGAACGGTAAGCAAACGAGCAGCAAGGCGGCCACCAGGCGTGCCGCCTTGAGCTGATCGCGCCATGGTTTCAATCGAACGAATGGCATGTCACACATCAACGCGACTGCCGTTGTCTTCAGGCGAGGTGTTGCCGTAACCGGCGCTAAATCAGAGGGCAAGGGAATGGCAGAGTCGCTTATATGGAGTGCGGTGACAAGTCACCGCTTGGCCTCCTCGCAAGGGCTAAAAGCTGCGACAAGTCAAAGCACTCCACATGCTGCCGCACTCCTTTTCTCATGCGGTTTTATTTAGATACCGATCTTGGCGAGCAGATCAACGACCTGCCCCATCAGCATGGCGGCTTGCGGATGCGACGCCTCAAGCTTTTCAATGTCTTCCTGCATACGTTCAGCCAGGCTCTTATAATGATGTGACGCCGCGCCTTCTTTCTGAGCGAGCAATTCCTGAATGTCGCCCGTCAGTTTCTGAAGGGTTTCGCGCTCGCCGACATCAACCGAGTCAACCTGTTGAAGCTCGGCGTGTAATTCTTCGAGTCGCTTGTGAAGCTGCTGCTTATCCATTGCAGAATGTCCCCGGTCGCAATCTTCCAGCCCTCCAACGATACGGCACCGCCCGGGGGGCGTCAAACCGGCAGCGAGTCAAGCAATGGGTTGATCTTCCCTGAGACGGGAGGCACAGGCTAGGCGCGAGAATCGAAGCCGGCAAAAGTTAGGTATGGCTTTCTCGACCTGCTCCTCTGGAGGTTATCCGGCTCATTTAATGTGAACCGGTTGATCCCTTTCATTCTCATCTTTTTCATATTCGGATATGAGATTCCAGTTAGCTTGATCAATACCCAGGTCTTTGAACCACCTGGATGGCACGTTCTTTGAGTGAACTTTGCCATACTGAATGTAGAAAAATGATTTGACAAACTGTTCGAGTTTTCGAACTTCCAGGTTGGGACGGCACAGGTGGAAGGTTGCTAACACTTTATGCGATACCTGATCGACATCCGGAAAGCGAGTGCGCAGCAGGGAAACGCCTTGATAGACTTTCTCCAACCTGGCCCATGATTCTTCGTCACCCCCTATGTCCAGACGCTGGGGAGGGAGGGTGAGACGTGAAACAAAGTCACTCGCCTTGTTCGCATCGTCTTCTTCGGGGTCCCTCGTGCCGGCAAAAACCCATGTACAGGGCGCGATTTGGAACGCCTTTTCGGCCCGGATGTAGAGGCCTTTCTCTAAGGGTGCGAGAAAAGTACTATAGACACTCTGTCTATTTAGCTCCGTGTTGATTTCATCGATAAAGACCAGGAGCCGCTTCCCCTGATTTTGAAGTTGAGTTGTAACGATAGTATCAAAACAGTCAAGGATGTCTTGCAGGTTGAGCATCTGCGCAATATTGAATTCCAGGAACCCCATATTCAGGTGATTAGCCAGACAGCGAGCCAGATGGGTCTTACCGGAGCCGGGCGAAGCTATGAGCAAGCAACTGTGGTGATGATCGCTGCCGCCGGCGGCTTTGAAGGATTGCAGCTCTGCAACGATGGCACGCAGCACCTTGCGCTTGGATGGCACCAGGCATATGTAGCCGGCGACTTCGTGCATCGCTCGCCAGAGTTCTAAACGCGGCGGTCGATCCAGGATGACCCCATGTCCTTCAAGCGCCTGTTTCCATTCTTCCTGAGTGTCCTGCCAGGAAACCGGTGTGATGCGATCGGGTGTCGGCTGATCGACGTTGAAGCTGCTGAGGTTCAGGCAAGTTTCTTGGTCAGGCCGCCAACCATCCGGATCAACTACGCGCCCCGCTTCTTTCGACATCCATTCGCATAAAAAGGAAAGGCTGTGTTTCAGCAGCCCACCCAGATAGAGGTGAGGATCCTCAAGGAGAAAGGCAATCATTACGGCGAAGAAAACACTGGCCATCGGGCAACCAGGGAATGCCCGCTCACTGCGATCTATCCACAAAACAAAAGAGGCGTCTTCTTCTGAAGACTCCGGGGACTCCTTTTCTGCGTGTTTCTTGCGGCCTGTCCGCCCGCACACGAGTGCCGTTCGGTCGTCAGGCAGGACGACGACGATGGCATTGGGATACTCTCGGGTGGTGGCGTCAATAATTTCGATAGCCTTCTGTGAGGGAGCCTTGGTGCCATCACTGGAACAGGTGGTCCAAGAAGTAAAATCCTCCTCGGCAAGCGCTCGTTGGGCAGCCACAGGGGGAATCATGAAGAGCTGGACACAATGTTTCACAGGCTTCAGCCGAGATGCCCATTGGGGGCGAAATTCTTTTGAGGAAATAAACCACTTAATGCTCTTTTTTTGTTTAAACCGATCAACGAGCAAAGAGATGGAGCCTTCAGAAATCACTCCCTTGGCCAGGTCTTTTATAACCACAGCTTCGACATTTTTGGGATCGGCAACCCTATTGAGGGCCGCGTCGTCTCCGATGTTCTGCTTGGAAAACCGCGGCCCGCTTGGCTTCTCAAGTTCCCAGTCGATACGGTCGAACATATCATATTCAGACCCTTTCTTTTGATAGAGTCGAATCACGCGATTGGTCCCGCACGCAGGCTCAACGCTTTCTTGGCAAAGATTAATCAGCAGGGGCGGCGCTTCGTCCTGAGAGAAGTACTTTTGCGTGATCTGATGCGGCGTGTGCTCATTGGCAGAAGACGGATGCAAAAGAGCCGTCAGGGTGTCCGTATCATCGGGGTGCCACAAGCCAACACCGACAATGTCCCTATTCTGGTTCCGCCACTTTACCTGGTGGAGAATAGAGGCCGTTAGGCCGGCGCCTGCAAGCGACATCACGTTACTTTTCAGACCATGCAAGGCGCGGCGATGAGCTTTGCCGGGACGGCTCCTGGTGCGTGACCGGTGGGTGCCTGTGACCCAATGCTCATCGACGATCCAATCACCGATGACCAGGATTTTGCTTGAATCGTTCTTTGCATCAAAATCACCCTTTTTTTCCATCACCGCTTCCTTCCCAATAGACTGAATTTCCTTTCGCAGGACCACCGCGCTCACGCCGAAGGCTTCGAGCGGTTGTCATCGCTGGCCTTGGCTATATTGAAAATGCCCCACAAGATCAGACCTGCGCCAGCAGGCCGCCGCTGTTTGTGCCGATGAACACGAGCCTGCCTGAGAGCCCGCCGATGATAAAGACGATGTCGCTGAGGCCCTTCATTGCTCTCGTCCTTCCTTAGGTGTGGAAAAACTCGCGGTTGCGACAATCTAAGCGGCAACTGGGCGACCGCCGGGGTTCACCATAACGTAAACCGGCTGCTGTTATGGCCATCTTGTTTCTACCCGAACTGATCCCTAAGGTGCCAGATTGATCATTGTCCCGTACCCGGCTGGCTCGTTGGCGCTAAGTTATAGCACAAGCCTGAGGTCAATGCTACAAATTTTTAAGGCGCTGTCGTATGCGGCGCATAACTTGCGATTACTTTGCATTTACCTTTTGACTAGGCAAGCAATGATTGCTACTCTTAAAATTTCTTTGTGACGCATATTTTGCTTCTGTCTGAAAACCTTTTGCTCTCGCAGGGAGTCATATTATCCGCGCAGACAGTTCTTCGTAGGAGGAGTTCATGAAGCGAGCCATCGCCTCATTCATTATCATTCTGTTATCGCTCGCGGCACTGGCCAGCGCCAAAACGACGCAGCCGGTCAAGACGTTCACGATTGACGACCTGATCAACACGCGCCGCGTCGGCGACCCGCAGATTTCGCCCGACGGACGCGCCATTGCCTATATCATCACCGATACGGACAAAGCCGCCAACAAGCGCACGACGCAAATCTATTTAATCTCGGTTGACGGCGGCGAACCGCGCCAGCTCACCAGTGAAAAAGCGTCGTCGAGCGCGCCGCGCTGGTCGCCAGATGGTCGCCGCCTCGCCTTCATTTCGGCGCGCGACGGCGAAGCGCAAATCTGGACGATGGATGTCGACAGCGGCGAAGCCAGGCGACTCACCAATGTCGCGTTTGGCGCGGCTGATCCCGTGTGGTCGCCTGACGGCAAGTGGATCGCCTTCACCTCCGACGTTTATCCCGACTGCGCGACCGACGATTGCAATCGCCAGCGACAGGAAGCCGCCGCGGCCAGCAAAGTCAAAGCGAAGACCACTGAACACCTGCTCTATCGCCACTGGACGCAATGGAAAGAAGGCAAGCGCAATCACGTTTTTGTGGCGTCAAGCGAAACCGGCGAGGCGCGCGATCTGACGCCGGGCGATTTCGACGCGCCGCCGTTCAGCCTCGGCGGCATGACGGATTACGCTTTCGCGCCAGACTCCAAAGAACTCGCCTTCGCGCGCAACACCGACAAAGACGAATCGAGATCAACCAACGGCGACATCTTTATCGTGCCGGTCACCGGCGGCGAAGCGCGGCGCATCACCGGCGACAACCCGGCCAATGACCTATCGCCGCGCTATTCGCCCGATGGCCGCTACATCGCTTATCGCGCGCAGGCCAAGCCCGGCTTTGAAGCCGACCGCTGGCGCTTGATGCTCTATGACCGCAAGACCGGCCAGTCACATTCGCTCACCGAACAGATTGACGCCAACGTCGAGAACGTTGCCTTTGCGCCAGCCAGTGAACGTTTGCTTGCCGTCGTCGGCGAGCGCGCGCGCCAGCCGATTTATGAGATACCGCTCGACGGCGCGCCGCTGCGCAGGCTGATCAGCGATGGGTTCAACGATGATCTTCAGGTGAGCGCCGACGGGCGCAGCATGGTCTTCACGCGCCAGAGCCTGACGCACGCGGTTGAAATCTATCGCGCCAGCGCCATGGGCGGCGCGGTCAATCAACTGACGCGCGTGGGCGATGCGACGTTCGCGCAATTCAACTTCAAGCCGGTCGAAGAACTGACCTGGGAAGGCGGCGGCGGCGCAAAAGTGCAGGGCTGGCTGGTGAAGCCGGCGAACTTTACGGCGGCGCGCAAATGGCCGCTGGTCGTGCTGATTCACGGCGGGCCGCAGAGCGCCTGGAATGATGCGTGGAGCTATCGCTGGAACCCGCAGGTTTTTGCGGCGGCAGGTTATGTAGTCTTCATGCCAAACCCGCGCGGCTCGACGAGCTTCGGCCAGCGCTTCACCGATGAGATTTCCGGCGACTGGGGCGGCAAGGCGTATACGGACATTATGAACGGCGTGGCTTATGTAGCGACGTTGCCGTTTGTCGACCGCGAGCGCATCGGCGCGGCGGGCGGCAGCTACGGCGGCTACATGGTCAACTGGATTGCCGGTCATAACGATGACGCGCGCGTCAAGTTCAAGGCGCTGGTGTCGCATGCCGGCCTGTTCAACCTGTTGAGCATGTACGGCGCGACCAACGAGCTCTGGTTCCCTGAGTGGGAATTCAAGGGCACGCCGTGGACGAATACGCAACTCTACCTGAAATGGTCGCCGCACATGTTCGTGAAGAATTTCAGCACGCCGACGCTGGTGATTGCCGGCGAGATGGATTACCGCGTGCCGGTGACGGAAGGCTTGCAGATGTTCACGGCCTTGCAGCGCCAGGGTGTCGAATCGAAGCTCCTCTACTTTCCCGATGAGGGCCACTGGGTATTGAAGCCGCAAAATTCCGAGCTTTGGTACACCACCGTGCTCGACTGGTTCGAGCGTTATTTAGTCAAGCCGAAAGCCCGCCCGTAACCCATCGGCCATCGTTCATGGCGTCGCTTCAAGGTCACTAACGCGGCGCTCAAGCCCGGTCACGCGCTGGCTTGTTTGCACTTCGAGCCGGGCTACATCCTCGGCAAGCCTGCGCGTCACTTCGTTGCCGACGAGCAAGCCATTGATGGCGTCGCGCATTTCCGTGATGATGCTTCCGACCGCGCCCGTCAGCAGGTTGATATTGCGAGTTTGTTCTGTCTGCACTTCTGTGAGCGTCTGCATATCAGCCGTCAGCCGGTCGATGTTTTCGGTCTGCTGTCGCTGTACTTCTTTAAGCTCACCAATGTCCGCACTGAACTTCGCATGATGATCGAGTAGGAACTCAATAGCGCGTTCCATCTGTTCATTGGTCATTTCGCTTTGTCCTCCAATAAGCATCCTCACACTCTATGGCACCCGGCTGTTGGGATCATTCTACATCAAGGTGAAATTCCAGTCATTGTTTTTGCCTCTGAGATGCGCGCGGCACTCTGACGCCCACGGCGATAATTACCCATCCGTTAGCTAGAATACCTCACTAAAACTCCAATTTACGCTGCGCGATCTTGCTTCCCAAACTGAGAACGCGCGGACGACGGAGGCACACTCCTTGCTGAATGAATAACTCATGCGAGACTCGAAAGTGTGCGAATAGTCGGGAGCGAAAGCGCAGGTGATCAGCCGCAAGACGGCGATGTGATCAGGACTACAGACTGACCTGCGGGTCGCATTGCCGAGGGCGGCTAAGCCGAGCTTGATGAAGCATGGCTCGTTCGATTGGCGGCGAAAGTCCCCGGAGAATGGCCAGCGCAGGCACTAATAATTGAAGACACAACAGCCCGCAAGCATCCTCCCACTCCAGGGTGAGGGGCGGCTCTACAGTTGGGCTGGAAGGAGAGGTAAACATGGCGGTTCAGCAAACCAGGCGGGCGCTCGCGCCGAGTCAGGAACAACACACACACCAAGACTCGGACGTGCGGCAGCGCGATAGGCATTATCTCGATTTACAACGCCAGCGGGCGGCAGAGGATGCGCCCGAAGAGCGGCTGGCTAACGGGCTGGGATGGTTCAGCATCGGCCTTGGGCTCGTAGAGATTCTCGTGCCCAAGGGTTTCGCGAAACTGATCGGCGCGAAAGGCGAACACACAGGCTTCATTCGCTTCTGTGGGTTGCGCGAGATCACCGCCGGCATAGGCATTCTGACCAATCGCCAGCCCGCCACCTGGGTCTGGGCGCGTGTGGCAGGCGACGCGCTGGATCTGGCCTCGCTGGGTGTGGCGCTCACATCAGAAGATGCGGACAAGGGCAGGCTCGCGTTGGCAACGGCAGCGGTCGTCGGCGTGACCTTGCTCGACGTGCTCAACGCGCAGCAACTCAGTACGCCGCGCGGCCCGCACGGCGCGATAGCTGCCGTGAATACCATCACCATCAACCGCGCGCCCGAAGAAGTCTACCGCTTCTGGCGCGACTTCCAGAATCTGCCGCGTTTCATGAGTCATCTCGAATCCGTGCAGGTGATTGATGAAAAGCGTTCACACTGGATGGCGAAAGCGCCAGCCGGAATGAATGTCGAGTGGGACGCGCAGATCGTCGAGGACAGGCCGAACCAGTTGATCGCCTGGCGCTCGCTTGAAGGCGCGGACGTCGATAACGGTGGCTTTGTGCGTTTCGACCGCGCGCCGGGTGGTCGCGGCACCGAAGTGCGCGTCGAGGTCGAGTATAACCCGCCGGGCGGCGCGCTCGGAGCCGGCATCGCCAAACTCTTCGGCGAAGCCCCCGAACAGCAGATCAAAGGCGACCTCCGCCGTCTCAAACAGGTGCTGGAAATTGGCGAGGTCGTGCATTCAGATTCAAGCATTCACAGTGGCCCGTACCCTGCGCAACCTCCAACAGATAATCAGAGGTAGCGCAGAACTGAAATCGGCAGTCGCTCGCTCGCTCCAATAGCGGCTGCGGTCATTGGTGAAAAGCGGAAAGGAGTAAACATGAAAGCCACTTGTTGGATGGGCCCAAAGCTGGTCGAAGTGATGGAGGTGCCCGACCCGAAGATACTGAACCAGCGCGATGCGATTGTGCGGATCACCACGACAGCCATCTGCGGCTCGGATCTGCACCTTTATAATGCCTTCATCCCGGCGATGGAACCGGGCGACGTTCTCGGCCACGAGTTCATGGGCGAAGTGATGGAGGTCGGCAGGGAAGTGAAGAATTTGAAAGTCGGCGACCGCGTGGTCGTGCCGTTTCCGATAGCCTGCGGCAACTGCTGGCACTGCGAGCAGCAGATGTTTTCGCTCTGCGAGAATTCCAACCCGAACGCCTGGATGGCGGAAAAGCTGATGGGCTATTCGCCGGCGGGCCTCTTCGGTTACTCGCACCTGACGGGCGGCTATGCCGGCGGCCAGTCCGAATACGCGCGCGTGCCGTTCGCCGATGTCGGGCCGATCAAGATTGAGAACGGTTTCACAGACGAGCAGGTGCTGTTTCTCTCGGACATCTACCCGACAGGCTACATGGGCGCAGAGATGTGCAACATCAAGCCGGGCGATGTCATCGCCGTCTGGGGGTGCGGCCCTGTCGGCCAGTTCGCCATGAAGAGCGCCTTCCTACTCGGCGCGGAGCGCGTCATCGGCATTGACCGTTTCCCCTATCGGCTGCAAATGGCCCGTGACAAGGTCGGTGCAGAGACGATTAATTACGAAGAGGTCAACGTGCTCGAAGCCCTGAAGGAGATGACCGGCGGGCGCGGCCCAGACGGCTGCATAGATGCCGTCGGCATGGAGGCGCATAAGCCGGGATTGCTCGGCGCTTACGACCGCACGAAGCAGGCGTTGAAGTTGGAAAACGACAGGCCGCACGCCATACGCGAAGCGATTCTCGCCTGTGCCAATGGCGGCACGGTCTCGGTCATAGGAGTCTACAGCGGATTCATTGATAAGTTTCCGATGGGCTCTTTGATGAACCGCTCGATTACGATCAAGAGCGGCCAATGCCATGTGCAGCGTTACCTGAAACCGCTGCTCAAGCGCATCGAGAACGGCGAGATCGATCCGAGTTTCGTCATCACACACCGTATGCGGCTTGATGATGCGCCCAAAGGCTATGACATCTTCTTGAATAAGCAGGATGATTGCGTCAAGGTCGTGCTTAAGCCCTGAATCCGGGCAGCGGCCATCCTCAAGCTCAAGATAGCTTGAGTGACAATCCAGCTTCGACGGACGCC
>JBBWZK010000286.1:0-10365 GCA_039648975.1 Blastocatellia bacterium
AAGCGGCGACTTGTCGCCGCACTCCATAACCGCACGGCCAAGGCGCGCTCCTCTTTCTCCGTACACTGATGTGAAAATCGGTATAAGCTGGCGATTCAAGGCTATTTCAAAAGCTGGCTGGCGATGACGAGCTTTTGAATCTCGGACGTGCCTTCGTAAATTCTGAGCGCGCGAACATCGCGATAGAGATGTTCGACCACGGCACCGCGCACCAGGCCCGCGCCGCCATGAATCTGCAATGCCGCGTCAATGATGCGCCCGGCACTTTCCGTCGCATAAAGCTTGGCCATCGCTGCTTCGCTGGTGATGCGTTCAGCGCCGCTGTCTTTGCGCCACGCCGCACGGTAGACGAGCAGACGCGCCGCGTCTAACTCAACGGCCATCTCGGCCAGCTTCATCTGCGTCGCTTGAAAGTCGGCTATCGCCCGCCCAAACTGCACGCGCCGCTTGGCGTAAGCAATCGCTTCATCCAGCGCCCGCCACGCCAGGCCGCAGGCGGCGGCTCCGACCGTCGGGCGAAACGTATCGAGCGTCTGCATGGCAATCTTGAATCCCGCGCCTTCGTCGCCCAGACGATGATCAGCCGGCACACGGCAGCCATCGAAGCGCAGGCGGCCAATCGGATGCGGCGCAATCAACTCAAGGCGCTCTTCGACGGCAAAGCCTGCCATATTGCGCTCGACGACGAATGCCGAAATACCTCTGTGTCCGGCGGCCAGGTCGGTCTTCGCGAAGACTGTGTAGAAGTCCGCGAGGCCCGCGTTTGAGATAAACGTCTTTGTGCCATCGATGACATATCCATCGCCGTCGCGCCGCGCCGTCGTCTTGATGGCCGATACGTCCGAGCCGGCGTCGGGCTCGGTGATGGCGAAAGCGGCGATGGCTGTCCCGGCTTTGACGCGCGGCAGCCACCGGCCTTTGAGCGCCTCGTCGCCGGCAATCGTCAAGGGGAAACTGCCGAGTCCCTGCATGGCGAACATCAAATCTGAAAGTGACGAATCATACGAAAGATGCTCGCGGGCGACGCACAAGGCGCGCACGTCGAGCGTGGCGCTCTGTAAATCCGCCGGCACAGTGTGCGCCAGCAAGCCTGCATCGGCAAGCTCGCGCACCACGGCGCGCGCCTGCTCGTCTTCATTGGCAGCTGGATGGCGCGTGCGCTCGCGGTTGAAGCGGTCGACCTGCGCGGCGAGTTCCGCGTGACGGGTTTCGAGAAAGGGTGTGTCAATCATAAGCAATCCATCTTTCAGTTCAACGATCAATCAATAGAGATTTCTTCTGCCATCAATCGCGCCACGCGCGCCGCGCAACTCGCGCCGCCGTCGCGCGCCAGCAAGCTCAGGCGCGTGCGGCGCGACAGAAAATCTTCGACCGTTAAGACCATCTCGCGGCGCACGGCATAAATCACTTCAGCCTCGATGTGCGGCAAGCCTGCAATCAACGGTCGCTTCAATTCTTCACGCCGGCGCGTCGGCTCAAGGACAGCCGCATAGTTGCCGCCATAGCTTTGCATCAAGTGCTCGACCGTCTCAACCGGCATAGCGAATTCGTCAGCGACGCGCCGCGCTTCTGATCTGCTCTCTCCCGTGAGCCGGGCGCTGTTGGCCAGCTTGATCTCGGCGGTGCGGCAGCGCGGCAGCCTGGCTTGCGCCGCCCGGTCGTCCGCTGCCAGTCGCTTGACGGCAAGGTCGACGGCGCGCTCAGCCATGGCCCGCCACGCCGTCAGCTTGCCGCCGATGATCGACATCATCCCCGCCGCATTTTCGATGATCGCTTCGCGCCGCGACAACTCTTTCGTTGCGCCCGCCGCCGTGCCAGCCAGCGGGCGCAAGCCGGCGAACGACGTGATGACGTCGTCCGTCGTGATGTGGGCATCGGGAAAGCTGCGCGCCGCAGACTCGACGACGCGATGGATTTCTTCCGCAGTGGCGCGCGGGTCGTCGAGGTCGCCCGCGTAGTCCGTGTCTGTAGTACCGATTATGATGCGATTTTGCCAGGGGATGACGAAGAGAAAGCGTTGCTCGCCGAGTGATGGGATCAAGACCGCCACGCGATTGTTCAGCTTCTCGGCAGGCAGCACGACGTGAATGCCTTTCGAGGGCCGTAGGGTTTTGCGCGCCGCTGGATCGCTCATGCGCATCACGTCGTCGGCCCAGACGCCTGTGGCATTGATTACAATGTGACCGGCAACCAGCAACCGTTTATCGGTCAACGCGTCGGTGATTTCGACGCCGGCGATGCGCCCATCGCGATGGGCAAAGCCTGTGGCGGCAGCGTAGTTCGCCACGACCGTGCCGTGCGCCGCCGCCGTCTTGATGATTTCGATGACCAGCCGCGCGTCGTCGGTCAGGCCGTCGTAATACAGGAACGCGCCGCGCAGTCCGTCGGCTGACAGATGCGGCGCAAAGGCAACGGCCTGCGCTGGCGACAGCCAAACGTGGCGCGCAAAGTTTTGACGGCCCGCCAGCCAGTCATAGAGTGCCAGCCCTGCGCGCAGCTTGAGGACGCTTTTGCCGAGCGGCGAGCGTCCGCCGTTTGTATAGACGGGGACGAGAAACGGCAGCGGCTGGCTCAGGTGCGGCGCGTTCTGGCGCAGCCGCGCACGTTCCTGCAAGCCTTCGCGGACGAGCGCGAATTCAAACCGCTCAAGGTAACGTAGACCACCATGAATTAACTTCGATGAGCGCGAGCTGGTGCCGCTGGCGAAATCGTACTTTTCAATAAGCGCGACCGTCAAGCCGCGCGTTGCGGCATCGAGCGCGACACCTGCGCCGGTCGCGCCGCCGCCGATCACTATGAGATCGAACGTCTCGCGCCGCAATCGCTCAAGGTTCGCCGCGCGCGTTCGCAGCGAAAACTCCGGCTCCGTGCTCTTCATCGCATCGCTCATCGCAGGTCAGCATAACTGTAGATCGGTTTGCAATTTCATGTAGGGGCGATCCTCTGTGGTCGCCCCAGCGTGGTTAAAGCGGCGTCTGGGGCGGGCAGGGACGCACGCCCCTACATGCCATCGCAATTTGATCTAGTGCAAGCCTGTTGGTCAAGCAAAGCGCGATGGTGTGCCAGGCGGTCGGCTTGCGCCGTCTTCGTCCAGCAGGTACGATGCTGCGCGGCACACATCAAAGGATCATTATGGCGGGACTGCTCGAAGGAATTCGCGTGATCGATTTTGGCCGCTTCATCGCCGCGCCCTATTGCGCCATGCTGCTGGCGGATTTCGGCGCTGACGTGATTCGCGTCGAGCGGCGCGACGGCGGCGAAGACCGCCGGCTCGGCCCCGTCACGGCGAGCGGCGAGGGCGGTCTCTTCTTGAACCTCAATCGCAACAAGCGCGGCATCACGCTCGACCTCGCGCACCCGTCGGCTGAAGCGATCATTCATCGACTCGTCGGCAGCGCCGACATCGTCATCGTCAATTTGCCGCTTGGCGTGATGCAAAGGCTCAAGCTCGATTACGACCGGTTGCGGCAGATCAAGGAAGAGATCATTCTCGTGATGGCTTCGGCCTTCGGCTCCGACGGCCCTTATCGTGACCGCGTCGGCTTCGACGGCGTCGTACAGGCGATGAGCGGCGCGATGAGTTTGACGGGCTTTTCCGGGCCGCCCGTGCGCTCGATTGTTTCCTGGGTAGATTACGGCACGGCGCTGCACGCCGCCTTCGGCGCGATGGCAGCTCTGTATCATCGCTTACAAACCGGGCGAGGTCAGTTGATCGATGTGTCGCTGCTGGCTACCGGTGTAACTTTCATGACCCCATTGCTTGCCGAGCGCCAGGCGACGGGGATTCGCCGCGAACAAGCAGGCAATACCGGATATTACACAGCGCCGAGCGATGCCTATCGCACGCGCGATGGCTGGATACTGGTGCCGACCATCGGCGATGAAATGTTCCGCCGTTGGGCGCGACTGGTGGGCCGCCCCGACTTGATCGATGACCCGCGATGCAAGGACGACATCAGTCGCGGCAATCATGCGAGCCTGATCAACGAGGCGATGCGAGCTTGGTGCGCAGCACGCACGCGCGATGAAGCGCTCGGCGAGCTTGAACAGGCACGCATCCCTTGCGGCGCGGTCTATGATCTCGATGAAGTGCTTGCCGACCCGCAGGTGAACGCGCGCCACTTGCTCGAAGCGTTTGAATATCCCGGCGGCACTGCGCCTGTTCCCATTGCCGCGCCGCCTGTGCGACTCAATGAGACGCCCGCAGAAGTGCGCCGCCGCGCGCCGCAACTCGGCGAGCATACGGATGAGGTGCTTCGTGAGCTTGGCTTTGCGGCCCGTGAGATCATCGCCTTTCGCGACGAAGGCGTCATATAGGAGAGTCGGGGAAAAGGAGAAACCATGGCAACGCGAACCATCAGCGGCATTGAAGAATTAAAATCACTCATCGGCGAAGAGATCGGCGCAAGCGATTGGGCTGAAGTCACGCAATCGCGCATCAACGCTTTTGCCGACGCCACCGAAGATCATCAGTGGATTCATCTCGACAGCGCGCGCGCGAAGACCGATTCGCCTTTCGGCGCGACCATCGCGCATGGCTTTCTGACGCTGTCGCTGCTGCCCTACCTGGCGGCGCAAGCCTACAAGGTGCAGGGCGATTTCAAGATGGGCATCAACTATGGACTGAACCGCCTGCGCTTCATCTCGCCTGTGCCTTCAGGGTCGCGCGTCCGTGCGCGATTTACCTTACAATCGGTCGAAGACGTGCCGGGCGGCGTGCAACTCGCCGTCGTCGCCACCGTCGACATCGAAGGCGGCCAGAAGCCGGCGCTGGTCGCCGAGTGGCTGATGCGCTATTACCTTTGAAGCAACCGGCAGCGACCGTACATCGTGACGAGATGCGGATTCGTAGTCGACTTTACACGCTCAACTGGTGATAGAATGGGCGCGATATGAATGAACCGGCGAGCGCGACCTCCTCTCAGGTCTACCGTGTGCAGGCGCGCAACAGCGCGACGGATTCGGAAAATCGCATTCACGACGACGAAACCGCCGCGCGTTATGGCTTTCGCGGCGGCCTGGTGCCGGGCATCACGGTCTACGGCTATATGACCGTGCCGGTGGTCGCGGTCTTCGGGTGCGCCTGGCTGGAGCGCGGCACGATACAGATCAAATTCATCCAGCCGGTTTATGAAGGCGATGAGGTCATTGTGCGAACGGTGATCGACACTCCATCAACGGACGCGCCGTCAATGAATGCGCTATCCTCAAAACTTTCAATCACTGCCGAACGCGGCGACGGCACGCTGTGCGCCGTGGCGACGGCAACACTCAACCAGCCGCCTGCCGCGCCGCGTCTTGCCGATTACCGGCGCGCGCCGCTCCCCGCAGACAACGCGCGCCCGGTTGCCGCAAGCGAATTCTTTGTCGCGGGCGCTGTGCTGGGCACGCTGCGCGAGACGCTGAATCTGCAAGCCACGTCGCTGCTCGATCAACTCGATGAACGACTGGCGATCTATCGTGGGCCTGAAGCGCCGGCGCATCCGGTGGCGCTGCTTGAGCGGGCGAATCACTTGTTGATGCGCAACTTCAAGCTCGGCCCATGGATTCACGCGGCGAGCGAGTTGGTGAACTACGGCACGGCGCGCGACGGCGACCTGATCGAAACGCGCGGGCGCATCGTGGATTGCTTCGAGCGCAAGGGCCACGAATTCGTTGTGTTAGATATATTACTCACGACTGGCGGCAGGCGCGTCGTTCAGCAGGTGCGTCACACGGCGATCTACCGCCCGCGCTTTGTATGAAACCACCGACTTTGTATGTCTTATTCCTCGCGCATCGTTTAAGCTGATCGGACGAAGCTGACCATAGAAAGTGAGAGACGATGCTTGACCCCAACACGATTTTGCAGGGCCGCTATCTGATTCTGCGCCGCATCGGGCACGGCGGCATGGGGGCGGTCTATCTGGCGAAAGACCAGCGGCTCGGCAGCCTCCTGGCATTGAAAGAGACGTTCTTTACAGACGAGCGCATGCTGAAAGCCTTCGAGCGCGAGGCGCGCTTGCTTGCCTCGTTGCGCCATCCGGCGCTGCCGCGCGTCAGCGATCACTTTGCCGAAGGCGACGGTCAGTTTCTGGTGATGGAGTATATTGCCGGCGACGATCTCGAACAGATGCTCACGACGCGCGGCTATGGGTTCGCGCCCGCCGACGTGCTGACGTGGGCCGATCAATTGCTCGACGCGCTCGATTATCTGCATACGCAGCAGCCGCCCATCGTGCATCGCGACATCAAGCCGCAGAATCTGAAGCTGACGGATCGCGGCCAGATCATCCTGCTGGATTTCGGCCTGGCGAAAGGCGCGGTGAGCGATATGACGCAGGCCACCGGGAATTCGAGTATTTTAGGCTACACACCGGGCTACGCGCCGCTCGAACAGATTCAGGCAGTGGGCACCGATGCGCGTTCGGATCTGTATTCGCTGGCGGCCACGCTCTACCGGCTGATGGCCTATACGTCGCCGCCGGATGCCTTGCGTCGCGCGACCACCGTGTTGAACGGCGAGAGCGATCCGCTGGAACCCGCAAACCAGATCAATCCGCATATTGCCGCTTCGGTCGCCAAGGTGTTGCACGGCGCGATGGATTTGAAGCGCGATGCGCGACCCGCGACGGCCAGCGCCATGCGCCAGGCCCTGCGCGAGGCGAGCCGCGTCTCAGAGACGGCAGTCATTGCCGCACAGACGCAGGTGGCCGCAAGCAACTCTGCGACGGTGAGCGATTCGCCAGGCGCACCAACGCTTGTGGCGCAGACCGATACGAATGCTCAGTTGGCCTCATCCGCGCAGGCGACGCGCCTGGCATCGCCATCAGCTGCCTCCGAAACGCTCGCCGCATCGCCGGGCGCAACCACCGTCCATTCAGCAACTCACAAACGCACGCTGTGGATTGCCATCGTGATCGTCGCGCTGTTCATTGTCGGCGCATTGTCGCTGGTGATGATCAGTAACCGCGCTAAGACGCCCGGCGCAAACGCCAACTCGAACGCCGCGGTTGAAGGCGACAGGACGAATGCCAATCAAACGCCGGCGAATGTAAACCGTGCTACAGAGAACGCCGCGTCCGATGAAAGCAATCCGAACGGCAATGCGCGCCCGCGCACCGTCGGCAATAAGAAAGAAGAGAGGCCGGGCGTCGGCGGAGCCATGAGGCGAGGCTTGCGACGTCTGCGTGAGCGAATGCGCAATTGATATAGATGCATCTTGAATCTTCATGCTTGCTTGACTCATTCAGAAGCGCTCCGGTATAACACGCGCGGAGAACACTATGTCAGGCATCACCCGGTTCGGCGCTTACATTCCTTATTATCGGCTCACTCACAAAGACATCGCCCGCGCCTGGGGCGGGCGCGCCGGCGATGCCGAACGCGCTGTCGCCGCCGTCGATGAAGACTCGATCACCATGGCCGTCGAAGCGGTGCGCGATCTGCTCGCCGGGCGCGAGGCGCGCGATGTCGATGGATTGATCTTCGCCACGACGACTTCGCCTTACGCGGAAAAGCCGGCGTCGGCGCTCATCGCCACGGTCACAGACCTGCGCCATGACGTTCGCAGCGCGGATTACAGCAACTCTCTGCGTGCCGCGACCTCGGCGCTGAATGCGGCGCTCGACTCCGTGCAAGCCGGCTCGGCCTCGCGCATCATTATCACGGCTGCCGATACACGGCTGGCCGCGCCGCGCTCGGCCAATGAACGAACATTTGGCGATGCGGCGGCGGCTATCGAAGTCGGGCGCGACGGCGTGATTGCGAAACTGCTCGCCTCGCATTCTACCGTAGACGAGATGACTGACCTCTGGCGCAAGCCGGATGAGCCGTTCGTTGCGGGTTGGGAAGAACGCTTCAGCGTCACGCAAGGCTATCAGCGCGTTGTGCGGCAGACGGTCAGCGAATTATTCGAGCGCACCGGCATCGGCCCTGCGGAAATCTCGCAAGCCATCTTCTATGCGCCTGACGCGGGATCGCTGGCGAGCGTGGCCAAGAGTCTCGGACTGAAGCCCGAACAGATTCCCGATCACCTGCTGTCATCGGTTGGCAACACCGGCGCAGCGATGCCGGCGCTCGTCTTGTCGTCCGTGCTTGAACAAGCCAGCGCCGGCGACAAACTGCTGGTCGCCAGTTACGGTTCCGGCGGCGACGCGCTGTTGTTTGAAGTGACTGAAGAGATCGAGCGCCAGAAGGCCACCCGGCGGCGCGGCGTGCGCGGCCATCTGGCATCGAAGGCGAGTCTTGAAAGTTATGAACGCTACATGAAGTTTCGCGAGCTGGTAGAAACCGAAGCACCGCGCCGCCAGATGCCGACCGCTTCGGCGGCGCAGATCTGGCGCAACCGCGACGACATCTACCGCTTTTATGGCTATCGCTGTTTGAACTGCGGCAAGGTGCAATACCCGCATCAACGCCTGTGCATCGCTTGCCAGGCGAAAGACCAGTTTGAAAGCCTGCGGCTCGCCGACAAGCAAGCTGCGGTGTTTACCTTCACCGTAGATTTTCTGAACGCCGATCCCGACCCGCCGACGGTGATGACGGTCGTCGATTTCGAAGGCGGCGGACGCGCCTACTTGCAGATGACCGACCGCAACCCGGCAGAGGTGCATATTGAACAGCCGGTCGAGATGACCTTCCGGCGAATGTACGAAGCCGAGGGCTTCACGAATTACTATTGGAAGTGCCGACCGATCAGATAAAAGTCTAGCGAGTCTAGCGAGTCCAGAAAGTCCAGAGAGTCTTGAGAGTCTGGAGAGCGTTTTGGAGAAGTCCCGTTAGGGACGAAATGTTTATAGTTGCAACCGTCAAAAAGAATCCCAGCCCCGTCGGGGCGAAATGTCGACATTGCGCTCCTAACGGAGCTTGAATTCTCTTTGTGACCTGATTCTATAAACATTGCGCTCCTACGGAGCTTCCATTGCATAAATACTCTCGGGACTCTCTGGACTCTCTGGACTCGCTAGACTCTCAAGACTCGCCAGGCCTGTTGATCCTGCAAGGCCGCACGCTCGCGGCGTTCTTACACTGACAAGATTCCGCCAGCCCTGCTTCGATCCTCACCCACAAGGAGATTCACATGAAAACTCTGGCCGCTCTCCTCGCAGGCGTTCTGCTGGTGGCGCTGGCGCTGGCCGGTTCTTCACGTCATCGCACCGTCAAAGCAAGCCGTCAAGCTCGTAGCCACAGCGAAGCGCCGCATCGCGACTGGCGCATCGGCTCGCCGGTCAGCTTTGACAACCTGATGGTCTTTCCGGTTCTTTCAGAGCAAGCTGCAAACGCTGACGACTTCATCACCCTCGATGAAGGTTTGCGCCACCGCCAGGTCGTCATCACCGAACTGGGCGCTGACGGGCGCTCTCACCGCTTGCGCTCGCAGCAAGGCGCTGACGATAACGCCGAAGTTAACCGGCTGGCGGTGACCAACAAATCCGGCAAGAAGCTCATTCTCATCGCCGGCGAGATGATCATCGGCGGCAAACAAGATCGCATCGTCGGCCACGACTGTATCATTGAAGCGACGGCGAAGCCCGTGCCGATTGATGTGTTTTGCGTCGAACACGGCAGATGGTCGGGCAGCGAGAGCTTCGGTCAGAGCCGCAGCACAGGCGAGGGTAGCATCAGCGGCAGCGGCGTTGGCCGTGGCGGCGCGCTTGGCGCTGGCAGCGGTGGCGGTACTGGCGCTGGCAGAGGGTACAATATGGGCGGCGGTGATCCGGTTGTGATGTCCAGCGTGATCGCCATGCCGAATGTGCGCGCGAAGGCGCAGGCGGAAAAGAGTCAGACCGAAGTCTGGGATACGGTCGAGGTAACGGCGACGGCGAACAGCGTGCAGAGCGAAACCGGCGATCTCAAGAGCGTCTACAAAGACAAGCAGGTGAGCCGCAAGCTCAACGATTACGAGCGCGCATTCAAGGGTATGCTGCCGATGTCGAACATCGTCGGCATCGTCGCGGCGGTGAACGGCAAAATCATTTCTGCGGATGTCTTCGCCAATCGCCGGCTGTTTCAAGCCTACTGGCCGAAGATGCTGAAGTCTTATGCGCTCGAAGCCCTCGGCGCTACCGACCAGCAGAAGCAGGGAATCGCACGCAGCGATGCCGAAGCCTTTCTGGCGCGCGTCGAAGGCGCAACCGACACCAGCGGCGAACTGGGGGCTTACCGGCTCGTCGAAAACCAGTCGTCTAAAGACGCCAGCTTCGAACTGGAAAGCCGCAGCGCTCGGCGAACGCTGATTCACTTCAATCGCGTCAGCAAGCAGTAGCCAGCAGTGGGGGAGTAAGGAAGTAGGGGAGTGGGGGAGTAAGGGAGTGAAGGATTAGGGGAGAACATAGAAGCGTGAGGGCGAGCAACCAATGTCCCCACTCCCCCACTCCCTTACTC
>JBBWZK010000292.1:0-7910 GCA_039648975.1 Blastocatellia bacterium
GAGCGGCCTGTTTTGGAGTGCGGCGACTGCTCGCCGCTTTTAGCCTTTGCCAAGACGCAAAGCGGTGACCACTCACCGCACTCCAAATTGCTCCGCTTGCCCTACATCCCATCGCAATCCGATCTAAGGTCTATATCGTTGATAGCGGAAGACGACTGATTCCTGTCGTGCATTCGGCTCGCTTCTGCTTGACGCAGGACTGCAAGCAGAATAATATAGGCGGCATCTGCGACAGCAGAATCGGATTAGGAACGGGCCAGAGGGGTTGTATAGGGGATTGGCTTGGTTGGAAGGATACGTCCAGACTGATAATGCTGTTGAATGCACAGCCCCTCCAAAATGATATATCTGCCACTTCGATAAATACTGGCATGGCATCTTTGATCGATTGTAATCATAAGCAGGAATCGCCATGCGGCTCCGCCAGAAGCCGATGGGACATGGTTATTCCGCTTCCTGAATAACAGGCTGCTGGCAGTAGTGCCCAAACCGTTTTCATCTTTACCGGTCTTTTTTCGGGCTATCGCCCTTACGGCTTAGAGCAGGCATTCTCAGGTCAAGAGCTTATGGAATGTATCATCGCACACGTGCGGTTATTCCATAGGCCAATCATCAACGTGGTTCAGGCATTCGGACTCTCGCCCTCAAAGATGGCAAGCGAGGTCTCTCGATTTAGCTTTCATCGCGTAACAGATTAAGGAGAAGGAGTATCAAATGAACAAAGGTATCGCATCCAGTCTCACAGGGCAGACGCGGCGGCCCGTTCAAGGCAAGGCCAGGCGGTTGCGCCTGACTTTGGCGGCATTAGCAATGGTATTTGCAGCAGGCATGCTTTTACTGCCGAACGCTCTGCAAAAGGTGAGCGCCTCGCGCGGTACATCAGGCAAAAAGCAGGCGGTTGCCAGTAGCTCTTTTCGCGCCCTCGCCCCGGTGCCGGTGCCTGTCGAGAGCAAAGCCGGCGCATCGGCGGGAAAGGTTTTGCCGGCTCTGCCACAACAGGCAGGACAACAAGCCAGCAGAACTGAGGATGACGATGATGCGGACCTGCCGCGAATGGCGCGCGGGAAGATCAGTAAAGAAACTTACATGAGCCTGCGCGATCAGCATTTCCTATCCTTGCGCGGCATCGACGTGGAGACCGGCAAGAGCTTTGATCCAGCGTGGCGCGGAACGGCCATTCAAAAGATGGAGCAACAAGAGCGGGCAATGCGAAATTCGCCTACAGTCAGCAGCACGACCTGGACCGAGATCGGCCCGGCTCCAGTCCCGAATGGGCAAACCCAGCAATTCCCGGCGACCACCTCAGTCACCGGACGTGTCACGATGATTGTCATTGATCCGAGCGACTCTAACTTTGTCTATCTCGGCACGGCACAGGGCGGTGTCTGGCGGTCGACCAATGGCGGCACCACCTGGAAAGCGATCTTTGATACGGCGCAGACGCTGGCCATCGGCGCACTGGCGCTTGCGCCATCCGATCCGACGAAACTCTATGTCGGCACGGGCGAGCCGAACAATTCGAATGATTCCTTCTTTGGCGTCGGCGTCTACCGCATAGACAATGCGAAGACGACGGCTGATCTGGTTGGCCCCATCAACCCGTCAATCACGACCGGCACGACCACTGCGCTTACCTACAATTGTTTCAACGGACGCGCCATCAGTAAGATAGTGGTCAGTGAGAGCGACCCTGCCACAATTTTCGTCTCGACTGCGGCAGGGGTAGCCGGAGCAGCCGGCAATGCCTTAAGCAATACCATTCCTCCCCTTGCGCTGCGCGGCGTCTTTCGCTCGACGAATGCGACAGCCGCCGCCGCATCAGTCACTTTCTCGAAGATTATTGTGAATACAGATGGAAGCCTGGATGTTCCTGGCACCGGCAATACCTCCATCTTCGACATGGTTTTGGAGCCGGGAAACTCTAACAATCTGCTTGTGTCTACTTCCGGCACAACGACGGGCGGCGTGATCATGCGCTCGACCAACGCGCTTGCCGCAACGCCCACATTCACGCAGGTGCTTTTCCCCGGATTCAACGGCCTGGTGATGAAGCTGGCGATCAACAAGGTCGGAGCCGTCGTGACCGCCTACGTGGCATCCAACGAACCATCTGGTGTCGCTGCATGTTCGAGCATCGGTCAAGCCGGCAGGCTGAGAAAATCAACCGATGGCGGCGTCACTTGGTCAGCGCCACTCACCGCCGCCGAAGGCTACTGTGGCGGCCAGTGCGTTTATGATAATCCCGTCGGGGTTGATCCAAATAACGCGAACATCGTTTACGTGGGCGGCAATGCGCGCGGCACTTGCCAGGATGTACTGAAGCGCTCAAGCGACGGCGGAGCGACTTTCACCCGCGACGATACAGGCCTGCACGCCGACAGCCACTTCATCGCCTTCGATACGCTGACGAGTCCGACGACCGTCTGGTTCGTCACCGATGGCGGCGTCTGGAAGCGACCCGATGCGGTGGCGGGCACTGCTTGGCTGACTCAGAACACCACAGGGCTGGGCACGCTCCAGTTCGTCAGCGTGGCGGTGCATCCGACCGATCAGTTCATGACCATCGGCGGCACACAGGACAACGGCACCGAAGCGCAGACGACCTCTTCCGGCAATTGGGTCTCAGTCGAAAGCGGCGACGGCGGCTTTGCGCTGATAGATCAGAGCGCCACCGATACGACCAACGTGACGATGTATCACACCTACTTCAACCAGACGAATACCCAGATCGGCTTTGAACGAACCACACTGGCATCCTGTCTGGCGATCAAGGATTCGTGGGTATGGCGCGGTAACTATGCCGGCATCGTCAACGATCCGACGCCCTCGTGTGATGGAACGGCAGCGACGATCTCTAATGGCATCCTCCTCGCCGATACCACTCTGTTCTACGCGCCGATGGCCTTAGGGCCGGGCACGCCCAACACGCTCTACTTCGGAACCAATAAGCTCTACCGCTCCACAGACCGTGGCGATACGATGACGATTGTCAGCCAGAACCCATTGGTCGCCGGCATCGCCGTCTCGGCGATTGGCATCTCGCCGACGAATGATAACGTACGCATCGTCGGCATGCGCAACGGCAACGTCTTCGCGACCACGACCGGCTCGACCACCCTCACCAACACGGCTTTCCCGATTCCGGTCAACGCGACTGGCAGCACGACCAACCGTCACGTCTCGCGGGCGGTGATTGATCCAACCAATTCCAACACGGCTTACGTTACGTTGGCCTACTATACCAACCCTTCGACGGCAGGCCAGATATGGCGGACGGTCAATCTGAATTCCGCCACGCCGACCTGGACTTCGATTGGTAATACTGGGAATGGCGTGCCTAACGTCCCATTCAATGCGTTCGCCGTTGATGCCAATGACCCGACGCACCCCGGTGTCTCGGTTCTCTACGCCGGCTCAGATATAGGCGTCTATACCTCGACCGATTCAGGCACAACCTGGGCACCCTTCGGTACAGGGCTGCCGCGTGTTTCTATCTTCGATATGGCGATCCAGCCGACCAGCCGCATCCTGCGCATCGCCACGCATGGGCGCGGCATGTGGGAGATCGCTCTGCCCGGCTCGCCGACCGCAGCCAAGCTCGAAGAGTTCACGGCCAAAGGCTATAACGGCGGCCAGTTCATCCAGTGGCGCACCGCTTTTGAGGCGAACAATCTCGGCTTTAATCTTTACCGCGAAGAAGGTGGCCAGCGCACACGGCTGACGCCGCAACTCGTCGCCGGCTCGGCGCTGGTAGCCGGCAACGGCGTGTCTTTGACCGCCGGACGCTCATACGCATGGTGGGATAAGTCACAATCAAGCAAGAACTCTGTGTACTGGCTCGAAGAGGTTGACCTCAAAGGCCAGAGCACCTGGCACGGGCCGGTTTCCATAGATCAGGTCGGCGGACAGCCGGCTAACGCGACGCAGGCAGACTTGCTCAGCCGCGTCGGCAATCCGCAATCCGGCGTTACCGCACAGGTGGCGCGCGCGGCTGACATCAGCAAAGGCACTGCCGCCAGTGCCAGTTCACAGGACAACCTGGCAGGCTCGCCGGCAGTGAAACTCTCTATACGGCAAGAAGGCTTCTATCGCGTCGGCCAACCGGCTCTGGTTGCCGCCGGACTCGACATCAACGTCAACCCGCGTTTCATCCAGCTATTCGTTGATGGCGTCGAGCAGCCCATCAAAGTCTCAGGCGAACTGGATGGGCACTTTGATTTCAACGATGCGGTTGAGTTCTATGCGACGGGCCTGAATACGCCTTATTCAGACACGCGCGTCTACTGGCTGGTTGCCGGCTCTTCGCCGGGCCAGCGGATTGCCAACCCGCCGGGCGGCAAACTCGGCACGGCACCGCCGAGTAGTTTCCCTTACACCGCCGAGCGCAAAGATCGCACGCTCTACTTCTCTTCGCTGCGCAACGGCGAGCAGGAGAACTTCTTCGGCCCGGTCGTCTCATCCAGTGAGGTCGATCAATCGCTGAGTCTGCGGCAGATCGACCGCAACAGCAAAGCACAAACCGTCGTCGAAGTGGGCTTGCAGGGTGTGACCATTAACGCACATCAGGTGAGAGTATCGCTCAACGGCAATGAGCTGGGCGTCGTCTCTTTTGCGAATCAGGCAGCCGGAACGGGCAGCTTCACGGTGCCGCCGTCACAGCTAGTCGAAGGCGACAATCAAGTGCGGCTGATCGCTCTGGGCGGCGAAGCGGATGTCAGTCTGATGAATTACGTTCGCATCACCTACCAGCACACCTACACGGCGGAAAGCAATAACCTGCGGCTGACGGCGGCTGGCGGCCAGTTGATGACGATAAGCGGCTTCACCAACAGTCAAGTGCGCGTCCTCGACATCAGCAACGCCGGTGCTGTGCAAGAAGTGACCGGCACGGTCAAGCAGGCGAACGGCAGCTATGCGGTTTCGGTAATCGTGCCGGGAAGCGGCCAGCGAACCCTGATGGCCTTCACCAACGAGCAGGCACGCCCGCCGGTTAGCGTGGCGGCAAACCTGCCATCGAGCCTGAAGCAACCTGCCAACGGCGCAGATTTCGTCATCATCACGCGGCGCGAATACTTCGAGTCTCTCAAGCCGCTGGTGGCGCTGCGTCAAAGCCAGAAGCTGGCCGTCAGCGTCGTTGATTTTGAAGACATCTGCGACGAGTTCAGCTATGGCCAGAAGACGCCTTACGCGATCAAAGATTTCCTGGCTTATGCGAAGACGACTTGGAAGCGCAAGCCTGGATACGTTCTGTTTGCCGGCCATGCCAGCTACGATGAACGCAACTATCTTGGCCTGGGCGACTTTGATCGTGTGCCGACCAGGCTGCTGGATACGGCATACATGGAGGCATTTTCGGATGACTGGTTTGCCGACTTCAACAACGATGGGCTGGCAGAGATGGCGGTGGGCCGCCTGTCATTCCGCACGGTTGATGAGGCGGCGACGATGGTTTCAAAGATCATCGGCTACGAGGGCGCCAGCCCATCCGATTCTGTGTTGCTGGTCTCTGATCGCCCAGACGGTGCTAACTTCCGAGCGACCAACGACCGGCTGAAGCCGTTTATACCGGCAAACCTGCGTGTCACAGAGATCGACCGCGCAGAGATGGGCGATGCGCAGGCCAGAAGCATTTTGCTGGATGCGATCAACCAAGGTCAGAAGATCGTCAACTACAACGGGCACGGCGCGGTCAACCTGTGGCGCGGCAGCCTGCTGACATCGGCGGATACAGCGAACATGACCAACGGCAATAACCTGTCGTTGTTCGTGACCATGACCTGTCTGAACGGTTATCTCGCTGATCCGGTGGGCGACAGTCTCGCCGAATCGCTGGTCAAAGCGAAACGTGCCGGGGCTATTGCAGCCTGGGCGTCATCAGGACTGACGGCGGCTGGCGGCCAGTCGTTGATGGATCAGGAGGTCTTCCGTCTGCTGTTCCCCGAAAGCGGTCAGTCGCAAAGGCTGGGCGATGTAACGATGCAAGCCAAGGCAGCGGTCGGCGACCCCGACGTTCGCCGGACGTGGATATTGTTCGGCGATCCGACGATGCGGCTCAAGTAGCAGACTGAAGGTGTAAATCATCGGCAGTCGATTTTGAGGCTGAAGGTTCGGCGATAAGCTGCGCCTTCAGCCTTTTTCTTTTTCGGTGTAGCGCAAGCTGTTAGCTTGCGCAGGGGTTGACGAGCGAGCGGTGGTACACAAGCTAACAGCTTGAGCTACAACTGGTGCGTAGAAATTCTCCCGCAAGGCGATTGACTTCGGCGGCGACTGACCGCTGACTGTGCGGCGAGTGGCCGGCATCGCGGATGATCTCCATTCGCGCATTCGGCAATTGCCTGCGCACCGCCTCAAGCTCGCCCGGTTCGGTTCGCGGATCGCTGTCGCCGTGAATGAACAACGTCGGCAGGCGCAATTCTGACAAGCGGCCATCGTAGAGATCCTGCGTCGCCTCATGGCTCTCTTCAGCAAGGCGCAACCACGCTCTGCCGTTCATCAGAATCAACTCGCGCCAGTAATCCGTGCCGTGATCGCGCATGAGCGCCGCGCAGACGCGCTCGCCCAGCCGCTCAGGATTGTCTACCATCGTTTCAAAGAACTCGCGCGAGCGCGGCTTGACGCGCAGCAAGTGAAAGGCTTCGAGAATCACGCCGGCCAATCGCTCAGGCGTTTCGAGTCCCATCAACGCGGCAATCACCGCGCCGTCGCTATGACCCCATAAAATCGGGCGCTCGATCTCTAAAGCATCGAGCCAGCGCGTCATCTCCACAGCGGCGCGGCGGTGAAAGTCGACGGGCATTTCGCTGACGCGCGGCGAGCCGCCATAGCCGCTGCGGTCGGGAATCAAAATGCGATATTGATTACTAAACGACGCGATCTGAAAATCGGCGGGATAGACCTCGTAGCCCCAGCCGCCATGCAAAAAGACGAGCGGGTAGCCGTTGCCTGCTTCGCGGTAATGAATCGTCACAGGGCTCGCGCCGGGAACGAGCGGAGATTCGTTGAGATTTGTGAAAGGCATGCGCGCTCCGTCTGTCGTGTGATGTCGCCATTTATGCGGGCGTTGGGTTATGGTATTCTCTCGGCTCAAGGGCGTCAACGCCGGGCTGCAACCGCGATGAAAGCAGAAGAAACCAAAACGTCACAAACCGCCGACCACCATTCGCGGCTGGTCATCCTGCAAAATGAGATCATTCATTGCACGCGCTGCCCGCGCCTGGTCGCGTGGCGCGAACAGGTGGCGCGCGAGAAAGTCCGTCGCTTCGCCGGTGAAGATTACTGGGGCAGGCCCGTGCCGAGTCTCGGTGAAGCGGATGCGCGGCTGCTGGTCATCGGCCTTGCGCCTGCCGCGCATGGCGGCAATCGCACGGGCCGCGTCTTCACAGGCGACCGCAGCGGCGACTGGCTTTACCGCGCGCTCTATCGCGCAGGCTTCGCCAATCAACCGACTTCGACACATCGCCATGATGGGTTGCGTTTACACGATTGCTACATCACAGCGGTGATACATTGCGCGCCGCCGGCCAATAAACCGCTGCCGGAAGAGATCGCCAACTGCCGCCCTTATCTGCTGGCGGAGCTAGAACTGCTCCGCGCGGTGCGCGTCGTCGTCGCGCTGGGTCGCGTCGCCTTCGATGCGGCGATTGCCAACATCGGCCTGGCAACGGCGGGTTCAGCAAAGCGGCAACCGCGTACACAGTTCAAACACGGCGCAGAGGTCATGATGGACGATGGTAAGCGATTGATTGCTTCTTTTCATCCGAGCCAGCAGAACACCTTTACAGGCAAGCTGACCGAGCCGATGCTCGATTCGATCTTCACACGAGCGCGCGAATTGATCGATCAGTCCAATTAGATCATGGCTAAGTCAGTTGACAAAGAATCCATGTAGGGGCGACCCTGCGGTGGTCGCC
>JBBWZK010000300.1:0-29524 GCA_039648975.1 Blastocatellia bacterium
ATGCTACTTGTTCAGGACGGAAGAGCAACTGCACGCGCGCGCCGTCGTCGTGCGGCGCGTCATCAGGGATCGTCAGCGCCAGATCGCCGAAGCGCGCCTGTCCCGCTTCAGCGCGACCGACCAGCACCGTGCCCGCGCCGAGAAACGTCGCGGTAAACAGAGAGCGTGGCTTGTCATACAAATCTTCGCCATCGCCGACTTCGAGCAGCCGACCGTTTTCGAGCACGCCGATGCGGTCGGCCAGTTCAAAGGCTTCTTCCTGATCGTGCGTCACCAGTATGGTGGCAACGCCCAGCCGCCGCTGAATCTCTTTCAAGCTGCGCCGCAGTTGCGAACGAATCTTCACGTCGAGCGCGCCGAACGGCTCATCAAGCAAGAGGACATCCGGCTCATAAGCCAGCGCGCGGGCCAGCGCCACGCGCTGCTGCTGGCCGCCAGACAGTTGATGTGCGTAACGGCTGCCGAGGCCGGCAAGCCCGACCAGTTCCAGTAACTCGTCGCGCCGCCGCTGGCGGTCGGCCTTCGGGGTTTTACGAATCTTCAAGCCGAACTCGATATTTTCGCCGACGCTCATGTGGCGAAAGATCGAATAATTCTGAAAGACGAATCCGGTGCCGCGTTTTTGCGGCGTCAGGTAGGTGACATCTCGCCCGTGCAGCAGAATGCGTCCGCTGGTCGGCTCCGCCAGGCCTGCGATCATTCGCAGGATGGTGCTCTTGCCGCTGCCCGACGAGCCGAGCAGCACGAACAACTCTTTGTCGGCGACTTCGAGCGCCACGTTATCCACTACCCACTGATTGCCGTAGCGCTTGGTGATTTGCTCAAGGACAATTGACATCGGCACGTCCTCTCTAGTCATTCAGATTCGCTCAATCGTCTGCTTCGATGTTGATGCTGATGCTGATGCGCCATCGAATATAGGCTCTCCCACCTGCGGTGGAAAGGCGACGCGGCGACGCGGCGACGCGGGGACGCGGCGATGGGACGAAGGTGAAGCGGAGCAACAAGGATTCTTCTTCGCTTCCCTTCTCCCACTCTCCCCGTCGCCCTCTCTCCCCATCGCCGCGTCTCTCCTTCACCGCGTCCCCGTGTCGCCGCGTCTCCGCGTCGGTTTTACCTTGGCCTTTTCAGAGGTTCATGCCGCCCGGCGTACTCTTTGACTTCGATCATGGGCGGGCGCATCTGCTCGTAGATGTCGACTTCTTCAAGATGAAACTGTTGATCTTCCGAGCGCAGAATCTTCATCGTGCGCTCGATGGGCAGTTGGCCGTCGAGCACGCCCTTTTCTCGCAGGTGGCGCGCGAAGACCTGTAGGATCGCAAACGACATCTTGCTCAAGGCGCGCAGTTCCTGATTGCGATGCGCGACTTCTTCAAGATCGACCTGGGCGATGGCTTTCAGGCCGAGGCGGTTGAGCATCGCCAGCAGCAAGCCGATCTCGACGCCATAGCCCGAATAAAACGGCACCTGTTCGAGCGCCGTGCGGCGGCCTCCGTAGATGCCCGCGAGCGGCTGCACGAGGCCCGATAGCTCAGGAAAGAACAGGTTGATCAGGGGCCGCGCCAGCAGTTCCGTGACCCGCCCACCGCCCGCCGGCGACGCTTCGCCATTATCTTTGACGCGGCGCTTATAAAAGCCCTTGACGAACTGTACGCGCGGATCGGCGAGCAGTGGGCCGAGGATTCCATAAACCAGACGCGGGTGCGGATTGGTGATGTCCGTATCCACCCAGACGATCAAATCGCCTTTGAGCAGGTAGAGACTCTTCCACAAGGCTTCGCCTTTGCCGCGCAGGCTGCCGAGTCCGGGCAGCACGTCTTGATGTACATAAGGCACGACGCCGAGTTGCGCTGCCAGCTTGCGCGTGAAGTCTGTCGAGTTACTGTCGATCAAGACGATCTCGTCCAGCAACGGCGCGTCGTCCATCAAGGCGGTTTTCAATGTATGAATCACATTGCCAATCGTCGCTTCTTCGTTGAGCGCCGGCAAGCCGAGGCTGATGCGCAGGCCGTTCTTTCTTTTCAAATCAATCAGCCGCCCGATGTCCGAAAATTCGCGGCTGTGAAAGGTGTTTTCAGCGAACCACTTTTCGACGCGCAACAGCACGGGCATGTCTTGCCGCAGCGCGACGGCTGACGGCAGGCGAAACGGCTCTGTAGTTTTGACGACCAGCGCCGTCACGTCGCTGCGCTGCAAGATCAAACGCGCTACCAGGCCGATTGGCGAGCTTTCTTTGGCGGCGCTGGCTCCGAGAATTACCGCCTGATGCGTCTTCAATTCGCGCAGGATGGCCGCGCCGGCATCGCCGACCACCTGCAACTCAGTCGTGATTTCGGGAAAGGTGTCGCTAAGCCCTGTGAAGCGATCTCTGAGCGCCTGGCTCATAGCGTCGTCTTCGCTTGGCACGACGCGCAGGAGGGTGATCTCTGCCTGACACGAACGCGCCAGCCGCACCGCCAGTTGCAGCGACAAGTTGGCATAGGGTCCGCCACGCACAGGCAGCAAAATGCGCTTGATCTGGCGCGGCGGCGCGGCGGGTTGCGCAATGACGAGATTGCACGGCGGATCGCGCAACACTCGCTCAAGGCTGCTTTCAAAGTATCCGTTGTCGTCGCGCCAGCGCAGCAGCAGCAAGTCGTCATCCTTCATCCGCTCTTCGATCAACGACTCAATCTCTTGCCACGGATGGTGCGAGACGAGGCTGCCGGCCAGATGGCGAACCTGCGCATTCTCTGTCGCCAGACTCCCCAGTTCATTGCGCAGCGCCTGCGCCGTGAGCGCCGCCTCGCTCAACGAAGATTCAGCGGCAACCGCGGTGACGCCGAGCAAATGCACGAACGACTTGCGGCGGCTGCCGAGCAGTCTCAGGGCCAGCGGCAGGATTTGCTCGGCTTCCGCGCTGCCTTCCGTCGGCAGCAGGATGCTCCAGTCGCGGAGCAGGCTCTTACGATCTTCAACTGCTGTGGACAACTTATTTCCCTCGTCGCTAACCCCGCGCGGATATGCCGATGGCTATAGCGCAAGCTACAATTTACGCTACAGTCATTTGATCATGGCTATGGTGAGTTTAGCTTGTCGGGCGGGTATCCGTCATCGCCAGATCAAAAGCGGCGGGTGGTCGAGAGGCAGGCATGACCTGCCCCTCAACACAAGACCGTTCGACCGGCAAGCATCACGAGCCTTCCGTCTGTGATGCCTGCTTGCTTAGTGCGCCGCTTCGCCCTGTTCGGCGGCGTGCGCGTGCTCAATTTCGTCCGTCGTGTACGCGCCGAGAATGCGGCGGCCTTCTTCGCTACGCGGGTCAATCGTGCGCAGGTGCTTGCGGCCTTGCATCTCCCAGATCGCCGTGACGACGCCGTCTTTCTCAACCGCGTGGTAAGTTATCTCGTGCTCTTCCATCCTTCCTCCGTCAGCTATAATTTTCATGTAAGGTACAGGCTTGAATTTTAATCGCCGCCATTCGGCTCTGTCCAGTCACAGAAAATCAAACGGCGCGGCGGATGATGGCTAATTCAATCATCCGTCGCGCCCTTGAGGCCCCTTGAGGCTTTGACGAGCCGATCAATTCTCGAACATCAGCAGGCTGACGAGGTCGAGATCGGATTCGTCAAGCCGTGGACGCAGGGTCGGATTAACCGGCTCTGCCGCGCCCATCTGCCGTTCCTGCATCTCGCGTTTCTGCTGTTGCATCTCGCGCCGCAATTCGCGTTCAAGGCGGTTGAACTCCTGCACCTGTTCCAGCGTGAGCACGCCGCGCACCTGCGAGCGGATGCGCGATTCGAGGCGAATCTTATCCGTCTGCGCGGCGACCAGATCTTCGGTGGCGCGGCGTATGGCGTCTTCATTGAAACTCTCATTCATAATGGCGCGGTCGAGCGCGGCGCGCGCCTGCCGCAGACGGCGGCCAGTGGTAATGGCGTCGTCCTCGTGACTGCGGCGAATCTCCTGCATGCGCAGGCGCTGGTCGGGCGTCAGTCCGAGCCGCTGCATGACCATTTGCCTGAGCCTTTGCTTCTTCGCCTGATTGGCTCCCGGCTGGCGATTGCCCTGCGGGCCGCCGAGCGGCGGGAGCCGCCCTGGATTGCGGCGCTGACCGAGTTGCGGATCATTCGCCTCGGCGCTCTCGATGCGCTGCTCTTTCAGCATGCGATTCGCACGAGGCCGGACTTGCGCGCTGACGCTCGCAGCGGCAAACCAAACGGCGATTACCAGTAAAATTGGGGCGATGGATAGCTTCTTTATCATTACAAACCTCGGCCTGCTGATTACCCAGATTCTTAGACCGCACCAACGGCGCGAAAGTTTGATTTATTCTAGCACAGTGAAAAAGTGGGGGAGTAAGGGAGTGGGGGAGTAAGGGAGTAGGAAATGGATAGCAAGCCGTCCCGCGTCTCTCGCACTCCCCTACTCCCTTACTCCCCCACTTTCTTCTCAGTTGTCGCGCGGCACGGCGAGCATGCGCTCAAGGGCGCGGCGCGCGCCTTCCATCACGTCCGGCTCGACGGTGATCTCGAACTTGTCTTCGACGAGCGACCGCTTGACGTTTGCGAGGGTGATCATCTTCATGTATGGGCAATGCAGGCGGCAACCGATGCAGCCGTCGGCCATCACAAACTCGCGGTCGGGATAGCGTTTCTTCATCTGATGGACGATGCCGCTTTCAGTAGCGACGATGAAGGTTTTGACGTTCGGGTACTTGGCAATGCGCCCGATCATCGCCGTCGTCGAGCAGACTTCGTCAGCCATCGCGATAATGTCTTCGCGACATTCGGGGTGCGCGATGACAATAGAATCCGGGAACGCCGAGCGCGCTTTGATGACGTTCGCGCCGCGCAGCACGTCGTGCGTCGGGCAAACGCCGTCGTAAATGGCCACCTCTTTTTCCGGCACCTGGCGCTTGACCCAGTTGCCGAGGTTGCGGTCAGGCGTGAACAGCACTTTATCCGTCGGCAGGCTGCGAATCACTGAGACCGCGTTGGCTGAGGTGCAACAGATGTCGCTCATGGCTTTGACCTCGGCGGTCGAGTTCACGTAGGTGACGACGGTGTGATCGGGATAGCGGTCTTTCCACTCCTGAAGGCTTTCGGGAGTAATCGAATCGGCGAGCGAGCAACCGGCTGAGAGGTTCGGCAGTAGGACTTTCTTTTCAGGATTGAGAATCTTTGCCGACTCAGCCATGAAGTGAACGCCGCAGAAGACGATTAACTCGGCATCGGTCTTCTGCGCTTCAAGGGCCAGTCCAAGGCTGTCGCCTGTGACATCGGCAACGTCCTGCACTTCGGGCGCTTGATAGTTATGCGCCAGGATGATGGCATTGCGGCGGCGCGCCAGTTCGCGTATTTCGTTGATGAGTGATGAGTAGTCGGCCTGCGCCGCTGCGGTTCGGTTTAAGTTGATGAATGATGTCGTCATTTGCCCTCCACTTTGGCCCCGCGATCCGGTTTGACCGAGCCAGTGCCGGCGGGGAAGATTCTCCAGAACTCCTTGCGCACGAGGCTGGCAATCGTCGCGCTCTTATTCAAGCCGTGATATTTAGCGACGGCGTCGAGCATCGCCAGATCGCGCTCGGTCGCCGAAAAGGTTCTCACTTTGGTCTTCTGCATCGCTCCTCTCGTTTACCTCACCATATAAATTTTATATAAGATTTATATATCCACAGATCGCGGTTGTCAAGGTGAAGGAAGGGCTGGAGTTTCGGAGCAAGAATGTATCTTAGCGAGTAAATAGTCCGTATAGGCTGCGCAAAGGAGACATATGTTTTAACCGCTGATGAAACTGTCATCAGTGGGGGCTTTGGCGCGTACTGCCGAGCGGCAATCGTCACCGTCGTAAAACGAACTGCTGCGCAGCACTACGCTTACTCATCCCTCAAGGGCACTTGCAGTTTCGCTAGGCTTTGCGATCAGATGCTTGTCTATTGCCAGCAGCCTAATGAATGGATATGCTCGTACCGAAGCGAGGTAATCAAATCATGATGAATACAGTTAAAGCCATCGTCAGAGAAGGTCGAATCGAACTGCTGGAGCAGGTAGATATTCCTGAAGGAACAGAAGTGTTGGTCACTATCCTTTCTGACGAAGCCGAATTCTGGTTGCGAGCCAGCGAATCTTCTTTAGCATCGGTTTGGGATAACTCAGAGGACGATGTATATGAGCAACTACTCAAGAGGTGAAGTTGTACTTGTCCGTTATCCATTCTCGGATTTGTCAGGATCGAAAATCAGGCCAGCCGTCATCGTCAACTCACATCATTCTTCCAAAGACGTTTTCATTCTTCCTCTCACCAGCAAGACCACTTCGCTTCTGTCAGGCGAGTTTATATTGAAGGATTGGAGTCAGGCCGGTCTGAATGTCGAAACGGCGGTTAAGCGCGGCATATACACCGTGCATCAAAATCTCATTGCCCAGAGAGTTGGCAAACTGTCTAACTCAGATCTGCAAGACATGGACAATGCATCGCGCCTGTGGTTGGGATTGTAGGAATGACTGAGCCACGCACGTCTAACGCGATATTGATGAAGCAAAATCATGAGTGAAGGTGATTATCAGCAGCTTGTCGAGCGCGTCCTGCAAAATGTCGCCAACCCGACCATTTCAACTGATACTGGCGTGGAAGCCGTGCAACAGGTGGGGCGACTGGCAGATCAAGAGGAGGTTCAATGGGCGGTGGCTGGCGGGCTGGCGATGCATCTTTATGGAAGCCCGCGCCTGACCAAAGGCGTTGACATCATCGCCTCCAAACACTTGTCGCTGACGCCGCAACATCGGCTCACCTTCGGCGGCAGCAGCTATACGCTTCAGGTCGGCAAATACACCGTCCAGGTCGATTGGATTGTGCGCAATGACGGCTACCAGAAGTATTATGCGGCAGCGTTGAAAGAGGCGATTGAACTACCAAACGGCTTGCGCGTGGTGACGCCGGAATGGCTGGTGATTTTGAAACTGAATGCCGGACGACAAAAAGATTTTGACGACATCGTTTTCCTGCTCAAACAGCAGAAGCTGGTGGATCGTCCCACCGTTAAGCAGAAAGTAGTTGAAACCGCAGGCGAGGATGTGTGGCTGGCGATGTTACCGAATTTTCGACGCCTATGCGATGTCGCCGACGGGAATACCACAGAGCCAAGCAAGTATTACAATCACGATTAACGCAATAGGCAACGGCAGCAAGCCAAGCCGATTGGTGCAGACTGGCGAGCGGCAACGATTGCCGCTGTTGCTCTACGAACTGCCGCGCCGCACACCTTATAGAAGCCACGATAGCGATTTAACTCTTATATAATTTGGCATAGAATTGCTCTGCATTTGAGGCTCATCTGTGACTTTGGGAGGTTCTATGTTGCGCAAAAATAAACTTCTTGCCGTTTCTGCAATCCTTCTTACCCTGCTCTCGACGCTCTGCAATGCCCAGGAGATGCATCAACACGAACACTCGGAGGGCGAGAAACTTGGACACGTGCATTTCCCAATTTCTTGCACCTCTCCAATGCAAATTGAGTTCGACCGCGCTGTGGCGATGCTTCACTCGTTTTGGTACGAGAAGGCAGGCGAGGCTTTTGCGGCAATCGCCAGGAAAGATCCTTCATGCGCGATGGCATATTGGGGGCTGGCTATGACTCTCTACCATCCGCTTTGGGAAAAACCTAATGCAGAGGCTTTGAAGAATGGCCAGGCCATAGTGGAAAAGGCCAGGGCCGCTGGCGCTAAAACTGACCGGGAGAGGGACTATATTTCCGCCCTTGAGTTGTTTTACAAAGATTATGCAAACCGTGATCACCTGACCCGTTCCCTTGCTTACGAGAAGGCCATGGAACAGCTTCACCGTCGTTATCCTGAAGATCGTGAGGCAGGGATTTTTTATTCACTTGCGCTGATCGCCTCTGCTCAAGCGCCGCCAACCGACAAAACCTATGCGCGAGAAAAAAAGGCTGCCGGTATTCTCAATGAAGTGCTCTCGAAAGAGCCACAACATCCTGGAGTGTCTCACTACCTGATCCACGCTTATGATTCTCCTCCGCTTGCCAACCTGGCGCTCAACGCGGCGCGCAGTTATGCCAGGATTGCTCCATCAGCCCCTCACGCGCTGCACATGCCCTCACACATCTTCACACGCCTCGGCCTGTGGCAAGAATCTATACAATCGAATATTGCATCAGAGGACGCGGCAAAGAAGTTTGCTGCCGAGATGCATATGGATGGCACATGGGATGAACAACTTCATGCGATGGATTACTTGATGTATGCCTACTTGCAAGGGGCACAAGACAAACAGGCAAAGGCCATACTCGATGAGCTTGATCAAATCCGCAAGACTAACGCTGAAAACTTTAAAGTCGCTTATGCTTTCGCCGCGATTCCAGCCAGGTATGCGATTGAGCGACGGCAGTGGTCGGACGCCGCCTCCCTTAAAATGCATCCGAGAGACTTTTCCTGGCATCGTTTCCCCTGGGCAGAGGCAATCATTCATTTCGCACGGGGAGTGGGCGCGGCACGCTCTGGTGATATGAGCACGGCTCAACAGAGCGTAGAAAAACTGGCCGCCCTCGAAAATACATTGATCGAAGCAAAGGATCGCTACTGGGCAAATCAAGTTGGGATACAGCGTCTAGCCGTATCGGCGTGGCTAGCCTGTGCAGAAAAGAGAAAGGAAGAGGCATTGAAGCTTATGCATTCCGCTGTTGAGCTTGAAGATGCAACAGAGAAACATCCGGTCACACCGGGCCCCATTGTGCCTGCCCGCGAAATGCTTGGCGATATACTTCTCGAACTGGGAGAGCCGGGTGAGGCTTTGAAAGAGTTTGAGGCGGTGCTCGTCGTTTCACCCGGTCGTTTCGGCAGCCTGTTAGGGGCGGCGCGGGCAGCCAAACTGATCAAGAATGTAGAAAAAGCGAGAAGCGCTTATTCGGGGCTTGTGGCCATATGCAATCATGCTGATAGCAACAGAGTTGAGTTGCAGGAGGCGGAAACCTTTTTGCGCGCGAAATGACCTGGCATACAGCCTTGAGATCGATGTCTATGAGCAACTACTCAGGAAGTGAAGTGTACGGCCTGCGCCGCTGATCTTCATCATTAAGCCGCTCAGGTCAGGGCGCGACCATGACGATGCGGAAGCCGATGAAGGGCATCTTGGCGTCCGCCGGGTCTTTGACGCGAGACGCCGAACGGCAATTGTTGCCGCCGTCGTACCACGAGCCACCGCGCAGCACGCGCATATTCACGTCGCCGCCTGCTTCCCAACTGCTGGCGTCCGACGGCGCGCCAATGTAGTTTTCATGCCAGACATCACTGCACCACTCGGCGATGTTGCCATGCATGTTCTGTAGGCCAAATGCATTCGGCGCGCTCGTCGAGCCGACCGGGATAGGTTGCCGGCGCATCAGGCCCTTCGGCACGTCTGCGAAAGGATAATTGCCGTCATAGTTCACCAGTTCCGGCGTGATCGCTTCGCCCAGATTAAAGGGCGTCTGGGTGCCGGCGCGGCAGGCGTATTCCCATTCGGCTTCCGTCGGCAGGCGATACCGCCGCCCCGTCGCCTGCGACAGCCGCTCGCAGAATTCGACCGCCTCTAACCACGAGACATTTTGCACAGGCAGTTTACTGTCCCCCTTGAAGGCTGACGGATTGGCGTCGAGGTCGCGGCTGACGCGCGGCATTCGCGCCACCGCACGCCACTGCGCGATAGTGATCTCATACCGGCTCATGAAAAAACGCGGCACGCTGACGTGGCGCTGCGGACGTTCGTCGGGGTCGCCTTCGCGCTGCGTTTCGGGCGTGCCCATCTTAAAACTGCCGGCGGGGATCTCAGTTATATCTATGCTCAATTCGTCGCTGAGGTTTTCGCTGAAGTACTGCGCCGAGGCGCGGCGCGTCATTTCGAGATGCCCCGTCCGGTCAATGGTCTGCACGTCGAAGGCAAGGGTCTGCATAGGCGACATGGGCTTGGCTACCGTCGCGGTTGTCGCGCCCGGCGCAACCGTTTCCCCCGTCGCGGTCGCCGGCCTTGACCGCAGAAAATATACAACTGTAATCGCCGCTACAATCAATGCGCAGGCGACCGCAATCGTGTTACGCCGGTTCCAGAAACTTGGCGCAGCCGGCGCAGCCGTTGCCTGTGGCGACGCTTGTATGGCCGGCTCGACCGGCGCAGCCGTTTGCAGCCGTAGAGCTGCGGCTGAGGCAGTCGCAGCGAAGGGCGGCGCGACGCCGGTAATCGTCGCCTCATAAGCTGCGCTCAAGGTCTTCTCAGGATTCGCGGCAATCGCGCGGCGATAAGTCGTCTCTAACTCGCGACTGAAGTCGACGACGGTTTGCGGGCGTTTGTCGCGGTCTTTTTCGAGCGCCTGCAAGACCGTCTGCTCGAACTCTTCATACCAGCCGAGTTCCGGGCGCAACTCGCGCGGCGCCAGCGGCGGCTCGTGCAAGTGTTTATACATCACGCTCATCCACGACTCGGACTCGAAGGCGACGCGGCCCGTCAGCATTTGATAGACCACCATGCCGAGCGAATAGATGTCCGAGCGCGCGTCAATCTTATCGCCGGTCGAGCCGAGCGCCTGTTCGGGCGACATGTAGTATGGCGTGCCCATGATGATGCCCGAAGCGGTGCGCGACTGCGCCGTGCCCGGCTCGGACAATCGGGCGATGCCGAAGTCGAGCACTTTGGCGACGCGCTTGTCATCGTCGTCGCGCAAACCCGACAACATGATGTTGTCGGGTTTGATATCGCGGTGAACGATGCCGAGCCGGTGCGCGGCATTCAGCCCTGCGCAAACCTGTTTGGTAATCTCGACCACTTCGGCAAGCGGCAGCGCGCCGCGCTCGTCGATTTCATCGCGCAGCGTCTTGCCGTCGACATATTCCATGGCGACGTAAAGCTGGCCGTCATCCGTAGCGCGGCTCTCGAAAATCATGACGACGTTGCGGTGGTTGATGCGCCCGGATGAGGCGGCTTCGTTCTCGAAGCGCTTGACGACCTCCGGGTCTTCCGAGCAGGCACGATTGAGCACCTTGAGGGCGACGCGGCGGCGTCCGACGCGCAATTGCTCGGCGAGATAGACTTCGCCCATGCCGCCTTTGCCGAGCAGCGAGAGGATGTGGTAATCGCGCGTGATCTGCTCGCTCAGACGCGAAAGGGGGCGATTCTCGGAAATGTCCATACGGGTGTGACCTTTCGCTGTTATAGAAAATTTTTCAGGGCTTTGAGAGCTTGTTTGAACAGGCCGATTATAACACCGCGTCAGTGTCCGACAAGGCTTTTTGCCGCGCCGCGAGCGGTTGACCGCATCGAGATGGCGTGGTTAAATCCGCTTGCAACCGGAGCGCAGAATGCACAGGCGTGCCGGCTGAATCTCACTTTGCAAGGAGAATCAAGCGACGATGAGAGAACGTGATCGAGAAATCAAGCGTCGCCGTCATCGCCACGAAAAGCGTAAACGGCTGCGCGCTAAACTTGCCAAGGCCAACGATGCCGAGCGGCCAAAGGTCGAAGCGCAGATTCGCAAGACCTTCCCGAAATACACGCCGCAGGTTTGACAGAGAGTGGCGAGTGACAAGAAAAATGCGCAGGCAAGTGATGAGCTTGCCTGCGCATGATTTCGAGCGGATAGCTTGCTTAACGGTTACGGCTCGAATTCTGAATTTCTCTTGTCACTTGTCACGTTCAACATTCCGAGTAGCCGCACGCATAACAGGTGTGGCAGCCCTCGACGCGCACGAAAGCCGTGTCGCCGCAACTCGGACACAGATCAGCCGAGGTCGCCTGCATCGCCGCTTCTTTGACTTTTTCTTCAATCACGACCGGCGTGCCTTCGACGCCCATCTGCGCGCCCTGCCCGCCCTCTTCACTGCCATAGCTAACGTTCAGATAATTCTCCGCCAGCGCCTGGCCGACGGCATCCGGCAGACTCAAGACGCGCCGCTTGCCAAAGCCATAAGAGCGCGCCCCGCCGATGCCTGTAATCTGTTTTACAATCTCGCGGACGCGCTCGACCGGCGACACAGGCGATGCCATGCGCAAGGTGAGCGACATCAATCGGCCCATCGCTTCGGCCATCGCCTTGATGTCGGAGCCGGCCTTGCCGATTTCGAGGAAGACCTCGAACGGCTGGGCCTCTTCGTCCTCGTTCATGGTGATATGCGCCGTGCCCGAAGGCGTCGCTTTGCTGACCGTGTAGCCGCGCCGCTTATACGGGCGCGGGCGAACCTTCGGTTGGTTTGAATCGCTCGCGGCGCTGGCCGTCTTGAGCGGCACAGGCGCTTCGCTTGCTGCCGCGGCGGGCGTTGCAGCAGCGACAGCGGGCGGCGCGCTGGCGGCCTCAGACTTCGGCGCGTCTTTCAGACTCTGCTTATCCTCTGCCTTGAGATTGAGCACCTGCACGTCGCGCGAGCCGTCCCGGTAGATCGTGCCGCCCTTGCAGCCTGAGCGATAGAGCAACTCGTAAATCTCGCGCGTCTGCTCGACGGTGTAAGACGACGGCAGGTTGCAGGTCTTCGAGATCGAAGAATCGACCCAGCGTTGAATCGCCGCCTGCACCTTGACGTGCTCTTCGGGCGCCAGATCCATCGCCGTGACGAAGTAGCCGGGAAGCGGCTCGCCTGGATGCGCCTGCTGCCATTCTTCGAGCACACCGACGCGTTCTTCGTGCTGGCCGAGCCGCGATTTACGGAAGTAACTCCAGAAGTAGAACGGCTCGATGCCTGTGGACGTGCCGACCATGGTGCCAATCGTGCCATTGGGCGCTTGCGTAAGCAAGGTTACATTGCGTGCGCCCTTTTCGCGCACCGCTTCGCGCACGTCTTCAGGCATAGATTTCATGTAGCCCGACTGCAGATACTTCCCTGCATCGAACATAGGGAACGCGCCTTTTTCCGCCGCAATGTTTGCCGAAGCGTGATAAGACTCGCGCGAGATGAAGCGATAGAGCCGGTCGATGAACTGCGTCGATTCGTCCGCGCCGTAGCGGATGCCTAGACGAATCATCATCTCGGCCAGGCCCATAGTGTTCAAGCCGACACGCCGCTCGGCCTTCTGCTGCGCATAGTTTTCATCGAAGAAATAAGGCGTCGCATCGATGACGTTATCCAGGCAGCGCCCCGCATAGCGCACGGCGCGACCGAGATCATCCCAGGCCACGTCGCCGTCACGGACGAACTTCGACAGATTGATCGCGCCGAGATTGCAAACTCCGAAGCCCGGCAGCGGCTGTTCGCCACATGGGTTCGTGCAACCGAGATAGCCCTTGTCGTAGTACCATGAGTTGGACATCTTGTTAGCGCGCTCGATGAAGAAGACGCCCGGCTCTGCCGAAGCCCACGCCGATTCGATGATCGAGTTCCAGACTTCGCGCGCCTTGACCGTGCGATGCACAACGGTTTTCTTGCCCGCTGCCTGCCATTTCTCCAGATTGCCGTCCCACTGCGTTTCGTAATCGGGATCACTCACGTCCGGGAAGATCAGATCCCAATCGGCATCGGCGTGCACGGCGTCCATGAACTTGTCTGTGATGCCGACAGAGATATTGGCGTTGGTAATCTTGCCCATCTCGCGCTTCGAGCCGATGAACTCGACGACATCGGGGTGCCAGCAGTTGAGGATGATCATCAGCGCGCCGCGCCTTGAACCGCCCTGTTCTATAAGCCCGGTTACAAAAGAATAAAGCGCCCCCCATGAGACCGAACCCGACGAGCGCCCGTTGACGCCTTTCACATAGGCATGGCGCGGGCGCAGGCTGCTGACGTTAATGCCGACGCCGCCGCCGCGCGACATAATCTCCATCATCTGCGACAGCGTCTCGACGATGCCGCGCCGTGAGTCTTGAGGCGGGGGCACCACGTAGCAATTATAAAATGTGAGTTGCTGGTCGGTGCCGGCGGCAGTGAGGATGCGGCCTGCGGGGACGAACTTCCAGCCGTTGAGCAGCCAGCGGAATTTCTCGTACCATTCGTCGGCCTGTTCGCCTTCGACTGCGGCGATGCCGCGCGCGACGCGTTCCATCATCTGTTCCGGCACCGTCTCGATGGGCTTGGAGACGTGCTCTGTGAGACAGTCGATCTCTGTGCCGTCTTTCAAGGTGACGGTGACGCGGCCCGCGCCGCCGGCGGCTTCCGTATCCATGCGGCTGATGATGCCGATCTCGCGCTGGCCGGTCTTGCTATCGACGCAGACGATCACCATGTCGCCGGGCGCGAGCGTCCGCTTGCGCATATCTTTGAGGGCATAGCGGTCGAGGAATATCTTTTGCCCAAGCTCCGACAACTGATTATTGTCAATCACCCCCCCGGCGTGGCGCACGTCCGCGTGCGGAACTAAGGGCGAAAGGGCCTCTTCTGTATTAAGGCCATTGGGATTTTGTGCATCGCCGACAGATCGGGTAGACATTGCTTAATCTCCTAAACTCATCTTTGTCATAAAATTGCTGGCGCAGCCCTGCTCAGGAGAGAAAACTTTCCTGTGCCTGCGCGGGCCGGGTAAGTCGGGGACTATGGGTGTTCCTGTTAAGGTCTGTCGTTACGGTTCGGCTCCTGCCCTGCTGCAGAAAGACCGAATCGCTTATTCCCAGGCGTGATGGCTCTTTTGATTCCGCTCGTTGCTTACGAATCGGTAAATCTTTGTTCCGTCATCCCAGATCAAACCGGCTTTCGCCTTCTAATCATAGCGCCCCCGCCGGCCTGACCACAACGGCTTACCTGCTGTCTCCTGCGGCTGCGATGTCCCGCAGCGGATTCGGAGTTTACTCTATACCTAGTCGCGTGTCAATCAAAAAGTACAATATATTGTGGTTCAAGGAGATATGCGCCAGGGGGCTTTGCCCAAAAAGTCGACCAAATGTCACCTCTCGAAACAACCAAAAAGTCGCTTTTGGTTATATGCCTATTTAACCAAGAACTTAACCAAAAAGTGCGGCTCGCTCAACTTCAGGCCAGAACTCAATTGTAACGCCTAGCTCATAGGTGGATTGGATCAGGCAGCAGATATTGTGGCAGAGGAGTTTTAGCAGGACTTCGTTGGTTTGTGCGGCTGGTAGCTTACTACGAATCGCGCCACCGAACTTGGCTTTGACCATGCTGAAAGTGGTTTCGACGTTGCTGCGCTTGTGGTAGTGCGCCATGAACTCCTGCCGGCGTAGCGAGTAGTAGTGATACATCTTATTCCAGATTTCACACTTGCCCGTGTCGGTTGCACCGTCTTTGAACTCAATGTAAGCCACTGCCTTTTTGTTATCCACAAGTCGGATGTTGGCATAGGATGAATAAGCCTTATCAGCCGAAACTTCCTTGACGTTGAAACGTTTCGCGGTCTCATTAAACAGCGGGGCAAAATAATTACTGTCTGCGCTGAACGCGCCGCCTATCTCGGCTGCTGTGACAATGTTCGTTTTGACACCGCAGCAGATGTGAGCTTTTACCCAGTCCTTCTCCGATTGCTCTTTGCCGTACTTCTCGTCAAACCAGCGAACGTACTGGCAGGTAGAAAAGCCCGATGAGTCAACGGCGAACTCAGTCTCAATGGCTTTCAAAGGCAGGCTCGATTGAATAATCAACCATTGCAGATAGGGCGTGAGTTCTTCCATCACGATATAGTTGTTCACGGTGTTGTAGCAGGGCAGCTTCGAGATGTAGCGCCGCAGGTGGGCTTCTTTCAGATCGGTCATAAAGCGACGGCTTGACACCTGGGAATAGACCTTATAAGCGCTGGCAAAGATCATGTCAGACATCGGGATTCGCGTGCGACCCATCGTCTGGATCGGCTCATCAATGCCTGAGCAAAGCTCGTAGAGAAGCTGTTGCAGCTTCGCCTTCTCGTTGATCTGCGCCAACCGATACGCAGGCCAGTTCTGTGTGTAATTTTTCGCTCTGATCGGCACGACACCATCAGGTAGTGAGACGGTCTTTCCGTTCTCCCTCTGAAGCATGTATTCAACGCCCCAAAGGTGTTTGCACTTGGCATGGATCGTCTGGAAGTCGGGACAGGTGCAGGAGTCCGGCCCTAGCTGAACTTTATACTGACCGTTGCCGCTTTGTGATGGGACGGTGTAAGCATCGCCTTTGCGGGTGATCTTCGACAGGGCGGCGATCTCAAGCCCTTTTTGCTGTCTCAAGTCCATTGTGTACCTCGCCTTTCTGGTTGCATTTGCTCGGCGATTGCTGCACAATGGGGTTGCAGAATCCGGTGCGGTCAATCGCGCTGGTTCTTCAATGTCCGCGCAGCACGCTAGAACGAGTTGCGCGGATTTATTCTTTTGAGACATTGATTGTACCTCTTATTTCTTCTAAAATCAACAAAATAAAAGGACTTAGGGGGATGTAAATTTCCCCTAAGTCCCGTTATTTATCACCGCGCCTTGTCGGTCGGCCAACTTTTCCAGCAATCCCGTTTCGGGGTTTTACTAGGGCGCACTAGTTTTGTTTCCAGTGGCCGTATTACGAGCCTGCGGCCCATGCCACGTTTGTTACTCTCAAGTTTCATATTGCCTCTCGCAAGGCAGACCTACGGCAGCCTGCCAGAAAAAGGGACAGGTTAGCTTGAGGCCAACTTTAGACTTGCGAGACGTTCATGAGGCGTGATTTAATAGGAACGGCTCGCATGAAAGCGGCCAGTTAGATTGCGACAATTTTTGTAATCTGTTCGGCCCTGATAGCTTCCGACTATCGGGGCCTTTCCTCTATCACCCCCTAAAAATCACAAAGCCGCAGAGGTCATCGGGCTAGATGAGAAATCTCTACGGCTTTGCTTCTGCGAACTTTTTTACACTCATCTAGCCCGGCAAGGGCATAGTATCAAATCTACAGAGAGGGTCAAGAACCGAGTTGATTGTAAGCTCTAAACGTCCGCAGTCTTCGGCAATCTTCCGCAGTCTTCCGCAGAAAGGGCTAGAGTTTTCCTTTTTTGTGAAGCATGAAGACCGACTGCAATTCGTCTAATAAAGTAGGATCACGCTTCAGATACTTTGCAACGGTATCACGATCTAAGTCTATATGTTTAGCTAGATTTGTTTTCGTCAGTTTCGAGTACTCGCCTGCGAATGATTTTATCTGATTGAACAGATGCTTTCTAAAAACTTCCGGCGGTATGTCATCTTTTCGTACCCCTTTAATAAATCCCTCAAACTGTGCGAAGGCCAGTTTCATGCCATCAACCAGCTTATGGCCAATTTCTGTTCTTTTCGTTTCCTTGTCCATTTCCTGACGCACTATGAGCATTCGCCACTGTCGCGCATTTGCATCATAGAAGTTCACAAAGTAAGCCCAGGCATCACGCCAGAACACCGCGCGTGCCCACACGATGACATTGATTCCTCTGCCGTCTGGAAGAACTGACCGTATGCCAGGGATGCCAGTACGAATATCACTGTCGGATTCCACCAGTCCGAAATAAACGACTCTATATCCGTCATACTGCGAGCCAAAGCGTTTAACAACAGCTTCAGATTTAATAGTCATGACGACTTGCTTGGCCCTGTCAGGCATTCCACAGCTTAATAGCGTTGCAAGGAAGTCTGGCTTATCGTCTGGCTCGACTACCAGAGTGACCGTGTTGCTTCCGGCTGTTTCAATATACTCAAAGCGTGTTTGTGGCATGTGCAGCCCTCCTGTAAGGCCATCCTGATTTATCTCTCGACTCGCCAACCACGCTCAGGATTGCGCGGCTGTCCGCTGGTTCATGAGGCCAGCGTAAGGCGAGCCGATTTTGATGCGATGATTATATCAACGGGAAGCCTGTCTAGGCATTATCCATTCACTATACTCGGTTACTGGCAGATGCTCAGGTAGATCGAGCTTATCATTTATCAAGTAGTCAGTTGATACGCCAGCAAGTTGCGAATACCTTAGCAAGACTGGCAATGCAGGTTCCCTCGCGCCGCTCTCGAAGCCTGAAATGGCGCTGCGTAATACTTTGCCCTTCAAACCTAAAGCCGCCAGCATTTCGTTCTGGGACAGTCCTAGACTCAACCGAATCTGTAATAGTTTCTCCGCAAGCCTGACAGGTCGCTCCCTAGCCGATTTTCCCATCACATCACCTCCGATGGGAAAATCATCCGCTTTGTATTGACACTGGTTGTAATTGCGACTAGGATGGCATCGCTTTTCAGATTCGCCGGGTAGTTTAGCTCTCTATACCCGACGCGGCCCATGACCTCTCAAGCCGTTCTTGTACATCTGTGCGGGAGTTTACCATGAAACGAGCCTGCATTACCGTGCTTCTTCTGCTGTTAATACCGGCATCATCCTGCGATAAGCCTACAAAAGGCGAGCAGGAGCCCTCAAATTCTGATACATCCATATCGTCACAGGCTTCTCAAAAGCAAATCGTCTTAGGTCAAATTATTGGGCCTGAGTTACGCAAGGCCGTCGAAGAAGCATGCGGCGATAAGGTTCGCGGCGTAGGTTTCGTGTGCAGGCGAGATGAACTATACATATTCGCCATTGATTTCTACACGGGCGAGAAAGGTCTAATGCAGCCAATCATGTATCTTGTTGGTTCGGTGTTGATGAGGAAGGATGGCTCCCCTGACTGGCGACTCCAAATTTTTGCCATAAACTATAACGACTTCATCACAAAATATAACCGCCTCAACTGTACGGAACAAAAATCAAACAAAGAGGATGAGTAACAACAAGAGAGGTCGAAACACCATGCTTGGAGTAATTATTATCCTGATCGTCTTAGGCTGCATGAAGCGGCTAAAGTACCGGGACTTGCTTTATACCTGCATACCTACTGCCTATGTTCTTAGTTATCTCTCGCTAAAAGGTCGCGATCTTCCCATGAGTGAGGTGGAAATCCTAGCCTGGACGGCCATAAACGGCTGTATCGTTGCTGTGGTTTCTTATGTCCTTGCTAGGCTAATATTCAAAAAGAGACTGGCTCAAACCGCAGCCGAAGATTTAGCCGCTGAAGCCGGCAAACATCACCCGCCTACCGAATAAAGACTTTTTGGTTGGCCCACCTACTTTTTGGTTACTTTAGTTTTTGGTTGGGTTTTTGGGCAAAGCCGCGCCAGGGGGCTTTGCCCAAAAAGTCAGCCAAATGTAACCGCCAGAAACAACCAAAAAGTAGATTTTGGTTGAGCTGCGTAGATTTTGGTTGAACTCAACCAAGAACTTAACCAAAAAGTGGATTTCGCTCAACTTCAGGCCAGAACTCAACCGTAATACCAAGCTCGTAAGTGGATTGGATCAGGCAGCAGATGTTGTGACAGAGAAGCTTTAGAAGGACTTCGTTGGTTTGCGCAGCCGGGAGCTTGCTGCGGATGCTACTGCCGAATTTAGCCTTCACCATGCTAAAGGTGGTTTCGACGTTGCTGCGTTTGTGGTAGTGCGCCATGAACTCCTGACGGTGCAGTGAATAGTAGTGATACATCTTGTTCCAGATTTCACAACTGCCTGTATCCGTCGCGCCTTCTTTGAAGTCAATGTAAGGGACGGCTCCGTGCTTATCCACAAGCCGCATGTTGGCATAGCTTGAGTATGCCTTATCAGCCGAAACTTCCTTGACGGTGAATCTCTTCACCGTTTCATTAAAGAGCGCAGCGAAGTAGTTGTGATCTGCGCTAAACGCGCCGCCTATCTTGGCTACCGTTACAATGTGCGTTTCCACACCACTGAAGAGGTGAGCCTTCAGCCAATCTTTCTCCGATTGCTCCTTGCCATCCTTCTCATCGATCCATCGGACATATTGGCAAGTGGAAAAGCCGGATGAATCAACTGCGAACGCAGTCTCAACCGCCTTCAACGGCAGGCTCGATCGGATAATCAACCATTCCAGGTAGGGGGTGATTTCCTCCATCACGATAAAGTTGTTCACCGTGTTGTAGCAGGGGAGCTTCGAGATGTAGCGCCGCAAGTGGGCTTCTTTCAGATCGGTCATAAAGCGACGGCTTGACACCTGGGAATAGACCTTATACGCACTGGCAAAGATCATATCGCTCATGGGGATTCTTGTTCGGCCCATCGTTTGAATTGGCTCATCAAGGCCGGAGCAAAGCTCGTAGAGGAGTTCTTGAAGCTTGGCTTTCTCGGTGATTTGGGCCAGGCGATACGCCGGCCAGTTCTGCGTGTAGTTCTTCGCCCTGAGCGGAACTACGCCATCAGGCAAAGGAACTGCCTTGCCGCTTTCCCGTTGGAGCATATATTCGACGGCGTAAATATGCTTACACTTGGTGCGGTTCTTCTGGAAGTCGGGACAGGTACAATCATCCGGCCCAACTTGCACCTTGTATTGACCATTGCCTGATTGCGATGGGACTGAATAAACCTCGCCTTTGCGGTTGATCTTCGACAGGGCGGCGATCTCAAGCCCTTTGTATTGTCTCAAGTCCATTGTGTGCCTCGCCTTTCTGGTTGCCGTTGAGCGGCGATTGCTGCACAATGGAGTTGCGAGACCCGGTGTGGGCAATCGCGCTGGTTCTTGGAAATCCTCGCAGCCCGGTAGCACGAGTTGCGAGGATTTATTCTCTTGAGGCATAAATTATATCTCTTTTCGTTCCTAAGCTCAACAAAATAAAAGAGTTATATGTCCGATAGACAGGGGCGCAGTATTATGATATAAAACAGCTAGAGCGTACCGCCCTGAAAAAGCGGTTAAAGGTGAGAGGGGGAATCGAACCCCCGATGGTTCCTTGCCGGGAAACTGCCTTAGCCACTTGGCTATCTCACCACTCTAAACGCTAAAGACGACTGGCGAGTATTCTTTGCGGGATGATCGCCGGTCGTTTTTCTTTTGCTCGCTTTCTACATTGCTAATTCTCCGAATCTGTGAACTTCAAGGCTAATATAACCTACAAATGAGCAAGCTGGGATTTCTTGGGAGTGAGTGACTAGTCCTTGCTTCATCAGACATCCGATGAAGCAAAGCTATTTGCCATGTCAGACATCCGATGAAGCAAAGCTAAGTTTGCTTCATCGGATTCTTAGGAATGAGTTTTAAGCCCTTTTTATACCGATCTACCAAAGTATTGACTGGGGGCGGCTCTTCACCATTCTGTATATATGTCTTTATAACCCCCAATTCGTGTGCGGCGTGTACACAAGCTAATGGCACGGGTTGACGGTCAGCTTCGCTCAGGTTGTTATCCGTAACGCGCAATAACAAGTTATCTGTGAGTTCCTTGTAAGTGCTGAACAAGCCGGAAAACTCAGGTCTTTTTCGCAATTCATCAACCCATTCCTGCGGCTTGAAAAAACTCGGATCGTAATCGTTTGATTTGATCCATTTCCACTTAGGAGCAAGTCCTTTCACTAACAAAGTAAATTGCACAAGCTTATCTTCTGACCATAGCTCCTTTTTCCATTCAGGCCGCTGGTCACCGCCGTGACGTTTTGAAACATCCGCAAATGTTTTTGCTACCATCTGTCGCAGGTCATGTGACTTTATGTCATTACGTAGCAGTTCCATTCCTCTTGACAAAAATGCTGCATCTTCGGCGCGGCGATCCTGCTGGGTGGACGCGAATCCATACATGCTGATTTCCGTGATACGCCTCTGCTCCCATATAGCTTCGATAAATGGTGTCGCTGTCCAAGTACGACTGATAAAAGGGGTAATGTGTGACACACGCCAAGTCGTGACTTTGTTATACAGATAATATATCCGCACACGCTTAACCCAAAACTCCATCAGTGTCATTTGTGCGTCTTCAGACAATTTGTCAAACTGATTGTCTATGAAGTAATCGAGAAAGTGAAAATCTGGAATGCGACTGATTACTTCGATTCCAAGGGTTTCAAAAAGCTTTCCGAAGCTAGGCCCTAGAACCCACTGGACTGTGAACAGGTGACGAGATTGTGTTGACAGTCTTAAATCTTCGGTGAGCCTTATCCAGTCTTTAGTCTGTGGTGGGATGAGTCCTAATTCTTTATATAAGCTCGCTAACTCAGGCGAGATTTTCGGCGGTTCATCATTCGCCATTCTGCCCTCTCTGTCAGGCACTCTGATTGACTTGACCCGCCAACCGCGCTCAGAGAATGCGCGGCTGTCCATCGGGTAATTAGGCCGATGTAAGGCGAGCCAATAGGAGGGCTGGATTATATCAAACAAAGGGGTCGCTAAGTAAAACCGCTTTCAGCGAAACTCTCTCCATGACTCATTTGCTTTCTTGAGCACCAGGAATGCGTTTAGGCAAATCCAGTTCATCATCAACCAATACTTCCATCGCAACGCCAGCTATGCGAGCGTAGCGCAGCAGCACGATCAACGACGGTTCTCTGGTTCCAAGTTCATAGCCGGATATATGCGATTGCCTCATTGTCTCAGAGAAGCCTAGCCTACGAATCATCTGACTTTGAGACAGCCCCAACTCGTTTCTGATACGGGTTAGTTTCTCTGCGAGTCTGGCTGGTTTTGCTCGCGTATTATGCACCATTGGAGATACCTCCTAATGGTGTCATCGAGCTTACTTTTGGCTTGCAATCAAACGCAATTGCGTTTAAGATAGCATCGCATTTAAGGTGCGCCGGAAGCTCGTAGGCTTTGGGCTTCCGAGCGGCTTGCATCATCCTCGATGTACAGCCGCCCCTTTCATTTTGCGGCTCATACGATAGCACAAAATGGCTGAAACTAGAGAAACCATTTGCCCTCATTGCCACGCTGACATCGCAGCTACGGCAACATTTTGCTCACGCTGTGGGCAAGCTATACAGGCTACGTCGCGCCCATTAACCCCCAGTGAGCAGCAGCGAATCTACGAAGAAGAAAGAGTGCGCGTCGAGGCCCAGGAACACGCTAAAACCACAATTGCGTACTCGCAGCCATTTTCATGGGGGAAATTTATTTTCCTCGCAGTTATTATGGGCGGCACTGCATTCTTCCCCTTAATGCTTCTTTATCTCTTCTTCGTCGCTCCGATGCTGGGCATTACGGATCCCTCGCCGGGCGGAGCGATGGTCTTCGCTTTCATTGTAGGCTGCTTGGCGGCGCGCTTATTTTATCGCCCTGTGCAACGCCCTCTATAGCTGAGATTCAAGGGTATTCGTCAAAGTTTAAGATTCTAAATACAGGCTACGGTTGAATCTCGACGGCGACGGTGCAGGATCAAACCTCCGTTGCTCAAGCTATGGAGGTATATCTAAGACGGTTTGGTAGCGCTAATTTCACGCGGATATTTCCACCGCAAAATCCACGCCAAAATCCACCTGCAGCTTCAACCGCGCCATAATAGGCTCCTCACGTTGCTGTGACTTATCTTGACAATAAGTGATCATTCCGCAGGCCTCTGTCCTTATAGGGGCAAGCCTTTGAGAGCTTCGGGCAAAGCCAACTCGCCTGCTTCCTGCCTCTGTAGTTCACCTGGCTTTGCACCTAAAGTCGCGTTTGAATCAAAAGTCGGCAGGTTGAACCAAAAGTCTAAGCTATCCAGCAATCAAAACGAATAGCCTCACCTACAGCATCTCTAATAGGCTTCATGCCATCCCGTCTAGCCAGCGTAAGGTTATGTTCCCAAGCGGCTGAGCTTCGCGGCGTCAGCCGTCAAGCAATCAACTATCTGATCCGTGAGGATAAATTGCCCGTCGTTGAAATCGCCGGGCGCCGCTTCCTTAAGCGCGGTGATGTTGCGAGCTTCAAGCCTGACAAGGGCGGGCGTCCGAGCGAAAAGAAAAGCGGAAAGCGGTGAGGATGCATGTCGTCGGGCCATCAATCGCGCCGATGCCTCGGTTTCTGCCAGGCCTGCAACCAGCCAGCGGAACCGCAGCGGTGTCCGGCGTAAAGCAAAGCGTTTCATGATCTTGAATCAAGGCATGTAGCGGTTGGCAGCAGAAAATCCGGCTAGCAGCGGCTCTGATATGGACAGCCGAAGAGCATTGGCAGAAGCGGCCAGACAGGCTGAGAGCCTGTAGAGCTTAGGGAGGCTGGAAAGTGGCAATCGGGAAGAACTGACGCCCGGATCGTAGCCGCGCTGATTCTACCTTTGTGAGAGCACCATCTATTTTCAGGTCGGGGTTAATTCCAATGAAGAGAAGTCATTTCTCGCATAATGAAAAAAAACTCTTGATCTTTTACTAGGCTCGTGTATTCTGACGAGCGAGGGTTCATTTTGGTAAGTATACTTAAATACATTACGAGATTTGAATTACGAAAATCTTTTCTCTAATCAAGCCAGATTTGATGCTCACCCCCAATAATTGAGCTTGAGCATTCGATAAAAAGTTCTTCAACGTTCGCGCAGTTCTCTAGCTAACACTTCCCTCCCCAGACGGAGGTTATCATGCTTGAAACTGTATTACTCTCATTGTCCCCACGTCCGACCGGGGATCAGTATCCATCGATACTGGCGGTTAATGATAATCCAGACTCGCTGGATTTACTTTGCGCGGTCTTCAGCGATGACGGCTTCCGCATCCTGACTGCCGAAAACGCCGTCACCGCTTTGCAGATAGCCGAAACGCAGAAGCCTGACCTGATCATCAGTGATGTTGTCATGCCGGGCATGGATGGCATTGAATTGTGCCGCCGGCTCAAGATCAACCCCTCCACTTGCCATATCCCCATCTTGCTTTTGACGGCACTGCGCTATGATGAATCCAGCATCTTAGAAGGCCTCCGGGCTGGCGCCGATGATTACATGCAGACGCTTGCCCCTATCGAATTAATGCGCAAGAAAGTGCAGGTCATCATCAATGAGCGCAAACGCATAGAAGCGGCCCGACTTGAGGGTGAGCAGCACTTCCAGGCGCTTATCGAAAATTCATTGGATATCATCACTGCGCTCAATGCCGACGGCACCATCCGCTACGAGAGTCCGTCCGTTGCCGGCATCCTCGGATATGATCCCCAGGAACTCATCGGTCGGAGCGTCTTTGATTTCATTCACCCGGACGACATTAGTGGCGTTCTAAAAATCTTCAACCTGGGCACTCAAATTGAAGGCTACACTGACTGTATCGAATACCGCTTCCGGCATAAAGATGGCTCGTGGCGGGTTCTTGAATCTCGCGGCAAGAACCTCCTCAGCCAGCCGGGAGTCCAGGGAGTCATCGTCAATTCCCGCGATATGACGGAGCGCAAGCAGATAGAAACGCAGCTCAGGGAAAGCGAGGAACGCTATAAGCTGCTGATCCATGGGGTCAAAGACTACGCGGTCTTCATGCTCGATCCAAACGGCTGCGTCATCACCTGGAACTCAGGGGCGGAGCGTATTGCAGGCTATCGCAGCGAAGAAATTCTCGGCCAACCCTTCTCCCGTTTGTATACTGAAGAGGATATAGAGCAAGGCGAGCCGGCGCTTGAGTTAAAGATTACCGCCGATACCGGCAGCTATGAACGGGAGGGCTGGTACGCACGGCCAGACGGCTCCTGTTACTGGGCCAATGTGGTGATCACCGCACTCCAAGACGAACAGGGCAGTCTGAAAGGCTTTTCCCTCATCACGCGCGATATCACGAAGCGTCGCGACCGCGAGGAGGCGCTACGCCGAAGCGAGATGTTTATGCGAGCGGTTCTGGATAATTCACCTTCGCTGGTCAGTGTCAAGAATCTGCAAGGTCAGTACATGATGGTGAATCGGCAGTTTGAGGCCATGTTCCAGCTTACCTTTGATGACGTTGTTGGGAAGACGGTGCATGCGATCTTTCCAAAGGAAATGGCCGACCTCTCGCGCTCCTATGACCGGCAGGTGATCGAATCGGGCAAGCCCTTAGAGGTGGAAGAAACCGTGGTCAGCGAAGACGGCCCGCGCCGTTATCTTTCCATCAGGTTTCCTTTGAACAACGCCGAAGATCAGCCCTATGCGATTTGTGACATCTCCACCGATATCACGACCTACAAAGCCCTTGAAGAGCAATTGCGCCAGTCACAAAAGATGGAAGCTCTGGGCAGACTGTCTGGCGGTATCGCCCACGACTTCAATAACTTGCTGACCGCGATTATCGGTTACAGCGAGTTCGTGTTATGCAAGATCGATAAATCTAACCCGCTGTGCGGCTACATCGGAGAGATCGAGAAGGCCGGACATCGGGCCGCCGCCTTGACGACCCAGCTCCTTGCCTTTAGCCGCAAACAGATACTACAACCCCAGACTTTGAATTTGAATGAACGGGTCGCGGACCTGAACAAGATGCTGCGCCGCCTGATTGGTGAAGACATAGAATTGGTCACGAACCTGAGTCCGGATTTGGAGGTGGTGAAAGCCGATCAGGGTCACCTCGAACAAGTGATTATCAATCTGGCGGTGAACGCCCGCGATGCGATGCCACAAGGAGGCACCCTAATAATTGAAACCGCCAACGTTCAGCTCAATAGTGAATACGCCAGCAGTCACATGGGAGTGGCGGCTGGTGAATATGTCATGTTGGCAGTAAGCGATACCGGCAGCGGTATGAGTAAAGAGACTCAGGCGCGCATCTTTGAGCCGTTTTTCACAACTAAGGAGAAGGGTGAAGGCACGGGGCTTGGATTGTCTACAGTTTATGGGATCGTTAAACAGAGTGGCGGCCACATCTGGGTGTACAGCGAGATGGATCACGGCTCGACTTTCAAGATTTACTTGCCGCGTAGCGAAGGTACGGCAGGTACGGAGACCGTCGCTAGCCTGGCGAAGGCCTGCCCTGGATGGGAAACCATTCTCCTGGTAGAAGATGCGGAACCGGTTCGTCAGTTGACTCGAATGATCCTGGAGACGAATGGTTATACCGTACTGGAAGCAGATTGTGGCAAAGAGGCGCTATGGCAAGCTCAGGGATATGGCGGGGAAATCGCTCTGCTGGTGACTGACGTGGTGATGCCAGAGATAAGTGGCATCGCAGTGGCGAGTACGCTTGGCCTGACACGGCCAGAAATGAAGGTGCTTTACCTTTCAGGCTACACAGAGGAAGTGGTAAATCGGCATGGCTTATTAAACCAAGGGGTAGCATTTCTGCAAAAGCCTTTTACACCTGAAACTCTGGCGCGTGAGGTGCGCCGAGTTCTGGAAGCATAACAAAAGTTTCTGTAATACTTTTGGTTCAGAAATCGCACTTGAACCTAAAGTAACCTGATTTTCAGACTTTTGGTGCAAAGCCAGTTCACCTCCCAAAAAATCAAGCTTCCCAGGCTCCCCCTCCGTGGTACATTCGCGGTTGGTTAGGATGCTGCGTCCTCAATACGGGCGTTATAAGGAGGAATAGGCTATGTCCCGGCCTAACAAGGAGCTTATTTTGTGTACTCGCTGCGGCGGGTCAGGGAGCGTAAGATTTACTACAATGAATACGGTCCCATCTGAAACCACCTGCCCTCGCTGTGCTGGCACCGGAAGGTTGCTGGTTGACCCCACGCTCCCTCTGCCACGATCCGAGAATTCGGATACGATTGGGGAGATCCTTGAGGAATTCAGGTTCTGGTCACGATGATCATTTCATCAGCAATTTTTATGTCGCTCGCGCTGCCACACTTTATGGGCAACTCCCCGCCTTTATGGGCAAGAGCTTGAGTTTTTGGGCAGGGGTGGTTAGCTGGGGTTATGGGGCAGTTTTTGGGCAAAGCCAGATAATCCCAATGTTTTTAGGGACGGCGCGAACCGTCCCCATGCTTATTGGTTAGTTTCTCTGGTCGCGCCTCTTCTTTTTGCCCGAACGTACCAACTTCAATTCGAGCGGTCGTATTACTGGTCTGCGACCATACCCACGTTTGCTATGTTCAACTTTCATATCACACTCTCACAAGACAGACCTACGGCGGTCTGCCAGAAAAAAAGACAGGTTAGCGTTAGGCCAACTTTAGACTTGAGAGCCGTTCATGAGGTGTGCTTTAATATGAACGGCCCGCATGAAAGCGGCCAATTGACTTTGACAAGTTTTAGTTTGGTTTCGGCCCTGATAGTGTCAGCTATCGGGGTCTTTGCTTTTCACCTTCCCTTCAAAAATGAAAGCCAGTGAAAGACGCCTGAACTCGTCTCTCACCGGCTTTGCATTTATCGGCGCAGCCGCGCCAACGCTCTAAACTCTATTCGCTCAGTTCAGGTTGAGCTTACGGAAACATCCTAACACGGGCTAGAAGGACATAATTGCGCAGGCATTTTTGTCCGGGCGGATATTATTAAAATTGAATTTTGTCCGGGCGGACAAAATTATTTTCTATTTTTGTCCGGTTTTTCTCGGCTTCGTTTCCATTGCTCCCAATCAACATGGAAATCTCTGCACCATCGTCTAATACCCCGTTGATCGGTTTCCATTATTCCAGCAATGTTAGGCTGGCTAAGAGAGAATCCGTCGCTTTCTAGCTGGTTAGCCGCCTCATTAAGAGCCGCCAGGAATGCATCTGTGTTGGCAAACCTTTGCGGCCTCCCACGGCTCGCTTTTACTTGAGTCTCTATCTGTGTAGTTGTCTCGGTTTGTTGTATATGACTCAGCAAAGCCTTTGCTGGCTCCGAATAAACGATCCACACGTTGCGCAAGGCGGATAGATAATCCTGAATATCAGGATGCCAGATTAACTCGCGCACGGTCGTTCCCTGAAACCTCACCCTTAACAACCAAAAGCAATAGGCCGCCTCGAAAACGTGTCCGCTTTTTTCTGATGGAAAACGGACAAGCGTACAATTAGGCCATGCAAACATCCCTTGATAGCGCCGTCCGCGTTCCAAGTCTTCTGGCCAAAACCCGTATAGCTCCAAGGTGTAATCGGTGAATATGGCATCAAAAAACTCTCCCCTGATTGTAAGCCGAACATGGTCTTCTGACGGCATGCCGAGTGCAATCAAATCTGATAGCTTCTCGTCTTCTATGCGCTCGTCTTCTTGGATTGTCAGGCATGGGTGACCATTAGGAAACTCAAGCGGATTCTTTACTCGGGTCATCTCTTGCCCTCCTTTGCTGCTCGCTCCCGTTTCCAAGCCGACCAATCAACTCCATGCTTGCCACACCAAAGGCGAATCTGCCTTTCATCGGCATCCAACAGCGCCGCTACGTTTGGTTGCGAGATTGCGCTATGCTCTAATTCTAGTTGCGCGGCGGCTTGCTCAAGGGCGGCTAGAAACTCATCTTGATTTTGGTATCTCTCAGGCCTACCAGGATGTGACAACGAAACAGTGCTTAATCTTTTAGAAACCTCCTGTAGCACCTCTTGCTTACTAATATCCGTCCTGAGTAGCTCCATCCCGTCAGCTAATAATCTCGCCTGTTCGGCTCGCCTATCTTGAGAGAGAGAGGCGAACCCTAACATGCTAATTGCTATGATTCGTCTTTGTTGCCAAACGACTTCGATAAACGGGGGCGCTGACCAGGTGCGACCGATGTGTGGACTAATAATAGCAACGCGCTCCGGCGTCGCGGGGGTAGGAAAGCGAAATACTCGCTGGCGCTGCAACCACGATTCCAGGAGTACATCCTGCTCGGCTTTTGGTAGCTTGAAATAATGTTTGTCCATCAAATAATCGAGAACATCAATGGCAGGCAGAGAGCAGATTATTTCGACCGCGATGTTATTAGATCTACTTTATCCAATTTGGTCTTTGAAAAATAAACGACAGGCTGAGTAAGCTACAGGTCTTTCCTCCAAGAAAGGACTGTCATGCAAACTCTGCCTGTCGAATTGATGAGCCTGATTTTAGCCTTCGCCC
>JBBWZK010000308.1:0-4662 GCA_039648975.1 Blastocatellia bacterium
GAGTACGGCGATCCTGAGATCGAGACGCGCGTCTCGCAGTACGAGATGGCTTATCGCATGCATACATGCGTGCCCGACCTGATGGATTTATCGAAAGAGCCGGATTCGGTCTTCGAGATGTATGGGCCGGAATCGCGCCGTGCGGGAAGCTATGCGGCGAACTGTTTGCTGGCGCGGCGGCTCGCCGAACGTGACGTGCGCTTCATACAGCTTTATCATCGCGGCTGGGATCAACATAATGACCTGCCGCGCGACCTACAGTTGCAATGCTGGGGCACGGATCAGCCGACAGCGGCATTAATTACAGATTTGCGGCAGCGCGGACTGCTCGACGACACGCTGGTGGTGTGGGGCGGGGAATTCGGGCGCACGGTTTATTGTCAGGGCAAGCTGACGGATGGCAATTACGGGCGCGATCATCACCCGCGCAATTTCGTGATGTGGCTTGCCGGCGGCGGCGTCAAGCGCGGCCTGGTGATGGGCGAGACGGATGATTTCAGTTACAACGCCGTCGCCGATCCTGTGAGCGTTTTCGATTTGCAGGCGACGATACTGCATCTGCTCGGCATCGATCACAAGCGCCTGACCTTCAAATTTCAGGGCCGCCATTTTCGCCTGACCGATGTGCATGGCGAAGTCGTCGAGAAGCTGCTGGCTTGAGCTTTGTCTGAGTTTAGTGTGCGGCTCTGCCGCTTGGCTGTGCGGAGAGGCTCGGCCTCTCCGAGAGTAAGCTGCTCATTCCTGGCGAAAGGCTACGCCTTGAGCGACGCGCGGCGTAGCCGCTAATTAAAAGTAAGCGACCCATTCGGAAGGTCACAGACCTTCCGCACAGCCAAGCGGCAGAGCCGCATCAGTCAGAAAGCACGCCTCATCTTGCTTCAATCCGGCAGCGCGAAGGCGATATAGGCATCGCCGGACTTCGTGCCCATCTTGCCGCCGCCCGCCGCGATGACGATGTATTGCTTGCCGTTGACTTCGTAGGTGCTCGGCGTCGCGTAACCGCCCGCCGGCAGATCGGTCTCCCAGAGCAGCTTGCCGGTTCGTTTATCAAAGGCGCGAAACTTTTCGTCTCGAGTTGCGCCGATGAAGACCAGACCGCCTGCTGTGACAATTGGCCCGCCATAGTTTTCCGTGCCGGTGATGGGCATGCCGCGCTTCGTCAGTTCGGCAAACTCGCCTAGCGGTATCTGCCAATCGATCTCGCCGCTGTTCAGGTTGATGGCCGTGAGCGTTCCCCAGGGCGGCTTTATCGCCGGATAGCCATCGGGATCGAGAAATCGGTTGTAGCCGGTATGCGTGAATGGCACGTCAATGGTCTCATCGCCATTCGGCTTGGTTGCCGAGACGACATTGGCAGCTTCTTCGTCGAAGAGATAATCCAGGAGCGCTTGCTTCTGCGCATCCGCAAGATAGCCGAACGAAGGCATCCAGCCGCGCCCGCTCTCGATGATTCTTTGCGCCTGATCGCGGTGCAGACGCGGCGCGAGGTTGATCAGAGCCGGCGCGTTCTGTTGCGTCGCGCCGCGCCGATCAATGCCGTGACAGGCGGCGCAGTTCTGCCGATAGATGGCTTCACCCGGACTCTTCGGCGCAATCTCTACGAGTGACAAAATCCACGGCATTTCATTGGCGTTGACGTAGAGCCGCCCGCTTTCCTTATCGAATGCCGCGCCGCCCCATTCGCCGCCGCCGTCGAAGCCTGGAAAGATCACCGTGCCTTCTTTGCTCGGCGGAATGAATTGTCTGCCGCTGCGCACGGCTTTCAAGCGCGCCAGCACCGCCCGTTGCGCTTCGGGTGAGAGAGTGGTGGCGTCGGCTTCTGTGAAAGCTTGTCGCGCAAACGGCGGCGGCTTGAGCGGCAGCGGCTGCGTTGTTGATGCCTGCTCTCCGGCAATGTCTGAAGGCGGCACGGCGCGCTCGGCTATCGGAAAGAGCGGCTTGCCGGTCGCCCGCTCGAAGACGAAGACGTATCCTTGCTTTGTAATCTGCGCCACTGCATCAACTGATCGCCGATTGTGGCGCAAGGTGACGAGCACAGGCGCGGCAGGCAGGTCGCGATCCCAGAGATCGTGATGCACGAATTGATAGTGCCATAGCCTTCGGCCCGTCGCGGCATCGAGCGCCAGCAAGCAATCGGCAAAGAGATTCGCGCCTTTGCGATTGCCGCCCCAGAAGTCGAAGGCCGCCGAGCCTGTCGGCAAAAAAACGATGCCGCGCTTTGTATCGACGCTGATGCCGCTCCACACATTCGCGCCGCCGATGCGCTGCCACGCATCCCTTGGCCATGTATCGTAGCCGTATTCGCCGGGCCACGGGATAGTGTGAAACATCCAGCGAATCTTGCCTGTGCGAACGTCATAGGCGCGAATGTGGCCGGGCGCGGCACGGCCTGGCCCTTCGCTGACGCGCGTGCCGACGATCAGTACATCTTTGTAGATCGCGCCCGGCGTATTTGATAAGACAAAGAGTCCCGACACGTCGCGGCCCAGCCCTTCAGTCAAATCAACGCTGCCCTGTTTGCCGAATGTCGGCACAGGCAGGCCCGTGCGCGCATCGAGGGCGTAGAGCCTTTGCCCACCGCTGACGAAGATGCGCCGGTCATTGCCGCTTTCCCAATAGGTGACGCCGCGATTGACGCCTAATGAACTCGCTTGCGCGCCCGCCTTGAACGGGTCGAACGTCCAGAGCGCATGGCCTGTCGCCGCGTCGAGGGCGAAGACTTTGATCTGTGGTGATGTGGCATACAAAACGCCGTTGACGATGATGGGATTGCATTGAATCTGCGAGCGGTTGTCGTCGCGTTTGTCGCCTGTGTGATAGAGCCAGGCGACTTTGAGGCGATTCACATTGGTTGTGTTGATCTGTGCAAGCGGCGAATACTGCGTGTGCGCAGGATTGCCGCCGTGCGTCGGCCACTCGCGCGCATTCGCGCCGTCATCGGACTGGCTCGCGGCGGCGTTGATTACCAAAGCCAATGCCAGAAGGCCGAAGATTAAGACAATGAATAACTGAAGCCGGAATGGATTTCGCTGGTTGCGCATGGCCGTCAGCCTATCATTGATGATGACTCGCAAACCAGCGCGCCATGCCAGGTTGTTGCAAAGCCGCAGGCGATCATGTAGAGGCGACCACAGAGGGCCATCCATACATGAGTTTTACCGCAACACCCTTTCAAATGGTTTATGCACAGCCCGCTTCTTGATCATTCGGCGATGACTGGTTACAGTGAAAATCGTGCGCGCTTCTTTTTCGCTGTCACACGAAGATCAGCGATCATCACTCTGGAGAAACAATCAATGCAGAAGCGAAGCTTAGGAAAGGGCGGCCTCGTGGTTTCGGCAATCGGACTGGGCTGCATGGGAATGTCTGAGTTTTATGGCGCGGGCGACGATCAGGAATCCATCGCCACCATTCATCGCGCGCTCGAACTGGGAGTCAATTTTCTCGACACCGCAGACATGTATGGCCCATACACCAATGAAGAACTCGTCGGGCGAGCCATTCGCGGTCGCCGCGATGAAGTCGTCATCGCCACCAAATTCGGCATCGTGCGCGATCCATCAAATCCCAACGTGCGCAGCATCAGCGGCAGGCCCGATTATGTGCGCTCGTCCTGCGAAGGCAGCTTGAAGCGGCTCGGCATCGACACGATTGACCTCTATTACCAGCACCGCGTCGACCCGCAAACTCCTATAGAAGACACGGTCGGCGCGATGGCCGATCTGGTCAGTGAAGGCAAGGTGCGCTACCTCGGACTTTCCGAAGCGTCAGCCGAGACGGTGCGCCGCGCCTGTAGCGTGCATCCCATCACCGCCTTGCAGACGGAGTATTCGTTGTGGAGCCGCGACCCGGAGGATGAAATTCTGCCGGCGTGTCGTGCGCTTGGCGTCGGCTTTGTGGCTTATAGCCCGCTCGGTCGTGGTTTCCTGACCGGCCAGATTAAGAGCTTCGATGATCTCGCCGCAGACGATTACCGGCGCTACTCGCCGCGTTTTCAGGGCGACAACTTCAACAAGAATCTTGAATTGGTGCGCCGCATCGAAGAGATCGCGCGCGAGAAAGGCTGCACTCCTGCACAACTGGCGCTGGCCTGGGTGCTGGCCCGTGGCGAAGACATCGTGCCGATTCCGGGCACCAAGCGCCGCCAGTATCTCGAAGAAAATGTCGGCGCGATCAACGTCCAACTGACCGCCGAAGACTTGCAGCGCATTGACGAGATTGCGCCGCAGGGCGCGGCTGCCGGCACGCGCTATCCGGAAGCGATGATGGGAATGGTCAACGGTTGACGCGCTTGGGGAGTAACGGTGTCAAACTAGCCGGAGCTTTGGATGAGAAGAAATTCGCGCTGCCTCCTGGGCCTTGCCTTGTTGCTTGGATTACAGACGGCTTCACCGCTGCTGTGGGCGCAGACTGCCGCCAGGCTTGCCGTTCGTGACAAGGTGACACCGGCGGCGCAGCCGTTCGCGCTTGAAGAAGTGCGATTGCTCGATGGGCCGTTTCGTGAAGCGCAGTTGCGCGATGCGCGATACCTCCTCGAACTCGAGGCCGACCGCTTGCTGCATACATTCCGCGTCAACGCCGGGCTGCCGTCGACTGCCAGGCCGTTGGGTGGCTGGGAAGCGCCGCAGGTCGAATTGCGCGGCCACACGCTCGGCCATTACC
>JBBWZK010000319.1:0-9297 GCA_039648975.1 Blastocatellia bacterium
ATTCTGGAAGCCGCGTTCGCTGTGGCGCTTTATGAATCATGTGAAATTCGCTGTGCTCAACGTCGGCGGCTGGTTCGATGCCGAAGACCCTATGGGGCCGTTTCACACCTCTGCGGCGGTCGAGAAGAACAATCCCGGCACAACCACTCTGCTGGTGATGGGGCCGTGGTCGCACGGCGGCTGGGCGCGCGGCGATGGCGACAGACTCGGCAACGTCAGCTTCGGCATCAAGACCGCCGTGTTCTTCCGCGAGCAGATTCAGTTCCCATTCTTCATGCATTATTTGAAAGACAAGCCGGGCGCTTTGCCCGAAGCCTATATGTTTCTAACCGGCCTCAACGAATGGCGCGCTCTGGATGAGTGGCCGCCAAAGAATGTTCGACCGATGACGCTTTACTTGCAAGCGGGCGGGCGATTGAGCGCCGAAGCGCCGGCGGAAAACGGCGCGAATGCATTTGACGAATACGTCAGCGACACGAATCGCCCTGTGCCTTATCTCGGCTACATCGTGCGCGGCATGACTTCGGATTACATGACTGAAGATCAACGCTTCGCTGCACAGCGTCCTGACGTGCTGGTCTATCAAAGCGAGCCGCTGGCCGAAGACACGATGATCGCCGGCCCCATTAAAATCAATCTCAACGTCTCGACCTCAGCAACCGACAGCGACTTCGTCGTGAAATTGATTGATGTCTATCCCGGCGATTATCCCACGCCGCCTGCGCCCGAAGGTCAACCTGCGCCGGCCAATGCCGTCAAGATGGGTGGCTATCAACAACTGGTGCGCGGCGAGCCGTTTCGCGGCAAGTTCCGCAAAGGCTTTGACAAGCCCGAACCATTTGTTCCCGGCCAGCCGGCGGCCATCAACTTTGCGATGCCTGATGTCTATCACACCTTTCGCAAAGGTCACCACCTCATGGTGCAAGTGCAAAGCTCTTGGTTTCCTGTCGTCGACCGCAATCCGCAGAAGTTCATGGAGATTCCGAAAGCGACGGCGGCGGATTTTCAGAAAGCCACAGAGCGCGTCTATCGCTCGCGCAATTTGAATTCATCCGTGACGCTGCTGGTTGAGAAGAAATGATGAATGGTGAGGGATGAATGAAGAACTGAAGGAAACGTGCTGTGCGACACGACGCCTGATTTTTCGGGGATTCATCATTCCGCCTTCCGCCTTCATCATTTCCGAATCGCTGTGGCTGTTTTGCAGGCGCAAACAAAAGAGCCACAGGCTGACAGGCGCGGCACAGTCTTGCGCTGCCAGGACTGCGATAGTGAAACGGCGTTTTTGCGGCAGTTAATCCGTGTGCCGCTCTGCCGCACGGCGCGGCACGGACGTTGCTCTAGCCATAGACGGCAAGCTTGTTGAGATGAGCGGCTAGACCGCGACATTCAATTGGCTAACAAAAAATCTTTAGAGGAGGACAGTTAATGAAGAAAGTTATTCTCTAGGCAGTGATGGTGTTGGCTCTGGCTGGCGGTTCAGTGTTCGCGGCCACAACTCAGAACAAGAACGCGAAGCCGGCGGCGGCGGCAAAGACTGGCGGCATGAAGAAGAAGCATAAGAGAGCCCACCGCAGGGGCGCGAAGAAGGCCGCTAACAAGAATATGTAATTCGCTCGAAGCATCAAAAGGCGACATTAGCGGGTCGGCCCGGTGCTTGGGCTGGCCCGCTCTCTTTTTAGGCGCGGCGCGTTATAATTGAAATCGCGGGTTCGTCGATATGAGTAAGCTCATTCGCATCATCGTCATCATTCTCTTCGCCTTCGCGTTGGCGAGCCTGCTCATCGTTCGTCTGCGCATTGGTGACACGCCCGCAGGCCCGCCGCAATCCGCCATCAACTCGGACGTTCAGACGGTCGAAGGCCAGATCGGCACAGTGAATACCGACGCCAAAACCTTGACGCTGGTGGATGGCGACAGACAGGTGACGTTTGCCTTTGACGAGCGCACAGCCATCGTCGAATCGGGTCACGCCGTGCCGCCCGCCTCGATTCCGCAAGGCGCTGCCGCCAGCGTGCGCTATTCGCAGCGCGGCGGCAAAAACTGGGCGCGCAAGATCGAATTGCTCACCGGTACGCCATCCGATCCTTACTGAACGTGAGTTTAAGATAAGCAGAGAAGAGAAGCGCGCCTTGGTCGCCTGTTCACGCAATTGCCAACCGCTCTAAGCTCGCTGGCGGTGCAGTGTTTTATCAACGACAGAGGCCATTGCGGCGGTATCAAGCGCGCCGCCAAGAAAATCGTTAATGGCAGCGATGGGCTGCGACGGCGCGTCGAGCATCTGATTGTAATTCACATAGACCACTTCGACGTTCGCTTGTTTAGCAAGCCAGGATTCGACCTCGCCTAAGTGCTTGCGAAACATTTCCGCCATTTTTTCGTCGCTGATCGTATCGGTGGGCTCATTGCGCCGGATGAGCATCTGGCGCTGCGAGGCGAGAATTTCCTTCATATCCCTGCGCATGAAAATGATCTTGTACTGGTAGTCGCGCGGCAGATGTTTGAGCAGCGCCGAGATGATTTTGATCGCGCGGCCTTCGGCATCGCTCAACCACTGATGATCCTTTGCAAGCTCTTTCACCTTTTCCAGTTCGAAATAACCTTTAGGATTATCTTCGTCGGCAGTTCTGATCGAGTCGGTCATGGCCTTGATGCCGCCGGCGACGAGCATGCTCATCATCATCGACGTGCCGGAGCGCGGCAATCCTGAAACAATGATTACGGATGGTGTCTGCATAGCCGGGTCATTCAAGCAAAATTCGAGCAGCAAGCTTTACATTCACGACAAGTTGATGTCAAGCGCAAAGGCTTATTGACTTCTTCCGACCAGCGGCAATCGGGCTGAGGTTGTCCGCTTCATGCGGCTACTGCTATATTGATTTTTGGATTGGTCAGCGTCGCCCGGACAGCATCGGCGACGACGCGCATCGTTTTCATCGCAACCCGCAGGGTCTACAGGATCAGTTATGAAAGCAATCAGCAAACTATCGCGCGAGCGCGCGGCGCTGGCGGTGATTGATATGCAGGAAGCCTTTCGCTCGGTGATTCCTGACTTCAGCGAAGTCGCATCGCGCATCGCCAAGGCGGTCGAGGGCGCGCGCCTGCTGGAAGTGCCGGTCATCGTCACCGAGCAGTATCCGAAAGGTTTGAAGCACACGGCTGAAGAAATCCTGCTGCATCTGCCGTCCGAGTCGCAGGCGATTGAAAAGCTCTGCTTCAGCAGTTGCGACGCCGGGGCTTTTCAATCACAACTCGCGCGGCGACAGATCAAACAGGTGATCGTCTGTGGCATCGAAGCGCATATCTGTGTCGCGCAGACCGTGCTCGATCTGTTATCGAACGATTATGAAGTCTTCCTACTGGTTGACTGCATCACGTCGCGCAAGCGCGAAAGCAAAGAGGTGGCGCTCGCGCGCCTGACGCAAGCCGGGGCGATTCCATCCAACCTTGAAATGGCGCTGTTCGAGATGATGCGCACCGCCGACTCGCCACAGTTCAAAGCGGTGCAGAGCCTGATCAAGTAGGATTCAGGATTCAGGATTCAGCGGAAAGCCGTAGCGCCTATCTCAGCTTTCTTTCTGAGCCCTGAATCCTGAATCCTGAGTCCTTCTATGTCCACTCTCACTACCTTAAATGCCGAGCAGCGCGAAGCGGTTGAGACGGTCAACGGGCCGCTGTTGATCCTTGCAGGCGCGGGGTCTGGAAAGACTCGTGTGATCATCTATCGCATCGCCTACCTGATTGAGCGGGCGGGTGTGCCGCCGTGGCAGACGCTCGCCGTGACCTTCACCAACAAAGCGGCGGGCGAGATGAAAGCGCGCGTCGCCGCCATGCTGCCGCCGGGCCGGCTGTCCTCTGCGCCACTGATTTCGACCTTCCATTCGCTTTGCGTGCGCATCCTGCGGCGCGACATCGAACGCTTGCAGGCAGGCTACACGCGCAACTTCACGATCTACGATACGGACGATCAGGCGCGCGTCGTGCGCGGCATCATGAAAGACTATGGCATTGATGATAAGACGGTGACGGCGCGCTCGGCGCTAGGGGCCATCAGTTGGGCCAAGAACCGCAGCATCTCGCCGGCGGCTTATGCCAATCAAGCCGAATTCGCTAACGACCGCACAGAGAAGATCGCGCAGATTTACAAGGTCTATGAGGCGCGCTTGCAGCAATCCAACGCGCTCGACTTCGATGACCTGTTGATCAAAGCCGTCTTGCTGCTGCGGCAGGTCGATGAAGTGCGGGCCTATTATCACGAACGCTACCGCCACGTCTTAATCGATGAGTTCCAGGATACCAACGGCATTCAATACGAACTGGCGCGCTTGATCTCGGTCGGCTCAACGAAAGTCGAGCGCGCCAACTCGGAGAGCGAATCGTTCTGGCAGAATCGCAGCCTCTGTGTCGTCGGCGACCTCGATCAGAGCATCTATGCGTTTCGCGGTTCAGATTACAATATCATTTTGAATTTTCAGCATGACTTCGCCGGCACGAAGATCATCAAGCTGGAACAGAACTATCGCTCGACGCAAACGATTCTCGAAGCCGCCAATAAAGTCATCGCCAAAAACACGCAGCGCTTTCCAAAGAACCTCTTCACCGAAGTCGGGCAGGGCGAAAAGATTCGCTACTATCAATCCTACGATGGCGAAGGCGAAGCATCTTTTGTCGGCGAAAAGATTCAAGAGCATCAGCGGCGCGACCCAAATACGCGCAGTGCCGTGCTCTATCGCACGAACTCGCAATCGCGTTTGTTTGAAGAATCGCTGCGGCGGCGCGGCATCGCTTATAACATTGTCGGCGGCTTTTCATTTTATGAGCGCGCCGAAGTCAAAGACACCATCGCTTACTTGAAGCTGGCGATGAATCCGAATGACGATGTGGCGATTGGCCGCGCCATCAACACGCCGCCGCGCGGCATCGGCAAGACGACGCTCGACACGCTCGCACGCCACCAGAAAGACCTCGACGTGTCGCTTTGGGAAACGATTGGCGTCGCCGTCGACAACCGTGCGCTTGGGCCGCGCGCGACGACGGCGCTCGACTCGTTCCGCCAGATCATTATCGCGCTCGGTGAAAAAGTCGCGCGCCAGGAGCCGCTTTCTGAAATCGTCAAAGCGGCGACGCTCGACACGGGCTACGTCAAGTGGTTGCAGGACGACAAGACCGAAGAAAGCGAGACTCGACTGTTCAACATCGAAGAACTCGTCACCGCCGCCGTCGAAGCTGAAGAGCACGGCGAAACGCTGCGCGATTTCATCGATCACGCCGCGCTCGCAAGCGACACCGATCAATATAAAGAAGATGCGCGTGTCACCTTGATGACCATTCACGCGGCGAAAGGATTAGAGTTTCCCATCGTCTTCATCGTCGGCGTCGAAGAAGGTTTGTTCCCGCATTCGCGGACGTTTCAAAGCGAAGAAGAGTTGGAAGAAGAGCGGCGGCTCTGTTACGTCGCCATCACGCGGGCGCAACAGTATCTCTACATCACGCACGCCATGAAGCGGCGCACCTGGGGCGAAGAGTTGCCGGCAGAGCCGTCGCGTTTCTTAAACGAGATACCACTTGAGTTGATGCAGGATATGTCCTTCGGCCCGTCATGGCTCGGCTTTGCGGCGCGGCCTGATACGCAACACAATCGCCAGGCGGCCTCGGCCTTGCGCGGCAGCGATCTGCCGCCGCCTGTGAAAAAGACGACCAATTACACAGGCAAGACCTATAACTCTGCCGACAGCGTGCGCGATTTCTTCAAGCGGCAAGTCGACAAAACGGATAGTGACGCGGGGACGCGGCGACACGGCGATACGGCGAACCGCTCTGCCTCAACGCCTTCACGCGGCTCCGCATCAGCCAGATCGGCAACGGATGCGGGCGGCTTCCGCGTCGGCGCGCGCGTCAAGCATGCGAAGTACGGCACAGGCGTCGTGCTGCGTTCGGAAGGCGCAGGCGAAGATGCCAAGCTGACCGTGAGCTTTCCGGGGTACGGATTGAAAAAGTTCGTGGCGAAGTTTGCCGCGCTCGAAAAGATTTAGATCGGATTTCACATCGGTGTAGGGCATGGGAGAAGCGGCCTGTTTTGGAGTGCGGCGACTGCTCGCCGCTTTGTTGCAATCGAATGCGGCATAGCGGTGACCAGTCACCGCACTCCAAATTGCTCCGCCTGCCCTACATCCCATCGCAAGCCGATCTAAGAATCAGATAACTTGCCACAGAGGCACAAAGACACAGAGAACAAATAAACATGAGAATGTTATTTTGATTTTATTGACTCTGTGTCTCGGTGCCTCTGTGGTAAGGTTTTTTCGATGAAGTTATCTCGTGAATTCAATTGCCACCGCATCGCCATATTGTCCCGGTTGACCAAACGAACGAAGGCATTGGAGAAAGGTTAAGTAACCCAGTTCACAGGTTCATCTCAGCATACTTGTCAGCGTTTTTATGATCGCCTGATTCATTCCGCGCGTTAATGTTTCTCTGCTTTACTTTGTTCCTTCAGCAGTTTTGAGAAGGCATCGCGCAATTCCTGGCGGCGCTCGCCGACCACAACTTCGTTCTTGTAACGACTGAGGATTTCCAAGCCATCCGGTTTTCGCGCCACAATGTAGCCGCGCACGTCCGCCTTGGTGACGTTCCGAGTTTGGCCTCTACCAAGCGCCGGATCCATGCTATTGGTTGTATCGGTAGCTTTGCGCCTGGTTCCAGCTACCTCGTAATGAATCAGCAACAGGTTGGCCTTTGCGACATCCGCGACCACTTCTATCGTCCCATACTTGTCGGCTTGCTTCTTGTTGACCTCCTGTATCAGTTGCATGACTTCATTGGCGGCGCTGGCATCGCCGGCGGTGTCTATGTAGAGGAGGAGTGGCCGTTCCGTTGGCAGCCGAGATGTCTTAGTGCCCAGGGCAATCGGCACCGTATCAGGAACCTTCAGGTACCCCCGCAGTGTCGTCAGTTCAGCATTATTCTGCGCCGCAGACTGGTTAAGCAGCCCCAGGATGGCAACGACAATTAGTAATGACTTTCGCATCGCATCGCTCCGGTTATAGGATTTGCCGGTAGCCTATCATGCTTTTCGACTTTCCGTGAATACAGATATGCTCGATAAACTGCGTCCCACCTGTGGAAACGCTAGAGCTTCTATTGACCGCTACACACGGTGGCGTTAGCTTAATCTTATGAAAGAAACCGACGCCGTTTATGACGGCAGGCTTTCAATAGACAACCGCGACGTAGCGCGCGTGCTCGAGCGCATCGCCGACCTGCTGGAATTCAAAGAGGAGAACCCCTTCAAGCTGCGCTCGTATCGCATCGCCGCCGAGACGATTGCCGAGATGCAACAGCCTGTCGCCGAGATCGCCGCACGCGGCGCGGCCAGCTTGCAAGAGCTTCCAGGCATTGGCAAGTCTCTCAGCACGCAGATCCTCGAAATCCTCCAGACCGGCACGTCGTCATTCTTTGAAGAGTTGAAGGAAGAGATTCCCGAATCCGTGCTTGAACTGCGCCGCGTCTCAGGCATCGGCTTGAAAACCTCGCAGGCGCTCTACCGCGATTTCGGCATCAAGAGCCTTGATGAGTTGAAAGCCTTTGCCGATGGCGGCGGCCTCGAATCGGTTACAGGGCTCGGCGATAAGCTCGCCCAGCGCATCAAGTCGTCGCTTGCCCGCCTCGAAAGCGAGCGCGGCAAGGTGCGCCTGAATGAAGCGACCGAACTCGCAAACGCCATCGTTGAACAACTGCGAGCCGTTGCGGTTGGCGGCGCTTCTGACCAGATGCCGCGCCTTGAAATCGTCGGCCAGGTGCGGCGCGGCTGCGAGATGGTTGATAACGTCGAAGTGCTTGCCAGCGGTGAAGCCAGAGCGTTGGCACACGCCTTCGCCCAACTGCCGCAGCTTGCCGAAATCAAAGCGCAGCGCGCCGCCCGCGCCGAAGCCATAACGAAGAAGGGCGTTGCCGTCACCTTGCATCTGGCTACGGAAGCCGATTTCGCGGCGGCCATGGTGCGCACGACGGGTTCCGTCGAACACTTGCGCGATCTTGAAGCGGAAGCCCTGGCGCGCGGTTATGCCTTCAAGGGGTTTCAACTTGGCGTTGCCGGGGCGAGCGGCGGACGCCAGCGTAAGACGAAAGCCACAGGCAACAGCAGCCGATTGCCTTTGCATTCAGAAGAAGAGTTTTACAGCGCGCTTGGCCTGGAGTTCATCGCGCCGGAACTCCGTGAAGGCTTGGGCGAAGTCGCCGCCGCCCGCGACCATCGCTTGCCCGAACTGATTCGCATCGACGATATGCGCGGCGACTTTCACATGCATACGACGTGGTCAGATGGGCAGAACTCGATTCGCGAAATGATCGAAGCGGCGCGGCGGCGCGGCTACCAGTACATCGCCATTACCGATCACACCCAATCGACGACCATCGCCAATGGCAACACGCCGGATGAGTTGTTAAAAGAGCTTGCCGAGATCGACGCGGCGGCGCGTGACTATGATGACATACGCGTGCTGAAAGGCGCGGAGGTTGACATACTCTCCGACGGCTCGCTCGATATGCCCTTCGAGGTTTTGGATCGTCTGGATTGGATTGTCGTGTCGATCCACGCAGGATTTCAACAGCCGAAAGAACAGATCACCGAGCGCGTCATTCGCGCCATGGAGACAGGCTATCCGAACGTCTTCGCGCACCCGACCGGGCGCATTCTCGGCGAGCGCGCCGGCTATGAGATTGATCTTGAGCAGGTCATTGCGGCAGCGAAAAAGCACAACGTCAGGCTGGAGTTGAATGCCAGTCCCTACCGGCTGGATTTGAATAGTTACTGGCTGCGCGTCGCCAGGCAAGCGGGCGTCGGTTTCGTCATCAGCACAGACGCGCACCAGACGCGCGGCTTTGAAGCGATGCGTTATGGCATCGCCACGGCGCGGCGCGCGTGGCTGACCAAAGACGACGTGCTGAATACGCTGCCGTTGTCAAAACTGCTTGCAGAGTTAAAGCGCAAGAAGCGCGCACGGCAGATTGAACAAGCTGATTGAGAAGTCCCGTAGGGACGAAATGTTTATAGTTAAAGTTCTGGAGAGGAATCTAAATAAAACCGCATGAGGATGGGAGTGCGGCAGCATATGGAGTGCTTTGACTTGTCGCCGCTTTTACGCATCGCCAAGAGAAAGCGGTGACAACTCACCGCACTCCATATAAGCGAGTCTGCCTTTCCCTTGCCCTCTGATTTAGTCCCGTAGGAACGAAATGTCGACATTGCGTTCCTGACGAAGATTGAATCATCAAGGGCATTCTTGACTATAAACATTC
>JBBWZK010000363.1:0-31400 GCA_039648975.1 Blastocatellia bacterium
TACGCCTGCTGTTTGACGAAGACGCTTACTTTCAAGAGACCGGCCTGCTGATCGCTTACGATCAATACGACGGGCAAGCGCCCGCCGCCGGTGTCGTCACAGGCATCGGTCACATCAATGGGCGCGAAGCCGTCGTCGTCGCCAACGACGCGACGGTCAAAGCCGGTTCGTGGTGGCCAGAAACCGTGCGCAAAGTTTTAAGGCTTCAGGAAATCGCCATGCGCTGCCGCGTGCCGATTGTTTATCTGGTCGACTCAGCCGGCGTCAATCTGCCATATCAAAGCGGCGTCTTTCCCGGCCAGTACGGCGGCGGCAGAATCTTCTTCTACAACTCGGTGATGCGCCGCTATCTAAAAGTGCCGCAGCTTGCCGCCGTCATGGGGCCGTGCGTTGCGGGCGGCGCTTATCTCCCTGCCCTCAGCGATCTCATCATTATGGTCGAAGGCACGTCGTTCATGGGGCTCGGCGGGCCGAATCTGGTAAAGGGCGCAGTCGGTCAGACGGTTGACAGCGAGACGCTCGGCGGCGCGCGCACGCACAACGAAATTTCCGGTGTTGCACATTACAAAGCCAAAAACGATACCGAGTGCGTTCTCAAGCTGCGCGAGTTCGTCACGGAACTGCCGCTGCCGCCGCCCGTGCGGGTCAAGCTCGAAGCGCCGCGCGAACCTGCGCGACCGCTCGCCGACATCTACGACATTCTGCCTGCCGATCATCGCGGGGCTTACGATATGCGTGACGTGCTCGCCTGTTTGCTGGATGCCGGCGAGCTTGATGAATTTCAGGCCGATTATGCGAAAGAGATGATCTGCGGCTTTGCGCATATCGAAGGCATCCCTGTGGGCGTCATCGCCAATCAGCGCGGCTTGATTCGCGGCGCGGCAGGCCGCCCGCCAAAGTTCGGCGGCATCATTTACACCGATTCGGCGGAAAAGGTCGCGTATTTCATCGAGACCTGCAATCACCATCAAACGCCGCTGCTCTTTTTGCAGGACGTGGCGGGCTTCATGGTCGGCACAGACGCAGAGCATTCGGGCATCATTCGCGCCGGCGCGCGATTCGTCGAAGCGATGGCGACGGCGACCGTGCCAAAGATCGTGCTGACGCTCAATCACGCATCGGGCGCTGGCTATTACGCGATGGCCGGGCAGGGATTCGATCCCGATTTCATCTTTACGTGGCCGACAGGGCGCATGGGCGTGATGGAAGGCGAGTCTGCGGTGATGGCCTTGTTCAGCGCCGAGCTTGAAAAGCTCAAGCTCGAAGGCCGCACGCCTGATGAAAAGATGCTCGCTGAGATGGATCGAGTGCGTGCGAAGTACGATGCCGAACTCGATGCGAGATTCGCAGCGGCGCGCGGCTTCGTTGACGCCATCATCACACCCGAAGAGACGCGCAAGGCGCTCGGTTTGGCGTTGCGCACGACGCTCAACAATCCCGGCCCGCATCTCGGCGTGCCGATGCTGCCGACGTCGATTGAGTGGTAAAATCAGCGCTTGGCTTGAATCTGCGGCGCGCTCTTGCGGGCGGCGCGCTTCGGTAATGAATCACACAAAGGTATCCGTCCTCAACCAACTAAAACCCAGGGAGGTTTGCAAATGAGATCACGCTTTTCGCTTCAAGGAATCGCCGCCTTCGGCTTGCTGGCGCTGGCGCTCTTCACCGCGAGTTGCGAGCCAGCGGCTACCAACAGCAACTCAACCAACGTTAACAGCAACACGGCGGCGGCAGCCGCGCAAGCGCCGGGGATGCCCGCCGACGCGGTTCCGGTGCCGGAAGCGCCGGGATATTTCAAAGCCGGGCCGAGCGGCCACGTCTCTTTGAAATTCACCGCGCCGATTGAAGCCAGTTCTCTGGATAGCAACGCCGTCGCGGCGACCTTTTCGATCACCGGCTATCCGATTTATCAAGACCCTGCGCGCAAGAAAGGCCAGCACATCCACGTCATTCTGGACAACGAGCCTTATGAAGCGGACTACAATCCGAGCGTGCCGTTTTCGCCCGACAAGTTCAAGAACCTCGCGCCGGGGACGCACTCGCTGCGCGCCTTTCCGAGCCGCGAATGGCACGAGTCTATCAAAGAGGACGACGCGGCGGATTTCGATTACGTCGTCTTCAACGTCGGCGCTGCGACGCCTGTGGTCGTAGACAAGAAGCTGCCGCTGCTGACCTATTCGCGTCCAAAAGGCGATTACAAATTCAAAGACGACCCGCGCGGTCTGATGTTGGATTTCTACGTGACCAACGCAACGCTGGGTGATAACGGCTACAAAGTGCGTTACACGCTGGATGGCAAGAAGACTGCGGTGCTGACGAAGTGGGAGCCTGTCTGGTGGAAGTGGGAAGAGGTTGGGGTGGGCGAGCACACCGTTGTGCTTGAGCTGTTAGACGCGAGCAACAAACCTGTGCCGCATAAATTCGGCGACTGGGATTACAACCATACGGAGCGCAAGTTCAAGGTCACGGACGATGCCGCCGCCGCCGACCACAGCCACGACGCCAACGCTAACACCAACGCTTCAGCTAATCGCAACAGCACGGCTGCGAACAAGAACAAGTAGTCGGGATTTCCAGAGTCACGGTAGATTCTTCTGAACAAACAGACCAACGCCGGGCGCGATGACGATTGCGCCCGGCGTTGGTCTGTTTGGACATAATGGAACGGCCTGGGAAGCCAGAACGCTTCTATGAATCGAGACCGATTCGGCGTAAGAGATCAGCGAATTCATCATCCGCACGCAGCGATTCAAAGATCGGCTCAACGCGCAGCGATAGCGAGACAACCGTTCGCTTGTCGCAAGCCATTTGCAGCCACTTGAACGCCTGTGGCTTCTCGCCAAGCCCGCTGTAGATCATGGCGATGGCATCGGGTGGAATAAAGGTCGTCTCCGATTGGCCGATCAATTCATCCAGTATTCTGCGTGCCGCCGGTTCATTGCCCACTACCGTATAGCCATATCCTAAAAAGCCCGCGGCTGCCGGGTGCTGCGATTGCGATTGCGCCAGTTCAAGCTCGCTGATGGCTTCGGTGAATTGTCCGGTCTTCAGATAAGCCAGGCCGAGAAACATGTGAGCAATGAAAAATTGGTTCTCCATCTCGATGACTTTCTTCAGTCGGGCAATCGCCTGCTCATATTCACCTGCCCAATACAAACAGTTGCCATAATCCGTGTTGATTGCCAGCGACAGCGGATCGAGTTCACAGGCTTTTTCGAGTTCGTTAAAGGCTTCATCGAATCGCCCCGCTTGTGCCAGCACGGAATAGGCATACCAATCATGTGCCGGCGCGTAGTTGGGATTCAGTTCAATAGCGCGCTTAAACTCGATCTCTGCGGTGCGCCAATCGCGGTCATAACAGATGCTGACGAGCGCCATCGCGTAATGCGCTTCGGCAAGCCCGCCGTCAATTTGCAAAGCGCGCAGGGCGGCGCTTTTCGCTTTTGTCCACACCTCTACCGGCGACGCGAAGAAAGAGAGATTGAAATAGGCTTCGACCAGGCCGGCGTAAGCCAAGGCATAATTCGAGTCCTTAGCGATTGCTTCATTAAAGCAGTCGAAGCTTTTGGCCATGCCTTCGGCAGAAAACTTATAGAGGAAATAATAACCCTTGAGATAGAGGTGATAGGCTTCGGCATTATCCGTGTCGCGCTTGTCCAGATGACGACTCTCCCTCGCTGCTCGATGAGAAAGAGCAGGACATCGAAGGCGCGCGGCGTCAGCGGAATGGGTTCATTGCTCTTCAAGACGCGAAAGCCTTCGCCGTCAACCGTCACATCGTCAAATTCATAGAGTTGCGCATCACGTCGCTTTTCAGTCATAGGGCCACCATCGGCAAACGGCCAGGCTCGGCGGTAAATATCACTTCTTTGTCACAGGTCTGTCATTACGCGAAAGAGCGAGTTGATTATAGTCAGGGCAGGTCGTTTTTGAAATCCTCGAACGGCTGAAATTTTTCGCTATGGAGAACAGAGATGATTAATCGAAAAGTGCTTTTCAATTTTGTTATGAGCCTGACGCTCGCCGCCTCAGTGATCGCAGCAACCTGGCAATCGGCTTCCGGCGATGTTAGGACGCAGACGAAAGTCGTCAAGGCAATGCCGGGCTCGTGGAGCGTCAACGGCGACACGGCAGCACAGGGCGAGTTTAAGGCGCTGATCACTTTCAATTCGGACGGGACTATGATTGCTGACGAGCCGAGCGCGTTCGAGACTGCCGGGCACGGCACGTGGATTTTCAAGGGCGGCAGTGAAGTGGGCTACACCTTCATCGTATTGATCGGCAGCCCGTCAAATGAATTCAGCGGAACGATCAAGGTCGTCGGAACCTTACGGCTCGCAGGCGGCGACAATATCTGGAGTGGCCCGTTCAAGGTCGAGGTCAAAGACCCCGGCGGCAACGTGGTCTTCTCAGACACAGGAACGCTCACGGGCACACGCATACAGGTCGAGCCACTTGATTAAACACAAGATAAATTGCCCGAAGTCTACGGCAGACCACTTAACTCCGTTGCGCCGCGCGCCCCTCAAAGGATCATATCTTTCAGGTTTGGAAAACAGGTGGAAATAGGAGGAGCGGGAGTGGGATTCTCGCTCCTCCTATGCGCTGTGCTTTAGGGCTGATCGACTATGCCATTGACCAGATCGGCTTTTCCGGCCCCGGCTTTGACATTGGTTTTGATCTTCATAGAAATCTTTTCCTTTTCATCAAGTAAGAACATACACGGGTTTAATGTTCTGTCACTGGGGCAGAACGCGCAGGAAAACCATGAAGTTCATTGTAAGTTGTCAAAGTTGTAAATGTAGTTAATCTTAATTTTCAGGGTGAGTGTAGCTGAATCTACCACAACTCTTTTGGAACAAGCTGTCTCGGTAAAGTCCATAAAAGAATGGCGGCAACGTGGCCCGCCGCTGCTTTTCCAACCTGCCATTTATCACACCACGCCTCTAACCCGTTTTTTTACGTTCTATGGTGAAAAGCTAACGAAATATCGCGAGCTTTTTCTTTTTGAAAAAAATATGGAAGAAAATTATTTCCTTTGTGTCTAAATATTTATGGAACTACTCTCATTGGTTCCTCTGAAATGATGGCAATGCCATATTTTGCATCAGGCTCAATTGAAGTTGTAAAAAAAAGATGAATAAGGGACAAGGTGATCAAATGACAACCAAGAATCGTGTGCGCTTGCATCTTCTTCTGCTCGCGCTCTTTGCCTTCATCGCGGCGCCGGTCGCCGGGCAGTCTCCCAATACGGCGACGATCATCGTCGTCGTGGTCGATCAAAACGGCGCCGTCGTGCCGGACGCTAAAGTTTCAGTGGTGAACACGGCGACAGGCGCCGTGCGCGAGAGCGTTTCGGGAAGCGACGGCAGCGCTACTATTCCGGCGCTGTCGCTGACGGGAACCTACACAGTCAGCGTGTCCAAAAGTGGATTCGGCAACGAAGAGCGCAAAGACATCACGCTGCGCTCGGGTGAGACCGCGACCCTGAAAGTGACGCTCCCCGTCGGCTCACAGACAGCGGAAGTCACCGTCTACGGTACGACCGAAGGCGTGCGCGCCAATCCGCAGATCGGCCTACGGCTGGACAGCCCGCAAATCGACGAGACGCCGATCCTGGGCCGTAAGGCGACGACGCTGCCGCTCCTCAATTCGGCGTTTCGGCAAGGGAAAGGGACAGGGGATCTCTTCGTCAACGCGACCTACTTCATCACCGGCGCGGGTTCACGCCGTACAACCACTTTCACACTCGACGGCGCGAACAATGATGAGGGGTGGGGCCGCCAGACGGCAATCGCCACCGTGCCGCTCGGCGCCATCCAGGAAATAACCATCCTCACCAACGCGTTTTCTTCCGAATTCGGCTGGACCGCCGGCCCCGCGTTGAATATCGTCACCAAGTCCGGCACGAACGTCCTGCACGGCGAAGGACTGTTCCTGATACGTCCCGGTGACTGGCAGGCGGATACCTTCTCGACCACGAACTTCTGCCCGCCGTCTGTGCCGACTTGCGTCACGCCTCCCACGCTCCAGGCGATCAACCCCGTGGACATTCCGGATGCGCTGAAGCAGTTTTCCGGCTCAATCGGCGGACCGATCATCAAGGACAAGACCTTTTTCTTCGCCACCGCCGACTACACGCGGCAGGATCGAACGACGTTCCTCTCACCCACGTTGCCAGCCTTCCTGTTACCGGCGGATGGCCGCCTCGACTACACGGGTCACTACCGCCAGTTCCTCTTTGACGGACGGCTGGATCATAGGCTCACGTCGAACCAGACGTTGATGTTCCGAACGAACATTGATCGGTTTGACGACGACAATCCACAGGACGCCGTGGGCGGCACGAATGCACCCAGCGTCGCGCGCCGGTACGCGCGCAGGTCATGGACGGCGCAGGTCAATCATACGGCGGTCTTCAACCCGCATCTTCTCAACGAAGCGCGATTTGCCTACCTGCATGGCGACCCGGTGACGCTCTGGGAAGCCCAGACGCTCTCAACCACCTACACACGCAGCGGGACGGTGCCGTTCACGATTGGACAGTCACGCGCCTCCGACATCTTTAGTCACCAGTTTCAGTTCTCCGACACGCTGTCGTGGTCGCTTGGCAAGCACTACCTCCGCCTCGGTGGTAGTGTGATCCATCATACATCAGGCGGCACGGGCAGCGAGCCCGGCACAGCGATTCTCGGCACCTTCACGTTCAAGAACACGACAACGAAGCCCTTCGGTGAATTGACGCTGGCCGACGTGCAGAATTACACGCAGCCGATCAACTTCGGGATCAGCAGCTATGATCTGCCGCAGTGGCTCCTGACAGGGTTCGTGCAGGACAGCATACACCTGCGCCCAGACCTGACCGTCGACCTCGGGCTGCGCTACGACCGGCAGACCCTGACCGACGCGACGAAGAATTTCGTGCCGCGCGTTGGCTTCGGCTGGCATCCGGGAGGCTATTCGCGCCTGTCGATTCGCGGCGGCTACGGCATGTATTACACGCAGATTCGCTCCAATGCGGTCGCCGGTTACCTGGTGAATGGGCTAGACGGATTGACGACCTACACCGCGACCCCTGGGCAACTCGGCTTCCCGACCTGCCTGACGGGATCATGCCTGCCGCTGTCGTTTGATCCGAAGACGCTGCCGCCTTCACAATTGCCTGCGCGCGACATCACGATCATCGCCGGCAAGCGCTCTTTCTACGAATCGCAGTTTGCGAAGTACGGGCTGAACTTCGATCTGCTGCCGAACTACCCAGATAAGTTGGTGAATCCCCGCAGCCAGGTGGTCTCCATCGGCGTGGAGCACGAGCTGCTAAAGGGATTCATCATCGGGGCGGACTATGTGCATCAGCACTGGACTCGCCTCGACCGCACCATCGATTTGAACGCCCCGGCGCCATTTGATCGCACAGCGCCCGGACAGGTCAGAACCGTGGCCGCTGCCAATCTCACCCGTCCCATCCTGCCGAAAGCGGGCGGGGTGCGCCAGGTCAGCACGATCATGAACCTCGGCATCGGTGATTACGACGGATTGCAAACGCAGGTCACCTATCGCGGCAACTCGCGTATCTATGCCTCGCTCAGCTACACGCTGTCTAAGGCGACCAACACCTTCGAACCGGATGGCAACGGCATCAACTCGAATCAGGGCATCATCTCGCGGCTCGGCGAGGTCGAACGCGGACCGAGCGTGGTCGATCAGCGTCATCGCGCGGTCATGACGTTCAGCTACCGTTTCCCGTTCAACATCACAGCCGGCACACTGACACAACTCGCATCCTCGCGTCCGTTCAGTGCCACAACCGGCATAGACAACAACGGTGACGGCGCCAACAACGACCGGCCCGTCATCGATGGCAAGGTGATCAGCAAGTCGGCATTCCGCGGCACCCCGACCGCCGACGTGGCACTCTTCATCGAGGATCGCATCAGGCTGTCAGAACGCACGGCGATCCTGCTCAGGTTGGAGGGCTTCAATCTCTTCAACCACGGCAACTACCTGGGTCGCGGACAGACGGTGTACGGCGACACGGGCATACCGAACCCGACGTTCGGTCAGCTCGCCGCCGTCGGCACGGCCACGAACGCGATTCCGGCGTTCGCCAACGTCGACCCGCCGCGCATGTTCCAGGTGCAGGTGCGCTTCATCTTCTGAGGAAAAGCGGCAGAGGGCCGGGGAATGAAGAGCGCTGGAAGTTCAGCGCTCTTCATTCATTTTCGAAGGCTCAACACGACAAGTCTTCAACGCAGGCACATGTGGCCCAAACAAGAAAAGCAGCCTTTCGGCTGCCTGTAATACCAACTTGCAAAACAGAAAAAGGATGGTGGCCAGGGAGAGAGTTGAACTCCCGACACGCGGATTTTCAGTCCGCTGCTCTACCAACTGAGCTACCTGGCCATTCTCGGTGAGCTTTTTGCTTCCGATGTCAAAACGACAATATAAACAACCGCTCGCAAGCCTGTCAACTTACCTTTCTCCTTTGCGCACGTAGATGACATAAAACAGACCAAAACCGACGAACGCCACCACCGTGCCGATGCCCATGACAAGGAACTTCTTCTGGCCGCCATCGTGGTACATATAAAAATTGAACCCGGCCAGCAGCGCGATCAGCAGCCACATCTCCAGAAACAATTTTAATCCGCGATTCCCTTCTCCGCTCATTCGTTGTTCGTCCCTCGGCGGTCAAAGCGACACGCGGATTTTCAGTCCGCTGCTGACTGCTGATGCTTGCTCATCGCGTTGACAGTCGCGTCTTGCAATCACTAGACTCACTCGTCGGTTGATTCTACCAGCGAAGGGAAACTCTAGCGAATGTCGATCATTCACGCCATCATCTTCGGTCTGATTCAGGGCCTCACGGAATTCATTCCCATCAGCAGCACCGCGCACCTCACGATTGCCGGGCATCTGCTCGGCGACATCAAAAACGATCAGGAATGGACGGCCTTCATTGCCGTCATTCAACTCGGCACGCTGCTGGCCGTGATCGTCTATTTCTGGAGCGACATCATCAACATCATTCGCGGCTTCATCAACGCCAATCTCGGCATCATCAAGAAGCGTCCCATCACCTCTACCGACAAGCACAATGCCTGGCTCGGCTGGCTGGTCATCATCGGCACGCTGCCGGTCGCCGTGCTCGGACTGGCGCTCAAGAAGATCATCGAAGGGCCGTTCACCAAAGACCTGCGCATCATCGCCTTTGGCGTGCTGTTCGTCGCTATCTTGCTGGTCATCGCGGAAATCGTCGGCGCGCAGAAACGCGACCTCAAGACCATCAAAGCCAGCGACGCGGTTGCCGTCGGCGTCGCCCAGGTCTTCGCACTGATTCCAGGATTCTCGCGCTCCGGCTCGACCATCTGCGGCGGCTTGTTCGCAGGACTGACGCGCGAGGCGGCGGCGCGCTTTTCATTTTTGCGATCCATCCCGGCCATCGCCGCGAGCGGTTTGCTCGAACTGCCGAAAGCCTTGCATTCAACCAACACCGACTGGACGAGTCTCGCCGTCGCCACCGTCGTCTCGGCAATCACCGGCTATCTCTCCATCGCTTTCCTGTTGAACTACCTGAAACGACACACGACATACCTGTTCGTCGGCTATCGCATCGCCCTTGGATTGTTATTGATTGGCTTGCTGGTGACCGGACGGCTGGCGGCGCACGGTTGAAGCGATTACCAGAACTTCAGTTTCTCGAACCAGCCGAAGACGACGCGCAGGAAGTTGCGGCGCGGGCGCACGACCTTGATGCGCTCGCCGGCGCGCTCGACCAGTTTGACGCGGCCAAGGATGCGGTGCAGCGGAATCGGCAGGTCGTTCTGGGTCGCCGAATCGCCGCGCGTGAGGATGAATTTTTCGGGCGCTGAACGATCAATGCGCACGACACGGTGAATGACTGCGGTGTCGTAGCGGCTCTGATAAAGCACGATGTCGCCCTGGCGTATAGGGTCGCCGGTGATCGGCTCGACCGTCACCACGTCGCCGTCTTCGATGGCCGAGCTCATGCTGCTGCCGCTCATTCGCAACTCGACAGGAATGCTCTTGGATAGTAGCTGACGGGCCTGCTCCAAAAAATCGGGCGTCTCAAGAGTGACCTCGCGCCCTCGCTCCGCCCTTATGCCATCATAGGCGCGCATTGCGATAACCCCTCTCTACGAACCTTGTTCAGAGCCGCAAGCTCTATTTTAGCTACGAGACCTCGGATGAGGTGACTGACAGCTACGCCAATAATAACGCAATCATCCAAACCCGAAAAGGCTAAATCAAAATCTCGCCGCGTCGAATTTTAAAAGATTTTTGGCGGACGCAGTCGCCAACGACAAACCCAATGATGTAGCGCAAGCTGTTAGCTTGCGCCGGCCAATGTACAAGCTAATGGCTTGCGCTACACTGGCTTCACTTTCTACGCAAAACCAGCGTCGCCGCACCGTTGCGGCGGAGTCTCAATTCGGCATCGCTCTGCGCTTCGATCTTGTAGCGCTCAAGGCGCGCATCCGTGAGCGCGTCGCCGGCGACGGTTTCAATGTACAGGACAAGCTCACCCGGCGCGCTGATCAGGTAACTGCCTTCTTCGATGCGCGGCGTGCCGCGCACATCGCGCTCGCTGCGAAATGTGCCGTCTTCCTTGAAGCTGAACGCCCAGCGCGGCGCTGCTTGCACGGAGTTCGCCACATAATCGTCGGCCAGCGACAGAACAATAAACTCGCCGGCGAGGCGGCGGCCCGAATCTTCGATGGGCTCGGCATTTTGCGAATGCAAACCGTCTTCGGCGGTCTGCGGTTGAACCTTGCGACACGCCGCTGCGAAGTGCGCCAGTGCCATGCACAATACGAAATGCAGAAGCCATCGTTTGCGCATTCAAACAAGCTCAATGTGTGCGATAAAAAGTAGCCGTTTCGCCGGTCTTGGAGATCATTTTCAATTCTCGTCCGTCGGGCGACAAGGCGATGGTGTAATTCTTTTCAATCGGCTTCGTGTTGATCTGCTTGCCCATGAGTTGAATCTTGAAAGTCAGTGTGTCGCCGACGATGGAAAACTGGCCGGATTGCGTATTAACCGTTCTGCCTTTGGCGGTCGCGACCCGATTATAACGACCATCGGCGTTGAAGATGAATTCGATTTTTGCCTGGGTGATCATGGTCGACACACCTTCTTTTTGAATTTGGTTCATCTCGTAAGTGCCGATCAGCTTCGCCGGGTCAGGGGCGGCGGTCGCGGGATTGCGGCTCGACACATTGGCATTGCCGTTGGCATTTGCCTGCGCAGATGCGGTTGAATTATTTCCGGTTGCGGCGCTGTTGTTCTTGTTTTCGATAACCGCAACGCTTGCCGGCGCAGCGCTGCTGTTGGTTGCCGCTGATGCAGCATTCTTTGAGGCGCTGTGCGAATCGCTCGCCGGCTTCGTGCAGCCGCCGAGCATTGCGGTAATCAATCCAATGGTCAGAAGTGCAATTATTTTCTTCATTCCTCTAGCTCATCCACAAGTAAGAAGTTCAACCCGAAAAAGCAAACCCGCGATGCGCCATCAGGGGCGCGTCGGTTTCGTCTCCGGGGCTTTGTCGCGCGGCGCGCGGCTCTGCGCGCGAATCCGCTGAATCGCCTGCACCGCCGCGTCGCGCACATCACGGCTGGGGTCTGAATCGGCTATACGTTCGAGCGGTGCAATGATGCGGGCGTCGCCAATCTCTGCAAGCCCTGCGGCGGCGCTCTGCCGCACTTCTTCGTCACGATCCGTAAGCGATATGACCAACGCATCGACCGCCCTGGCATCGCGAAAACGGGCCAGCGCCGCGACGCTGCGCTTGCGCACGGCAACCGAGCCACTTTTCATCGCCGCTAGAATCGGCGCAATGGCCGACGCATCGCCGATCTTGCCGAGCGCCTCAATGGCTTCGGGCCGCGCCCCCGATAGATCGCTCGCCACCAGATTGAGCAGCGCCGGCACGGCCTGCTTTGAGCCGATGTCGCCAAGCGCTTCAGCAGCAAGCTGACGCACGGACGGGCGGCTGTCTTTGAGCGCCGCGATCAGGCTCGGCAAGGCAATCTCGCCAAGCCGCGCCAGCGACGCGGCGGCCTGCGCGCGCATAGCGCTCGATTCGTCGCGCAACATCGCCATCAACGGCGCGACGGCGCGCTCGCTGCCGGTCTGTCCCATCGCCTTGACTGCCGCCATGCGAACGCTGGCATTGCCATCGGCTATCGCTTCATTGATACGCGCGATGGCGCGCGGCGAATTGAAGCTGCCGAGCGCCTCGACGGCGGCTTCGCGCGTTGCCGGCAGCGATGCATTCGACATCTCGATGATCTGTTCGACTGCGCTGTCGCCCATCTGGCCGAGCGCAAAGGCCGCCTGTTCGCGCACAAAGTAACGTTCGTCACGTAAAAGCTGTATCAAGGCTTTAGTCGCTCGTCCATCGCCTATCACGCCGAGCGCGTGCGCCGCTACGGCGCGCATTTCAGCCTTCAAACTGCGATCCTGAATGAAAGTGATCAGCGGTTCAACCGCTGGTTTGCCGATGCGCCACAGAACGCGCGCGGCGCGCTCTCGATCCTGGTCGCGCGGCGCGCGCAAGATGTCTATTAATGGCTGAACGGCTTTTGCGCCGATGCCCGCGAGCGCCTCCGCCGCGTAATAGCGCACAATCGGATCTTTATCGGTGACGGCTTTCGCCAATTGCGTCGTCGCTTCTTCGATGGAGGCCTCCGCCGATACACGCGCCAGCACCTGCGCCGCCCGCGCACGCACATGCCAATCGCTATCTGTAAGCGACGTGACCAACACGCGAATGGCTCGCACATCCTGCATACGCACGAGTGACTCCGCCGCCGCGAGACTGACGCGCGCATCGCGGTCGTTCAACAAGCCGGTGAGCGGCGCGATGGCTCGCGCATCTTTCAAACGTCCTAGTGCGAAGGTCGCTTCAACGCGCACATCGGCGCTTGGATCGTTGAGCGCAACGATGAGCGCGTCCAGCGCTCGTTGATCGCCCATCACACCAATCGTCCGCGCCGCTTCGGCGCGAACGCGAATGTCTGCGTCCTTCAACGCCGCAATCAGCAAAGGCGTCGACTTCGCATCGCCCAGCCGTGCGAGCATGGCGAGGGCAGCGACGCGTGTTTGCCAGTTAGGATTGTTGACATCTGCGCTCAAACGCTCGACCGAGATGCCCAGCGCCGCAAGCGACACCAGCGCCGCATTGCGCACGCTCTGATCGGCGTCTTTGGCGGCTGCTAACAAGGCTTCAGACGACGTATGATCGGCGATCAGGCCAAGCGATGACACGGCAGACAGCCGCACATCTCTTTCCGGCGACTTCGTTGCCGTCACCAACGCATCCACGGCGCGGCGGTCTTTAAGCGAACCGAGCGCGGCGGCGGCGCTGACGCGCAGAGTCACCTCTTTGGCTGTGGCAAGGATTTCAATCAAGGGCGGCACGGCCTTGGGGTCGCCAAGCATCGCCAGTCGCTCCGCAGCAAGCGTTCGCGACGCCGCTTCGCCGCGGTTGAGTTGGGTGATCAATGAATCCGCCGTGACGTCGACGGCGGCGAGAGCTTGCATTACCGCATCGACCAGCTTGCCGTCAGTTGCTCTCGTCTGCAAAAGCAGGTTAGCGACGTGCGCGCGGTCAAACGACGCCAGCGATTCGATAATCGTCGTCTGCACCTGCGGCAATTTTTCTCGCCGCAATACAGCGATCAGCGCATTGATCGCCGCGTCGTCTCGCGGATTTGCTTTGCTTACTCTTACCAGAGAAACGACCGCCGTCGAGCGGATTCGCGGCGCAGGATCATCCATCATCTTGATGAGCGCGGCTTGCGCTTCTGCGCCGCTGAACCGCGCCAGACCTTCGGCAATCAGCAAACGAAAGGCGAACGCTTCATTGGCGCTCAGGCCCGCCGCCGTAGGATTGGCGGATTGCGGCAAGGCGAGTTCGAGAAGCGACGGCAAAGCCAGATTGTCAGCAAATTCCAACAAGTCGCGCAAAGCCGCGTGCCGCACATCCGCAAAACGGCTGTGCAGAGCGGCAGTAACCGCATCGAGCGCATCGCGGTGGCCGAGGCGATAGAGCGCCGCAGCATATTCCCAATCCTCCGATGTCTTGGTCGCCGACGCGATGGCCGTCCAGGCCTTTTTGTAGCCGATCTTACCTAAAGCGACGGCTGCCGCCTTTCGCAGGCTGGGCGAATCATCTTGCAGCAATGCCAGAAGCGCATCGCCGGACTTCTCGGCTTTCAACTCGCCAAGCGCGATGATTGCCGTGCGTCTGACGTATTCGTCATCGTCTTTGAGCGCGCGAATCAGCGAATCAATTGCCGGCGCTACGTTCATTGCGCCCATCGCACGGGCAGCCCGCGCCCGCGTATAAGGATCAGGCGAAGCAAGCAGCGGCTCAAGCATTGCCGCATCCGCCGCCGTCTTCATCGCACCGAGCGCTGCCAGCGCCGATTCGCGCACGTACCAGTTGGCGTCCTGAAGCAAAGGCAATAGAGATTGCGTAGATGACGGATCGCCGAATTCCGCCAAAGCTCGCGCCGCCGTGCCGCGCACGTACCAGTTCTCATCGTTAAGACTTTGCTTGATTTTGTCTCTGGCTTCGGGGGTCTTCGATTCCAGCAACGTCATCATTTCCTGAACGCGGAGAGCGGCAGGCGTCGCGCCAGGCTTTGGCGCGTCGGGCGACTGCACGCTATTCTGCTGCGCCAGGGTGGACGCGCCAAGCAGTAAGCATATGGCTATAGGCGTGATGACGAAAAGACGATTTTTCATTTGCCAGACCACGCGAGAGCTGCCCCTTGCCCCTGAGCGGTTGCCTGCCTGCGCTGCAAAGCAACACGCAATCGCCAACCTCTTGATTCGCTTCGCGAGTGAATTCTACAGGATGGCAACAAGCTTTAGAAAGCGGTATGGCCGGATGCTCGGCGGCATTTCCACACAGATCGTCATTTCTTGGATTGGCTCAGTGCGGCGCAGTGCAGGCTGTTCTAAAGCGAACACTGAATGCACAAAGCCCGCGCTGTTTGCGAACAGCGCGGGCTTTGGCAGAAAAATTCGTAGTGGCTTGATGGCACTAAGCGGCGAGCCGGTCGGTCGTCTGCTGGGCCTTTTCGGCAAAGACGCTGTAGCGCGACATGGCCTTCTCGACGGCAGCCGTCGCAGCCGGCACGTTGATCTTCAGGAAGCGGATCAAGTGCCCGACCTCTGTCGGCGTCAGGTCTTCCGGGCTGCGGCCAGGAATGCCGAGCGGCACCAGATAAGCTCGCATATTCAGGCTGGCGCGGCGCATCTCGGTTTCGAGCGTCTGGATAAAATCCTCACGCTCAGCCATGTTCATGGACACTAAACCATCACGGACTATGCTTTTCAGCTCATTCGGGTCAGACAACTGACGCGGTTGAGCCAAACGATTGCGCGTGTGTAGACTTCTTGTTGCTAGGTTCCTTTTCATTTTTCTACCCTCTTCTTATTCTTCTCAACCCAACGGTTCTTTTTTCACATCCTTTAATCTCTTATGTCCAAAATCCCTTCCACCATAGGGCTGGACATTTCACTCGCTTAAACGCTGCGACTGCGATGAAGTTTCAAGAACTTCGCGCGCCCTTCAGCCTCTGCTTTCAACTGTAAAGAACGTCTTGCGACTGCTTCCTTGCGATCCCGCTATGCTTTTGTGCAATCAATATGCCAACAGGTTGCCTGCCCGGTCATCGGCGGAAATTCAACATTGCCGTGCCCTCACCCACCATCCTGGCTGTTCGCTTGTCAGCCATCCCGCCACAACTGCGACTGTATGACCCAAAACGAAACGATTGTACGAAATAGAATCAAGCAAGACCCTGCAATTATTCCCAGATGGAGGCAGGCACTCGCAAACGCCGGACGTCATATGAGCGAAGCCGCGAGCAGCCTGAGCCGTCAGTAATGAGCGCCGCCCGAAAATTACGGACTTCTTGTCTCATCTTCCGACAATTCAGCGACATGAAAAGCTGCCGCCAACGATTCCCCAAAAAGCTTCGGACGGAGATTAGAGTGTATTTTCAAGGTTTCTCGAAGCCGGTAAAAGATAGCCGCTCGATGGTACGAGGCTTGCTCAAGGAAAAGACATTCAGCATCACACCCAACGATGCTTGCCAATTACAACCTGAGGGGCCAAGAGGCATCGGATGATTCCGATGCCTTTTTTTCTGCCTGAGCACCGGAGAAAAAATTAGGGTGTGCATCCTCTCTATGATATAATTTTCTTTCTAAACTCACCCTCAGAAAGAAAGGAATCAGCGACTAGATATGGCAGATGAACGCAATGAGCGCAATCGCGCGATTGACCTCGCAATAGTCAATATCGAGAAGCAGTTCGGCAAAGGCTCGATCATGCGACTCGGCGAAAAAAAGGTTGTCGATATTCCGGCCATCTCCACCTCCTGCCTCAGCCTTGACGCCGCCATCGGCATCGGCGGCGTGCCGCGTGGCCGCGTCGTCGAAATCTATGGGCCGGAGTCTGGCGGCAAGACGACGCTTGCCCTGCACATTGTTGCGCAAGCTCAGAAAGCCGGCGGCGTCGCGGCTTACATTGACGCAGAGCACGCGCTTGATGCCCAGTATGCCGCAAGACTCGGCGTGCAGGTCAACGATCTCTTCATCTCGCTGCCGGATTCGGGCGAACAGGCGCTGGAAATCACCGAAGCGCTCGTGCGTTCGGGCGGCGTCGACGTGCTGGTCATCGATTCGGTCGCGGCGCTGGTGCCGCGCGCCGAGCTTGACGGCGATATGGGCGATTCGCTGCCAGGATTGCAAGCGCGCTTGATGTCGCAGGCGCTGCGCAAACTGACGGCGGTCGTCGCGCGCTCGAACACCTGCCTGATTTTTATCAATCAGATTCGCGAAAAGATCGGTATTATGTTCGGCAACCCGGAAACCACGACCGGCGGACGGGCGCTCAAATTCTATTCGTCTGTGCGTCTGGAAATCCGCCGCGCCACGCAGATCAAAGACGGCGACACCGTGGTCGGCAGCCGCACAAAGGTTAAGGTCGTCAAGAACAAAGTCGCGCCGCCGTTTAAGGATGTGGAATTCGACATCATGTACGGCCTCGGCATTTCACATGAAGGCGACTTGCTTGACTTGTCCGTTGAACACAAGATCGTCGAAAAGAGCGGCGCGTGGTTCAGCTTCAGGGGCGAGCGCCTCGGTCAGGGTCGTGAAAACGTCAAAAACCTGCTAAAGGCTGACGCAGACATGCAAAGCCGCATCGAGGTCGAGGTGCGCAAAGCGCTGGGGTTGGACGGCAGCAGCGAGGCCGCAGCGGAAGTCGCCGTGCCGGCTGCGCCTTCAGGTTCATCGCGTCGCGCCGCGCCGAAAGAATAGCATCTCCAACCGTCCATCTTTGCTTTGCAAGCGTGAGCCTTCGACAACGAAGGTTCACGCTTTTTGTTTTTCTCTCGTCTCGGTTTTTCGCCGCGCCGCCCTGCCGCTGGCGGCTCACATCTATATCTTGTGCAGCACAATCTGTTTAGCGCAATATTTTGGTTGACCTTGGCATGAAAATTCTGTTAGTATGCGGGCCGAATCGCCAGGATCCCCCTTTTCTCGATAGCTCTTTAATCGAGGTGTACTCATAATGAATTGTCAAGGATGTGGTCATAATTATCCAAACACGCTAACGCGCTGCCCGCGCTGCAAGATGTTGTCGAGCCGCCGCAGTCAGCGATCCGGTGATTCGCGCTTGATCGAATTCCCTCGCAAAGCACGGCTCGCGGAACAACCTGAAACCTCTGACGCCGCGTTGCCGCAATGGCGTCAGGATTTGAACGAGAAAGTCCGCGCGATACAGGCCCGGCGCAATAATCCGGCGCTGGCCAGCGCCGCCGCCACGGTCACGTCTGAAGAGAATACTGCCGCTGGTTCGCATCACGAAGGGCGTCATAAGAGCCGGGCAATCAGTGAAACAGCGGCTGCCGTCCTGCGTGAGCGCAACGCGAGAATCGATGCCTTTTCGCAGGATAGCCTGGACGAGCAAGCGCCGGCTAAGAACGCCAACCCGATTGTCGAAAAAGCCCTGTCGCGCGTCCGTCGCGCCAGTGAAAATGCCAAGCGGGAATATCTGCCGAAAATCGAACCGGCAAAGCCTGCCCGTCCAGCTTATTCAGTTGAAAACGAAGCGACGGCCCGCGCACTTGAGCCGGCGGCGGAAATCCCTCAAAGAGAATTGCCGGCAGCACCACCATTGCCGGCAAGCATCCCACGCATGGTCGAAGGCAAGGCGAAACCGGCGCTTGACACCTCGGCCATTCGCACAACGTCGAGCGTCAAGCCGATAGCGGTTGAACCCAGCCGAACGACGCAACCGCTGGAGCCAGTCGCCGCCCCGCCGGCACGCACGATTGTGCCGCGTCAGGTCGTCGAGCCGCTTGAGATGGCGGGTGCCAACGATCTCGATTTAGACGATCTCTCAGGCGCGCTGACGATAGACGAAATTGAGCCGCTCGATTATCTCGAAGCGGAAATTCGCAAGGTGGATCGCGCCCTGACGGCGGAGTTGCATCGTGACGACAGGCCGTCGCGCATATCGCACCTGTTCATGGGGGTGGTTGATCTTGGCGTGATAGCCTTGAGCGCGCTTCCCTTCCTCGCCTTGATCGGTCTGTATAACGGCGATTTTGGGCTGCCGCAAACTCGCTACGCCAGTCTGGCGATAGCCCTGATGATTGCTTTCTTTTATCTGGCATTGACGCAATCGCTTTGCGGCAGGACGTTCGGCATGATGCTGACGAACACGCGGATCATTGATGCGTTCACCGGCGAGCCGGTCTCCGCGCCGCGCGCCATCCTGCGCACGGTCGGCTGCTTCATCGCCGCCGCACCCGCCGGCATAGGTTTGCTGTGGGCCGCCTTCAGTCCGCAGCGCCGGGGCTGGCAAGACTATCTGGCTGGCACACGCATCATCAGCGAATTTTGATAACCAACCGGCCTTCGCACAAAACGCGCCCTATTTGCCACCATGTAGGGGAGGCCCTCTGTGGCCTCCCCAGCGTGGAAATGTCTGGCATTTGAAGCGATCAATGATTGCCGGTCTGGGGCGACCACAGAGAGTCGCCCCTACATGGTGGCAAATGAATTTATAACTGCCCTGGCTGTCTGAAGGCAGATGTTGACAAATAAACCGTTAGCGCATACATTACAGACCTGCCGAATATAGATAGGGTGGCACTCGTCGGCATCACAATTATATTTATCCAGCAGTATCCTATAACCAGTAGCTCTGAAGATTATTCGCAGCATCGTTTCAGATTTCGGGTTGGAATGAATTTCCAAAGGTCATTGGGTCGCTCTCTGAATACAGCTCCCATCATCCGGGTTGTAGGCAAAAAGAGAATCCGTATGGAAAAAAGATCGAACAGCATGCCGGCGCGGATTGCTGCCGATCTGCGTTGACTGTTCCATCCTCAGCCAGACGCCTTCGACGATTGGCGACGAACCTGGGTTATTGGGTATAGCTGGATGGCTCCTATGAGATCAAGCAATCCAGAGCAAAGGAGTAAGATCATGAGGATAGCAAGAATTCCAGTGGGATCAGGGTTAGGGTTGGTTGCGCGTTGGTTCATCAGTCCTCTATTACTAGCTTTCATTGCCTTGCTGTTGTTTTATTCTCCAGTCAGTCGGGTGAATGCCGCTCCAGACGATCAGGCCTTTACCTTTGAAGGTTTTCACGATATAGCGGACTGTCACAGCATTGTCGGCTGGGCATGGGATTCAACCCAGCCGAACACGCCGATCAATGTAGATATTTACGTCGACAATGTCTTGTTCACCACCGTGCTGGCGAATGAGTTCCGCCAGGACCTGTTCAATGCAGGCAAGGGCAACGGCGAGCATGGCTTCAGCCTGCTGACCCCTGACCAGTTCAAAGACGCGCAGCCCCATGAGATTCGCGTCCGCATCGGCTCCAGCAATATCGATCTGGGCAACACCCCCAAGACGATTAATTGTAATCCGCATGCCTATGAAGGTTTTCATGACATAGCCGACTGTAACGTGATTGCCGGCTGGGCATGGGATGCCAATCAGCCGAACACGCCGATCAATGTGGATGTACACATCGATGGTCACCCGTTCGTCGACATACAGGCTCCGGCGAATCAGTTCCGTCAGGACTTGCTCGATGCAGGCAAAGGCAACGGCGTTCATGGCTTCAGCTTCCCGACGCCCAATTCGCTGAAGAACGGCATGCCGCATACGATCCGCATCACCTTCAGCGGCACTAACATTGATCTCACGTTTACGCCGAAGACGATCACCTGCATGGGCAATACCCCACCGGCTCTGGAGGGCTTTTTTGATTCGGCAGACTGTAGCCAACTGGTCGGCTGGGCATGGGATGCCAATCAGCCGAACACGCCGATCAGCGTCGATATTTACGACGGCCCCAATAAGATCGCCACCGTCCTGGCCGATCAATTCCGTCAGGACTTGCTCGACGCGGGCAAGGGCAACGGCGTGCATGGGTTTGTCTTCGCTACCCCTCCATCTTTGAAAAATGGCCAGCCTCATTCTTTAGCGGTAGGCTTCACAGGCACCTTCAACGGGCTGGGCAATAATCCGAAAGTCATCAATTGCCCGGTCGGTTCCTTTGGCGGCTTTCACGATATAGCCGACTGTAACCAGATCGTCGGCTGGGCGTGGGATTCAGGCCAGCCGAACACGCCGATCAGCGTCGACATTTATGCCGATGGTTTCAGGATCGCGACGGTGCAGGCGAATCGCTTCCGTCAGAGTTTGCTCGATGCGGGTATAGGTAACGGCATGCACGAATTCTTTTACCCGACACCCAACGAACTGAAAAATAACCAGCCTCACGAGATTCGCGTGCGGGTGGTCGCCACGACCTTCGATCTGGATCATACGCCGAAGACGATTACTTGTGTGCCGCCGCCGCCGCCGCCGGAAGGCCCTCGACCCAGGCCGAAGCAAAAGCGGTGAAGTTAGTCTTCGAAGTTAGTCTTCAATGAAGGCGGTCTTCCTGATTGGAAGACCGCCGTCATTGTCTTGCGACCCGCCAACCGCCGCACGCCGATGATTGAATCGCCTCACGTCATGCTGATTTCGTCAATCTTCGCCTCGTTCCAGCGCATCGTCTCCGTTAACATAGCGATATGGAGAATTTTTATCTCTCGGCGCTGGTCGGCGAAATGCGTCAGCAGTTGATCGGACGCAGCATCGGCAGAGCCCTTTTATCGGGCACACAGATGCTGTTCGACCTGCGCCTGACGGAAGGGCGTGCGCTCTTCGCGTCGCTCAATCGCGCCAATCCATCGCTGTTTCTGTCATCGCGGTCACTCAAACAATTCGCCAGAGAATCGACTTCTGCGTCACCGTTTGCCTCACATCTCAGAAAGGTGGTTGCCGGCGCGGAAGTTATTTCCCTTACTAAACCGCCGCTGGATCGCGTCGTCCATCTTGAGCTTGAAAAGTTCGACCTGGGCGGCGACCGCGAGCGTGCGCGCCTGGTGCTGGCGCTGACGGGTCGCTCGGCCAATGCTTACCTGTTTGATTCCGAGAAGCGCTTGATCGCTATGCTGGACGAGCGCGGCGAATTGCCGGGCGATGAACTGCTGAACGTCGAAGCCGGCGAGTTTGATCCGGCAACCCTGCGCCGCGACCTGACCGATGCGATGTCACAGGCTGAGATTGAAGAAAAGTTCTTCGGGCAGACGTCGATCTTCGGGCCGCAATTGAAGAATGAGTTCGCGGCTCGCTGCCGCAACCTCGCGCCCGCTGAAGCGTTGCGCTCGCTGCTGTTTGATCTGTTTGAAGGCGCGCCGCAGCCGGCGATCTATTCGCGCCTGCCGTTTGCTGAAGCAGAAAACCATTTGATCAATCTGAAGTCCGATCTGCTGCTGTCACACATCCCTCTGGCGCAGGCCGAAGGCTTCGAGCGCCGCGAGTTTGCAACGCTATCGGAGGCGGCTGACGCTTATGCAGGCTGGCGCGAGCGGCAGGAGGCGCTTCGTAATGAATATAACCAAACACGGCAGATGCTGGCACAAGCGATCAAAAGACAGGAGACGACGCTTGCCGCCATCCGCCGCGACCGCGTGCGATTTGAGGAGCCTGAGCGATTGAAACGTTACGGCGATTTGCTGCTTGCGAATCTGGCGACGGCGCGCGTCACTGGTTCGATTGCTCGCGTCATCGATTACTACGATGCGGATCAGCCTGAGATAGAAATTGAAGTAACTGAGAACAAGCCGTTGCAGCAGACGGCGGCCAGCTACTTCACGCGCTATCAAAAAGCCCAGCGAGCGATGGTGGCCATCAATGAGCGCGAGCAGCAAATCGCGGCGCGGCTTGCGCCCTTGAAGCGACTGCTCGCCTCGCTTGAAGCCAGCGCCACTGCCGGCGAGATTGACAAAACACGCGCGGCGGCAGAACGCGCCCTCGGCATCAAGCGCAAAGCTGAACGAAGCGTTGAAAAGAAGGCGAAGAAGAAAAGCGGGACGACGGGCCGCCGCTTCCGCACGAGCGAAGGCTTTGAAGTGATGGTCGGCAAGAGCGACCGCGAGAACGATGAGTTGACCTTTCGCACTGCGAGACCTACAGACATCTGGCTGCACGCTGCCGACTATCCCGGCTCGCATGTCGTCATACGCAACCCCGCCCGCGCCGAGGTGCCGCAACGCAGCATCGCCGAAGCTGCCGAGCTGGCGGCGTTCTATTCACAGGCCAGGCGCGAAGCCAAAGCCGCCGTGCATTACACGCAGCGCAAATTCATCTCGAAGCCGCCGCGCGCCAAGCCCGGCCTCGTGCGCCTCTCATCTTTCAAAACGATTCTAGTCGAGCCGCGTTGTGTCCTTGAAAAAATCGAATAGCAATGGATATGAAACTTAATCAAGAATGTTGATGCTGACAAATAAGGAGCCTATATTGTCGTCAAAGTTTCCCTTCTATATCATTAAATCTGCTCAAGCAAGAACAGTCTAATTACGGTAGTGGGGTATTCTTGTGTTGATGCCCACTGAAAACTTTTCGCTCTCCGGTTCCCACCATGTTATTATCTCATCATGCCAAAGCGGTCAAGCAAGCAAGATGAAAATGAAATGGCCTTTAGTGGCCTGCAAGAACTGTTGCGCCGTGATGAAGCAAGGGACAAAGGCGAGCCGATAGACCAGCCCGAAGAAACCGCAGACACCCCGCAAAAGAATCCTGCCGCCGTTGCATTGGGCCGCTTAGGTGGACTCAAAGGCGGCAAGGCCCGCGCCGCAAAGCTCTCGCCAAAAAAGCGAAAAGCAATTGCCAAGAAAGCGGCAGAAGCCAGATGGAAAAGAGCATCTGAGTCCTGAAATCCGCACGCGCTCCCTCTTATTTTCTTTAGTCGTATTCGGGCGATTTTCGGTATGGCTGCCATCGGGCATAGCGGCGTTATAAGAAATAAGCCATAAATATCCTATATGTGGCATTTACGGCAATGGTGATTATGCTATGCCCGATGGCAGCCATACTAACATTCGCCGGACTACGCCATTGCACGCCATCTATTGACTTAATACCCGCTCTATGCTTCAATTAACTCGCCAAACATCAATAGGAGGTACGCGGCATGGAAAACGAGGCGCAAGCCGCTCAACAGTCAGAGCCAACTCAAGAGGCTCAAACCAGCGACACTCAACCCACAGCCGGTGCAAACGGTTCCAGTGGCTCGCAGAAAACTCTAAGACCTAAACCCCAAAAGCCTCTCCCGACACCACGCATAGCGTTCACCAAGCAGCTTGATATTCTACGAGGCTATGCCCATGCTAGTGGAACAGAGGCCAAGCCGGTCAAACAGAACGAACTTGCGGCCATCGTTAATATGCACCCCAATACAATAACGATGGCTAATGGCTTCTTTGCTGAAATCGGCCTGATTCAGAAAGGCGGGGGAGGGTATCTACCCGCAGCAGAGGTTATCAACTATGCTAATGCCTATGACTGGAATACCGAAAAAGCCGGTCATCAATTAGCACCGATCATCGGAACTTCATGGTTTGCCAAGCACCTGATGCCCAAACTATCCATGCGTTCAATGGAAGAAGATCAGGCGATAACCGATCTTGCGAATGCAGCGTTAGCCGGAACCGAATACAGACCCCATCTGCGCATGCTGTTAGACTTTCTGGAAGCATCGGGCTTGATTCAGCGAGACAATGGCAGAATAACAAAGGCGAGTACGTCTCTTGTGACTCCGCCTCCAACGGAGCGACCGCACGCGCAAGCTACACCTGAGCCACGCGAAACACAATCAGGCAAGTCTACCGTTACAACTTCTTTCTCGCAGCCGACAGAAGGGGTTGTGCGCTTCAACGTTAGCGTTCGGGTTGACATGGCCGAGTTCGCCGGATGGAAGCCAGATAGAATTGCGGCATTCTTTCAGGGCATTGCTCAGGTTCTTGCAGCGAAGGGTTCTATAGAAAAGGATGCGAGTATGGACTAAATAGAGAAACGGTCGGAGGGAGGTATTTTGCCAAACATCGCCCCGACCGTTTCTGCGTCTTGTGGGGGTGTAGCTCAGTGGAACAGAGCGACGGTCTGCTAAACCGTAGGTCGCCAGTTCGAGCCTGGTCACCCCCACTACCCTGTAAAGAGCAGACACAAATCCCCATTGCTGGGTTTCTGTGTGTCTGCATAGTACCAATATGCTTTCCTGTAGTCAAGCATATCAACACAATTTTCTTGACAATGCTTGAGCGATCAGGCATAATAAGTGTTGGAAAGGAAAGCGCATTATGAACTGCATAACCTGTAACAGCGAAACGCGACGATTCGGCAAAGACAGAAAAGGCAATCAGCGTTTTCAATGCCTCACCTGCAAAAAGACATTCAGCGAGCCGAAAGACAAGCCGCTTGGCAATATGACGCTGGCGATGGAAAAGGTACTGCTTATCATGCGGCTTCTCGTTGAAGGCAATTCTATTCGTAGCACGGAGCGCATAACCGGCGTTGACAAGAAAACCATCCTTGCGCTGCTACTGGTTGTTGGCGAAAAGTGTGAACGGCTGATGGAAGAAAAAATACAAAAGGTTTCCGTTAAGCAAGTCCAGTGCGACGAGATATGGGGATTCGTCGGCATGAAAGAAGCCACAAAGAAACGGCAGGGTCAAGGTGATGATAATCACTTAGGCGATGCTTATTGCTTCACTGGCATGGACAAAGACACAAAGTTGATTCTTGCTTGGCATCTTGGCCGTCGCACTGTTGCTGATACAGTCGCCTTCACTGAGAAGCTGAACAGAGCGACCGCAGATAATAGTTTTGAGATTTATACGGACGGCTTTATTCCGTATCGTGATGCTATCGTGTTGAGCTTAGGCGCTAAGAAAGTGAACTTCGCGCAAATCGTCAAGGTATTCGGCAAGTTGCAAGATGACGATCACCGCTACTCACCGCCGCAAGTCATCGGTCTTGAGAAAACCGCTATCTTCGGAAACCCTGATCTTGATAACGCAACCACGTCGCATATTGAAAGGCAGAATTTGACGATTCGCATGGGTATGCGTCGCATGACGAGATTAACAAACGCTTTCTCGAAAAAGTGGTTAAACCTCAATGCCGCTTATGCGCTTCATTATGCTTATTATAATTTCTGCCGTGTGCATTCAACGCTGCGGGTGACGCCAATGATGGAAGCGAAGCTGACTGACCATGTTTGGACGCTAGAAGAATTGCTCACAGCGTAAGGGGTTTTAGTCCAAACTGTTCAAGATCAGAATTACTTACCCTTAGACCGTGACAATAGGTTCCCCTTGCTCCGTCACCGCGAGGAATAACGAGTTTCATCTCGCCACGTCGAACGCAGGTGTCAACAGCTTCGCTGACGATGGAAAATCCCAAACATGGAAGGGCATCAAAAAGTATTTCTTTTGAAAAGAAATCTGACCAATTACGTGCGGCTAATTCCATCATCAACTCTTCTGGAGTTGTATAATTTTTGTTGAACATGGCTTAAATACTAGCACTACCTATTAGATGGCATCAACACTAGATCACCCCACTACCCTAATTACAATCATCCGGCCAACAGCTTAAGTATTTCAGCAGCCAATTCTTCCGGCGAGCGGTCGCCGGTTTCGACTATCAAATCGGCAAGCGCATACGCAGGTCGCCGTCGCTCGAACAGTTCACGCATCTCTTCCCTGCTGCGCAAGAGCGGCCTCGCGGCGTCGCCGGTGATACGGCGCAAGCAAATTTCAAGCGGGCAGTCGAGCCACACCGTTACGCCGATCTCGCGCAACTGCGCGCGGTTCTCTTCGGCAATGTAAGCGCCGCCGCCGAGCGCAATGACCGTCTCGCTCATCTCACGACAGGCGGCTATCGCTTCACGCTCAATGCGACGGAACTCCGGTTCGCCACGCATCTCAAAGATTTCACGAATGGTCAGACCTTCGCGTTGCTCAATCAACGGGTCGAGGTCGACAAATTGCCAGCCCATCGCTTCAGCCAGCGCCTGCCCGACGGTCGTCTTGCCTGCGCCCATGAAGCCGACGAGAAAGATCAAAGCTGCTTGCAAGTGAGTCTTCCCATGTAGCGCAAGCTGTTAGCTTGCGTTTGTCATTACGCCTGCGCATTGACTCGCGCAAGCTGACAGCTTGCGCTACATCTTATCGAGAAACGCGCCCGGGGCCGGCGAGCGATTCGAGGATGTCGTAGAACTCCGGGAAAGAAACCGCCGCGCAGTCCGCATCAACAATCTCGGTCGTACCTTCAGCCATCAGCCCGGCAATCGCAAATGCCATAGCGATGCGATGGTCGCCTTCGGTTTCGATGCGCGCGCCGCTCAACGCTTGCGGCCCGGCGACGGCAAAGCCATCCTCGAACTCATCAATCGTGCCACCCAGAGCGCGGATGCCGGCGACCACCGTCTTAATGCGGTCGCTCTCTTTGATGCGCAGTTCGCGCGCCTCGCGCACCTCGACGCGGCCTTCAACCTGTGTGGCCAGCACGGCGAGAATCGGTATCTCGTCAATGATGTGTGGAATGATCTCGCCGTCGAGCAATAATCCGCCTGCCTCTGTCTTGAGATGGCTGCCGGTCAAGCCAAGATCGCCTATGTGCTCGCCATGCTCGGTGCGCACGTTGCTCAGGTCAACCTGCGCGCCGAGATACTTGAGCACAGCGAGAAAGCCTGTGCGCGTCGAATTCAGATTCACGCCCGTCACCGTCACCCTTGAATCGGCAAGCGCGCTCGCGCCGGCAATGAAGAAGGCTGCCGATGACAAATCGCCAGGCACATGATAATCGACTGCGCGTAGCTCCGTGCCGCCGTCGATGCTCAAGCTGCCGTCATCTTGCCGATTGAGCCGCGCGCCGAATTCCGCCAGCATCAATTCGCTGTGATTGCGCGACAGTGACGGCTCGCGAAAGCTGGTGCGGCCATCGGCATACAGCCCTGCGAACAACACGCAGGTCTTGACCTGCGCGCTGGCGACGCCGCTCGTAAAATCAATCGCCCGCAACGGGCCGCCGATGATCCTGAGCGGCGCGTAGTTATCATCACGCGCGGTGAGGTGCGCGCCCATCAAGGTGAGCGGTTCGATAATCCGGCGCATCGGGCGGCGGCGCAGACTCGCATCGCCGTCAATCACCGACGTGAAGCGCTGGCCCGCGAGGATGCCGCTGATCATGCGTATGGTCGAGCCGGAGTTCTGCGCATCAAGCTCGGCGGGCGATTGCGCAGGCTTCATGCCGCGCAGCCCTTCGCCGTGAATGAGGATCTCGCCGTCATCCACCTCAACTGTGATGCCGAGCCGCCGGACGCAATCGAGCGTTGCGTGACAATCGGCGCTCGATGCAAAGTTGCGGATTCGTGAAGTGCCTTGCGCAATGCCTGCGAGCATTGCCACACGGTGCGAAATCGATTTATCGCCCGGCAGCTTGAGCTCGCCGCGGATTGCGCTTTTGCCGTGAATTCCTATTGATCTTGACATCGCAAGTTCCGCCATGTTACACAATGACGCGCCCTGTGACTACCCTTCGCGTTAGTTCATGCGCAGCAAATTGCAAGAATGAGCTTTGCATAGAAAGGCAACCCGCTAGCCGATGACCGAGACCATCGAGCTTTCAATAGACAGCAAACTCGAATTCGTCGATCTGGTTGCTTCGGTCACCAAGAGTGTCACGGCGAAGATGGGCTTCACTGAAGACGACGCCAGTTGGATCGAGCTGGCCGTCCACGAGGCCGTCATTAACGCCATAACCCACGGTAACAAGAGCGCCGACGATAAGAAAGTGGATGTCCGATTTGAAACCGAGCAGAGCGCTCTGGTCATCGTCGTCAGAGATTACGGCGCAGGCTTCGACCCATCGAAACTGCCTGACCCGACGAGCGCCGACAACCTGCTTAATCCCAGCGGACGCGGGATATTCTATATGCGCACGTTCATGGATGAGGTAGAGTATTCTATCCATCCAGACGGCGGCAGCGTCGTCCGCATGAAAAAGTACAAACAGCATTTGTAAAAATTCTGAAGTAGAAAAAGGAGACAAGCGATGGCTCAGTTGACGATTAACCAACGCCAGGACGGCGGCGTGACGATCCTCGATCTATCGGGCAAGATCACCATCGGCGAAGGCAGCGTACAGTTGCGCGAAGCTGTGCGCGGTCTGCTCGACAGCGGCAAGAAGGAAATCCTGCTCAACCTCGGCGATGTGTCCTACGTTGACAGTTCCGGCATCGGCGAACTGGTCAGCTCTTATACGACGGCCCAAAACCAGGGCGGTCATTTGAAGCTGCTGAATCTGACCAAGAAGATTCAAGACCTGTTGATGATCACCAAGCTGTTGACGGTCTTCCAGACGTTCGACAAAGAGCAGGAGGCTGTGGCCAGCTTCCCGGCCCAGACGACGCCGCCTGTAAACTAGCGACTCGCTTCCGCCAGGGCGAGATTCAATTGTTGTTTCAGGGCGCACGCCTCTACGCGATGTAGAAGCTTGCGCCCTTTCGCTCCTACGGCTAGCACCATGATCAGGAAAAGCATTCCGCTCGCACTCGCTACCCTGCTGGCGTCGCTGGCGCTGCTCGCCTCAGCGCAGACGCCGACTGCAACCAACCCTCAAGGCAAGATTGTCGCCGTCGTCATCGGCGTGTCGAAATATGCAAAGCTCGGCGGCGGCCAGCAGCTTCAATTCGCCGACCGCGATGCGCTGTTGATGGCCGAAGCGTTGAAGAAGGCCGGCGTCGGCGCGGATAATCTGCGCGTGCTGGCGGCCCAGGACGCTACGGTTGCCGCCATCAAATCGGCCATCGGCAACTGGCTGGCGCGCACGGCGGGCGCAGACGACACGGCCATCATCTTCTTCTCAGGGCATGGCGTCTTCGAGCAGGAGTTCGGTGAAGCCTACCTGTTGGGCGCTGATTCGGATGCGAAAGATCCCTTCTCGACAGCGCTTTCGCTCAACGAAATCAATCAGGCGCTCGCCAAACGAATTTCTGCGCGGCGTGTGTTGTTGATTACAGACGCTCTGCGCCGGGACTTTTTCGATCCCGATACGAACAGCAACGCAGCACAAGCATTTCTGCAAGCCTTCGATCAACTGGCGGCATCGCGTGCCGGACTCACGGTGATTGCCGCAAGCAGCGCGAATGAATTTTCACGCGAAGGCCAGCGCTGGAACGGGCAAGGGGTTTTCTCCAAGCATCTCGCCGCCGCGTTGACGACAGGTCAATTCATTGATCGCAACAATGACGGCACCTTGACGGCGGATGAGTTATTCGATGTGCTCGCGCGGCTGGTCGCCGAAGACACTGCGAATAAGCAACACGTCTGGCATAGCAACACGCCGCTGGCGCAAATCGCCCTCACTAACATCCCGCGCAACCTTAGCGCGACGGCAAACGCCGCGCAGGAACCTGCGGCTACCAAAACACAAATCCAGGCGACCAACAGTGCGAGCGCTGCCACGCAATCAGATATAAAGATCACCGCGCCCGTCGTCAATCCGCCGCCGCCGCTTGAGAACAAGCCGGCTCGAAGCGTTGTGAAAACACAACCCGCCGCTGCCAGCCCGCACGACGCTGCCGTTGTGCTTCAGCCGCCGTCAGGCAAGACGACGCAGGCAGGCCCGCCGGCGAAAGACTTAGCGGCAACCGTGCAAAAGATCAATGGCGTTGCGCCAGCCGCCCACAAATCCGAATCGCCGATAGCCGTAGCGAGCGCACCGCCCGTCGAAAAGACTATCGCCAGAGCCGAACCGCCTGCTGCCCCGCCGGCAGCCAGGCCTTCGCCTGCGCCGGTCACGACGACGCGAGCGCCCGCTGGCGTGCCGCCCGCCACGGCTGTCGTCACGCCGGTTGAAAACCCTGGTCAGCCGTCTGTAGGCACAACTACAAATCCAATATCAGCGACCAATACACCGCCAGCGCCGCGCCCGCTAACCTCTCTGCCGAAACTTGGCGAGGTGGCCGCCGCGCCGGAGCGCAAAGGCGAATCGGTCGCGCCGCCCTCGCCGATGCTTAACGCGCCGATAGAGGCCGCGCCATCGCCGCTGAGTCTGCAACTCGAAGCCGCCATCGCGTCAAAGAAGCTGCTTGAGCCGAAGAGTGCCAGCGCCTGGGATTTGTATCAGAAGCTGGCTGCCGATTCGTCCACGGCTTCAGAGGCTGCACGCTTGCGCCCCGCGCTTGTCGAGGCGCTGATTGCCGCAGGCCGCGCCATCGTAGCCGGCGAGGTTTGCTCTGACAGCATTGCCGACCGCGTAGACGATTTTCGCCGCGCCGGCCAGATGCTGGCGCGCGCCCACTCGCTCAAGCCGGAAAATGCGGAGATCAGCGCGCTTGAAAAATTGAGCGCGGCACAGGCGCTCATCGCCTTGCAGTTTTATGAAGAAGCCGAGCGCGCCCTTGCGCCTTTGCAAACGGTTAAGCTCGCCGCCGTCGAGAATGCCATGGGCCTGGTGCAACAAGGCAAGCTCGACAACTTCCGCGCCGAACGCGCCTTCAAGCGCGCCGTCGAGATTGATCCGAACTGGGCCGCGCCGCATTACAACCTTGCACTGCTCTATCGCAGCCAGCAGAACGATGGCGCGCTTGCTGAGTTGGAACAGGCGGCGGCGCTCGATGCCAGGAACGAGACGATGCAGTTGGCGCTCGGCGACGAGTATTTTGCCAAACAACAATGGCCGCGCGCTGCGGACTGTTACCGCAAAGCCATTGCCATCAAGCCGGATGACGACGGACTGCACACGAAGCTCGGCCATGCGCTCTACAGCCAGGGGTTGCAGACGGAAGCGAACCGCGAGTATCAGAAAGCCCGCGAGCTTCGCAGCCATCAACAATGATGGCATTTTCTCAAAAGCTTCGAGTAAGAATAATCTCTGTTTTGAATTAGAGCAGATTTCAATTGGATTAGATCGGATTGCGATGGGATGTAGGGCAGGC
>JBBWZK010000369.1:0-5482 GCA_039648975.1 Blastocatellia bacterium
CCACAGCGGCGACAGGTCGCCGCACTCCATAAACCGAGGCCTACTTTCAATCGCACCCTACTCGTCAAGCTTGAAGCCGAAGGCCGCCGCCATTTATAGTTAATGACATTGATGGACTCTCAGCTAACAATCGACCGCGAAGAGCAGGTCAATAAAATCGTCGAAGCGGCGCTGTCGGTTGCGCCGGGCGCGCGCGCGGCTTATCTCGACGACGCCTGCATCGATGAATCGCTGCGCCGCGATGTCGAGACGACCATCGCCATGCGTGACTTATCCGGCCCGTTCAAGGGCACGACCAACGCCGAAGGGCCAACCGCGATATTGCAGGACGCCGACACCATGGCGCTCTCTGAAGATGAACAGCAAAAGCTGCTCGACGACACCACCATCGGCCCTTACCGCGTCCTGCGAAAGCTCGGCCAGGGCGGCATGGGCGCGGTCTATCTCGCACAGCGTGACGATGCAGAGTTCAAACAGCAGGTCGCCATCAAGCTGGTCAAGCGCGGCATGGATACGGAATTCGTCCTGCGCCGCTTTCGCAACGAACGGCAAATACTGGCGGCGCTGAATCACCCGAACATTGCACGCCTGCTCGACGGCGGCACCACCGGCGACGGGCGGCCTTACTTCGTGATGGAATACATCGAAGGCAAGCCTATCTCGCAGTACGCCGACGAGCATCGCCTGTCGACAGTCGAGCGCCTGCAACTCTCTCACGTGGTCTGCGCGGCGATCCATTACGCGCATCAGAACCTCGTCATCCACCGCGACATCAAGCCGTCGAACATTCTGGTCACCCCTGACGGCACGCCGAAGCTGTTGGATTTCGGCATTGCCAAGCTCTTGAATCCCGATCTGGCGGCGCACACCCTCGAAGCCACGGCAGTCGCCATTCGCTTGATGACGCCCGAATACGCCAGTCCCGAACAGGTCAAAGGCGAAGTCATCACCACGGCCAGCGATGTCTATTCGCTCGGCGTCTTGTTGTATGAATTACTGACGGGCCATCGCCCGTATCGAATCGGCAGCCGCGCGCCGCACGAGGTAGCGCGGGTGGTCTGCGAAGAAGAGCCACACAAGCCGAGCACCGCCGTGCGCCGCGTCGAAACCTATCCCACCGGCGGCGGCACAGCAACGGTGACGGTGACGCCTGACATCGTCAGCCGCACGCGCGACAGCAGCCCCGAAAAACTGCGCCGCCGGCTGGCCGGCGATCTCGATAACATTGTGCTCATGGCGATGCGCAAAGAGCCTGCGCGCCGCTACGCTTCGGTTGATCAACTGGCGAACGACATTCGCCGCCACCTCGAAGGCCGCCCGGTCATCGCTCGCCACGACACCATAGCTTATCGAGCGACGAAGTTCATCAAGCGCCACAAGGCGGGCATGCTCGCGGCCATGCTGATCCTCGTTTCGTTGATCGCCGGCGCGGTGACGACCTTGCAGCAACGCGCCCGTGCCGAGCGCCGCTTCAATGACGTGCGGCAACTGGCCAATTCGTTTCTGTTCGAGTTTCACGATGCGATCAAAGACCTGCCCGGGTCGACCTCTGCGCGCGAACTGGTCGTCAAGCGGGCGCTCGAATACCTAGACAGCCTCGCACGCGAAATGAGCGGTGACGTGCAACTGCAACGCGAGCTGGCGATGGCTTATCAGAAAGTCGGCGATGTGCAGGGCAATCCTTTCTACCCCAACCTCGGTGATACGGCGGGTGCGCTCGCCAGTTATCAGAAGGCGTTGGCGATTTGTGACGAACTGATCAAGAAGCAGCCGGCGAACCTTGAAGATCGCCGCGCGCTGGCCATCAGCCATCTGCGCATCGGCGACGTGGGGTGGGGGACGGGCGACACGAAACTGGCTGTGGAAGCCTATCAGCAGGGCATACGCCTTGCCGAAGCCTTGCTTGAGGGCGGGCAACTCGATCTACCGACAAGCCGGGAGTTGTGGCGCGGCTATCGTAATCTAGCTTACGCGCTGGCGCAGGCGGGCGACTTCTCTGCGGGGCTTGAAAGTCTGCGCAAGGGTCAGGCGCTGGGCGAAAAACTTGTCGCCGCATACCCGAATGACGCGCAGGTGCGGCACGATATGTCGGCGACGCTGACGATTGTGGGTCGCGCGCAGGGCGAGATGGGTGACCTCGCCGGGGCGCTCGAAACTTTTCAGAAGGCGCTGGCCATTGACGAGCAGCTTGCCGCTGCCGAGCCGAACAACGCGGTCTACAAAAAGTCTGTGGCGCTGAACTGTATGGACATCGGCGATGCGCACAGCCATGCAGACAACCCGCGCGGCGCGGCTGAGAGTTACCGCAAGGCATACGTCATCGTCGAGCAGGTCGCCGCCGCCGATCCGGCAGACGTTCAGGCGCAGCGCAATGTCGCGGCGGCGCAGATCAATCTTGGCCGCGCGCTGCTCAAGCTCAATCAGTTCGCCGAAGCCTTGCAGGTTGAGCAGCGCGCCGCCGCTATCTATGAGCGCATCGCCACAGGTGAGCCGGCCAATGAGTTCGCGCGGGTGGAGGTGGCTTATGCCAACATTCAGGTCAGCCTGGCGCTGGCCAAGATGGGCAAAGGCCCGCAAGCTCTGGAGCTTGGCGATCAATCGCGCGCCGTTGCCGAAGAAATGAGTGTGGCGAACGCTACAAATGCCGAATATCGCGGCCTGTTGGCGGCGACGTACTGGATGCTCGGCGACATCCATACGACGCTAGTGACAGGCGAGCGACAGATAAGCCGGCAAGCCGACCACTGGCGCGCGGCGCGCGACTGGTATCAGCGCGGTTATGATATTTTGAAAGCCCTGAAAGATCGCGGCGAGTTTACGAGTGTGGATTACGGCACACCTGCTGAGGCGGCGGCAAAGATCGCGCAATGTGACGCCGCGCTGGCCAAGCTCAAGGCCGGGGCAGGCAGGAAATTCCAACAAGAATGAGTGGTCATCCGCTGCCTGTCAACGCGGTAAGTATTCCCGCATCGCTTCGTACTTCGGCCTCATCGAGGCAACTTCGCATGAAGTGGGCGTGATGGTATATGTCGTCTCGAAATCCTCGTAGGTTCGCGCGCGCCATAGCCGCCCGTCTGGATCAATCACGAGGGAGAGCCCGATTCCTCCAGAGAATATTCTGGAACCATCAGTCCCATCATAAGCAGTGTAATTCCACGGTCGCATTTCGGGATGCGCTGACACAATAGCAACGATGTCTCGCACCAACTGCTCGAATAGATTGGCTCGACAGTCGGGAGACGCGGCGAGCGTCAGCGCGATGGTCTTGTTGAGCATCTCTTCCGCCGTTGGGATGAGGGTAGATGACGAGGATAGAATGGCGACGCGCGGAGAAGCGATCACGTCTGTTACTTGAGTGCCGGCGACATCTGCCATCCGGATGGTTCTCCGCTAATCGTAAAATCAACTGCGGGCGGCGACGGCCTGTGCGGCGCTTACTGCCGCGCCGACGATGGCGATTTCGTCGCTCGTCGAGATCACTTCGATGGCGCTGCCTTGCAGCGGGCTCATCTTCACCATTTCGCCTAAATAAAGTTGCAGCATCTCGGTCTGCACGAAGGGCGCGTCCGGCCCTGAGATGTAAAACTTGCCCGGCCCTTCCTGATGTATGCTCGTCGCCGTCGCCGCCGCCAGTGCGCGATGCCACAACTCGACGAACGCCACGCAGCGCACGTCGCAGGTTTTCGCCTCGGCAAAAACTTCTTCAGGTTCGAGGTCGAGAAAGCGTCGCCGCATGGCGCGATAGCCCATGATGCCTTCCAGGTGGCCGATGCCGCCGCAATGACAGAGGTTCTCTTTTGGGTCGAGCGTCACCACCGTGTGGCCGCCTTCGCCGACCATGCCCGCTTGCGGATAGCGGCCATAACCGATGCCGCTCCCCAAAAACCAGACGCGCACCAGGCGATCAAGCTGGTGGCGCTCGGCGGCGATGCCTGCGGCCATGGCGTCCGCGTCATTGAGCAGATGAACCGGCGCGTTGATGCCCGACTGCACGAGCAGCGCGGTGAGCAGGACGCCAAAGTTCTGGCCTTTCAACTGCGACAGGTTGGGCGATTCTTCGATGATGCCTTCGCGGATGATGCCGGGGAAGCCGACGCCGATGGCATCAACCGCCTGGCCTTCGCGGGCGACCTGAATCTCTTCGACGATGCGCTGCGCGATCTCTTCCGTGGGCATCTCGGCGAGGTAATCTTTATCGCTTTTTTCAGGAAAGCGCCGGATCGCGCCGACAATCGCATGATCTTCAACCGCGCCCGCCGCGATGTGCTCCGCCGCTAAAACGCCGATCTTTAGTCCCATAAGTTTTACCTCGTGGTGCGTGGTGCGTGGTGCGTTCTACCAGTTGAGCATATTCGTGATATACAAACAATCACGTACCACGTATCACGCACCACGTCATAGCCTCGTCAGCTTATTCAGTCCGTTGAATGCCGCCGCTTTGTAGCATTCGGCGAGCGTCGGGTAGTTGAACACGGTGTTGACGAAATATTCGACGGTGCCTTTCAAAATCATCACCGCCTGGCCGATGTGCAGCAGTTCCGAAGCGCCTTCGCCGATGATGTGAACGCCGAGAATCTCTTTCGTCTCGCGGTGAAAGATGAGCTTGAGCCGCCCGGTCGTGTCGCCCTGAATCTGCCCGCGCGCCATCTCTCTATAATAGGCCACACCGACTTCATAGGGCACGTCTTCGTCCGTCAGTTTCTCTTCGGTCTTGCCGACGAAAGAGATTTCGGGAATCGTGTAGATGCCGTAAGGATAGTTGGCCGGCTCTGTGTCGAGCGTGACGCCGCAAACGTTGCCCGCCGCTATTCTGCCCTGCTCCATCGACACAGAGGCCAGCGACGGAAAGCCGATCACGTCGCCGACCGCGTAGATGTTCGACTTGCCTGTGCAATAGCCCTCGTCTACCTTGATGCGCCCGCGACTGTCGGCTTCAAGTCCGGCGGCGGCGAGGTTCAAGTCTTCGACGTTGCCTTGCCGCCCGACGGCATATAACAGCATATCGCCGGAGAGACGTTTCTTGCTTTCGAGATTGGCGACCACGCCTTCCGCCGACTCTTCGACGCTTTCGACACTTTCATTCAAGCGCAAGGTGACGCGTTTGTCGCGCAGGTGATAGCAGAGCGTCTCGACGATTTCCTGGTCGGCGAAGCCGAGCAGGCGCGGCATCTTTTCAATCAGGATGACGCGCACGCCGAGCGTCGCAAACATTGAAGCGTATTCGACGCCAATGACGCCGCCGCCAACGACGATCAGGGTTTTGGGAATCTGCGGAATGTCGAGTATCTGATCGCTGTTGATGATCGTCCGCCCGTTGATCGGCACCGTCGGCGAGGCCGCAGGCTTCGTTCCCGTCGCGATGATGATATTGTGGGATTCCAGTTCCGACTGGCCGCGCGAGTTGACGACCAGCAGATGCGTCGGATCGATGAAGCTGGCTGCGCCAAAAAGCATCTCAACTTCGTTGCGCGACAACTGCGCC
>JBBWZK010000443.1:0-10863 GCA_039648975.1 Blastocatellia bacterium
CCTCTGTGGTCGCCCCAGATTGAAATACGCAAAACTATAAATGCCAACGATCTTGCCGTCTGGGGCGACCACAGAGGGTCGCCCCTACATGTGTTCGGCTCAAAGCCCTAGAAAGCTGCTCGGATTCCTGCCTTGTTTCCTGCCGCTTTTCAAGCCATACTTTTTTGGATTAGCCAACGACTGCCGCTTGATGGTGAAAGGCCACATGGTAGAGGAGATTCGCATAAAGGATTGGAACGAGCTGACCGAGCGGGTTTATGAAGGCTCGTGGGATGCCGGGATTGCGCGCTTTCGGCCCAACATCGCTTATCGCGGCTTGTCGGATGTGAACTATGCTTTGAAGAGTGGCTTGATTCGACTGGGCGGCGTGTCGGAAAGATTAGAAGGGCACTTGCTGAGAAACTTTCGCAAGTACGCGCGGCGCGACTCGGTGCCCTCGGATTCGATCTGGGACTGGATGGCCTTGGCCCAGCACCACGGATTGCCGACGCGGTTGATTGACTGGACGTACTCGCCTTATGTGGCGATGCATTTTGCGACCGCGAAGCTGGAGGACTTTGAGATTGACGGCGTCATCTGGTGCGTCAACTTTGCGAGGGCGAACGAGTTGATTCCCGAACGTCTGAAGGAGGTGCAGCGCGAAGAAGGCTCGCACACCTTCACGGTCGATATGCTGGAAGGCATTGCCGCGACACCGGCAGAGTTCGACCGCCTCGCGCACGAACCGTTTGTCGTCTTCTTCGAGCCGCCGTCGCTCGATGATCGCATCGTCAATCAGTTCGCGCTTTTCTCGCTGATGTCGTCGGCGACCGCTGCGCTCGACGACTGGCTGATTGAGCACCCCGAGCTTTGCCGCAAAATCATTATTCCGGCGGCGGCGAAATGGGAAGTCCGCGACAAGCTCGATCAAGCGAACATCACCGAGCGCGTCTTGCTGCCGGGACTCGATGGCCTGAGCAGTTGGCTGAAGCGTTACTACACGCCACGCGCCATTCCCGTGAAGCCGGAAGGGGTGAAACCGTCGCCGGAAACCGAGCCTCTAGCCAGAGAAAGAGCAAGTGATGAATCTCGCTAAAAGCGACGGCCTGCATTGACCATTCGATTAGCCAGGCAAACTCCCATCAAGCGTATGAGTGCATCGACATCAGAACGCGGACGAATCATCAACGAAGCGCGGCGCGTGGTTATTAAACTGGGCACGGCAGTGTTGATGCGCGAAGACGGCGGCCCAGCCTTGAGCCGCTTCTATTCCTTCATCGAATCCATCGCCGATCTCAAGCGCGCGGGCCGCGAAGTCTTGTTGGTGTCGTCGGGCGCGGTCGGTCTCGGCGCGCAGCAATTGAACCTGACGCGCAGGCCGCAACTGCTGCCGCTCAAGCAAGCCTGCGCCGCCATCGGCCAGGGCCGGCTGATGGCGCTCTATTCGGATGGCTTTGATCGGCTGGGCGTGACGACGGCGCAGGTGTTGCTCACCGAAGAAGACTTTTCAAATCGGCAGCGCTATCTGAATCTGCGCGGCACGCTCGGAAAATTGCTTGAGCTTGGCGTGCTGCCGATTATCAACGAAAACGACACGGTGTCGACCGCCGAGCTTGAATCTGAAGAGAGCGCGCCGCAACTGCGCATCAATTTCGGCGATAACGATAAGCTGTCGGCGCTGGTGGCAAGCAAGACCGAAGCCGATCTGCTGGTCATCCTGACCGACGTGGACGGACTCTACACGGCAGAACCGAGCAGCGCCGACGCCCGGCTGATTCCTTTCGTAGCCGAGATCACACAGGAGATTGAAGATCTGGCGCGCGGGCCTTCCGTCTCATCGAAGGCCGGGCGCGGCGGCATCCGCACGAAGATCGAGGCGGCGCGGATTGCCGCGCATTCGGGCTGCGCGACGGTGATTGCGGGCGGCAAGCTGCCGGCCATCATCACGCGCATCTTTGCCGGCGAAGAAGTCGGAACCTTGTTTCTGCCGCAATCGGGACTGCCGGGCAAGCGCCGCTGGATTGCCTTCGCGACCACGGTGAAAGCGGCGCTGGTCGTCAACCAGGGCGCACGCCAGGCGCTCGTTGAACGCAAGGCGAGTCTGTTGGCGGCGGGCGTCACTGAAGTGCGCGGCGCGTTCGAGCGCGGCGATGTGGTCAGCGTCATCGATGAGCGCGAGCAGGAATTCGCGCGCGGCATCGTCAACTATTCGAGCGACGAAGCGCGCCGCATCACCGGCCAGCATTCTGCAAAGATCGATGAGTTGATCGAAAACCGCAACTACGACGCGCTGATCACGCGCGACAACATCGCCTTTCTTGAGAAGCGATGATTATGCCCAAAGAGTTGGTGATTGAGATGACAGAGAGATGACTTCAGTAAACGAAGCAGCACAAAAAGCCAAAGCGGCGTCGGCGCGGCTGGCGCGCTTGACGGCGGCAGAGAAGAATCGCGCCTTAACGCAGATCGCCCTGGCGCTTGAATCGCACGCACAGGATATCTATGCGGCCAACCGCCGCGACCTCGACCGGGCGCGCCCGCTGGTCGAAGCCGGCGAGATGCCCGAAGCGCTTTATCGCCGCTTGAAACTTGACGAAGCGAAACTGCGCGACATGATCGCAGGCGTCCGTCAGGTAGTGGCGCTTGACGATCCGGTCGGCGAGATCACCTATGCGATGGAGCTTGATGAAAACCTGCGGCTCTATCGCGTCAACTGTCCGATTGGCGTCGTCGGCGTGATCTTCGAATCGCGCCCCGATGCGCTGGTGCAGATCACTGCGCTGTGCTTTAAGAGCGGCAACGCCGTGCTGCTCAAAGGCGGGCGCGAAGCCGAACAGTCGAATCGCGCCTTGTTTGAGATCATTCAAGCCGCTGCCGCGAGCGCCGCATTGCCGGCTGACGCGATGGTCTTGCTCGAACGCCGCGAAGATGTTGACGAGATGCTCAAGGCAGATGGTTTTGTCGATTTGATCATTCCGCGCGGCTCGAACGCACTGGTGCGATTTGTGCAGGAGAATACCAACATCCCCGTGCTTGGTCACGCCGACGGCCTCTGCCATATCTACGTTGACCGTGCGGCTGATCTGGAGAAAGCGGCGGCCATCACGAAGGACGCGAAGCTCAGCTACCCTGCGGCCTGCAATGCCGTCGAGACGCTGCTGGTTCACCGCAATGTGGCGCGAGAGTTCCTGCCCGGCGTCGTTAATATGCTCGCAGCGCACGGCGTCGAGGTGCGCGCCGATGAGCGCAGCCGCTCCGCGCTTCACGATGGAAATGTAGCCGATGCCACAGAAGCCGACTGGCGCACGGAGTATTGCGATCTGATTCTGTCGATCAAAGTGGTGGATTCGTTAGATGAAGCCATCGCGCACATCAACACCTATGGCTCGCGCCATACGGAGGCCATCATCACGGAGGATGCGGCGGCCTTCGAACGCTTCTTTGCGGAAGTTGATGCGGCGGGCGTTTACTGGAACGCTTCAACGCGCTTTGCCGATGGCTTCCGTTATGGCTTCGGCGCGGAGGTCGGCATCAGCACGGCGAAACTGCATCCGCGCGGCCCCGTCGGACTCGAAGGGCTGGTGACCTACAAGTACAAACTCATCGGCGTGGGCGACACCGCCAACACCTACTCCGGCCCGAACGCGAAGCCCTTCACGCACAGGCGAATTGGTGGATAGATTATGAGTAGCTTATTCATTAGGGCGGTCTGCGATGTAGCGCAAGCAGTTAGCTTGCGCCAGCACAGCGCAAGCTAACAGCTTGCGCTACACCGGAACGCATTCGCGAACGAGAAAGAATTGCAACCACAAAAAATCCCAGCGACGTGGCCGGAGCGAGAGGCGCTCAGAGTCAAAGGACAGTTCTGGACACCCGATTGGGTTGCCGACGCGATGGCCGCTTATGTTCTTGCAAAGCGGCCTGACCATCTTTTCGACCCGGCGGTCGGCGCGGGGTCGCTGTTTCAAGCGGCGAAGAGAGTTGCTGCGCAGTTGCGAAAGTCAGTCACGCTTTACGGCAATGAGATTGACATGCAGGCTATAACGCAAGCGCGACAGAGCGGCTTATCGGATAGCGATCTTGCCAATGTGGAGTTGCGTGACTTCGCGCTCAATCCATCATCGCGCCGTTACAAAGCGATTGCAGCCAATCCGCCGTACATCCGTCATCATCGCCTGTCACCAGACACCAAAGCTGCGTTGCGAGAGTTCGGCGCAAGCCTCATCGGCAAGCCGCTCGATGGCCGTGCAGGGTTGCACGTTTACTTTCTACTGCGGGCCTTGAGCTTGCTCGAAGCCGGCGGGCGGCTCGCCTTCATTCTGCCTGCGGATACCTGCGAAGGCGTGTTTGCGCCGATGCTCTGGCGATGGATCACGCGACAGTTTCGCCTCGATGCGGTGCTGACATTTTCATCCGCCGCTTCGCCGTTTCCTAATGTGGATACCAACGCCATCATTTTTCTGATCGAGAATTCGCCGCCGACAACGAGTCTGCATTGGGCGCTGGTTGAATCAGCAGACCGCGACGCTTTGACTAACTGGGTGGCATCGGCGTTTGGTCATTCAGATGACCATTCGCTAACCGTGATTGAGCGCGACTTGAACGAAGCTCTCGAAACCGGCTTGTCGCGGCCTCCGCTTGAAGCGCTGCACGATGGCGCAACGCTTGGTGATTTCGCCAACGTCATGCGCGGCATCGCCACCGGCGCGAATGAATTCTTTTTTCTCACTGCCATGCAAGCCGAAGCATTGCAGATTCCGAATGAATTTCTGATTCCTGCTGTCGGACGCACACGCGACGTAACCAGTGATGAAGTGACCGCTGCTACAATCACTGATCTTGAGCAAAAAGGCAGGCCGACGTTGCTGTTTGCTCCTGATGGTCGTCCGCTGGATGCGTTTCCGCAGAGCATCCGCGATTATCTTAAGCAAGGCGAAGCAATGGGCATACACCAACGCACACTCATTGCCACGCGCCGCCCGTGGTACAAGATGGAATCACGCAACGCACCGCCGTTCCTGTTTGCTTATCTAGGGCGGCGCAACCTGCGCTTTATTCGAAACAGCGCAAAGATCATCCCGCTGACCGGATTCCTGTGCATCTATCCGCGCCCGTGCGTTGCGGCTGATACGGAAAAACTCTGGCAGGCGCTCAATCATCCTGGCACCATTGCTAACCTGCGCTTGGTCGGCAAGTCTTATGGTTCGGGGGCAATTAAAGTCGAGCCGCGTGCCCTCGAACGATTACCCATCCCGTTGTATGTTCTGGCTGAAGTTGGATTGATTGCTTCTCACAGCCGTGCACAACTAGCTTTGACGTTTTGAAGGCGTTCTGAATTTATCGGGCGTTCAAATGCAATGGCGACGATGCCAGGCGACAGGTCGCCAATCGAGAAGGGAAGCGATGAATCGATGACTGGGTTATTGAAAGCGATGGCCGAAGGACTTGCGTCGCCGGTTGAACGGCGATTGTTTGCCGAATACGGCGGACTATTTGTGACGATGGCGCTGCCGCCGCCGACCATTATCTTTGCCGATGCAATAGAAGTCGAAGCCTTTCAGGCGCGTCTGCCGGTGAGCCGCGCGCGCATCGGCGATTATGAAATCTCTCTGCAATCCGAAGCCATGGATGCGCTGATTCGTGCCGCCTCGGAGATGAATGATCGCGAAGGCCAGATTACGGCGCGCGCTCAGGATTCCGGCGGGCGCTCTTATGAAGACACGCTGAATCTTTGGAATCGCAACGTCACGCGCGGCCTCGAACACTGGCGGACTGAAGGGCGTATCACGCCTGAACGCGCCGAGCAGATTCGCCAGCTTGCGCCGTCGGCGCAGATCAGCCTGGTCCTCGAAATGGAAGACCGCGAGCAAATTTACTTCGGCACCTTCTTCGACAAATCGATTCTTTACTCAGTCGCCGCACCGGGCGCGTCGCAGCACCTGTCGCTGTTGGCCTTTGATGTCGCAGAGTATCAGGATACCGAAGTCGAGCGCGTCCTTGCGAAGCATGGCTGGTTTCGCACCGTGCCAAACGACTTGCCGCATTTCACTTATCTGGGCCACAGCGAAGACCGTCTGCCGGAGCTTGGTCTGATCCTTAGCCAGCGCCAGTATAATCATCGCAGCTACGGCTTCTGGGTTCCCGACCTTGAGCGTTTGCGATAAGCCTGCCCTTCAACCCCAACAAGCAATCAAGGGCGGCAATTATGTCTCACGATTGTGCTATCTATGTGACGTGAAGGATTCGCCGGCTCGTTCGATGAGGCATCAGGCAGCCGCTTGTTTATGGCTCATGAATTTATTTTTCGTGTGAACCAGCAAGTTAGCGTCGTGCTTGCCAAAAAAATAACGTCTCCGAAAGACTCTGGCACAACGGTTGATGTTCATAACCGCGAGTTCGGATTTTTATCTCGAACACTCACAAGCGTCCACAGCTCGCACGGTCGCATATTGAAAACTCTTATTGAGACAAGACGTGGCGTAGCTTAACGATTGTGAGAGGGAGGGGAGTGATCCCCTCCCTTCTTCATTTCTGCCTGCGGCCAGCCGGCGCAGGGCGCTCCATTCCACATTGATCAGTTCAGTCATCGCGGGCCATTTCTTGCAACTTCGTTGCGGCCAATAAAGCGTGTGCAGTTTAGCCGCGACTGGGAGTAAAATGACCTCAGTGGACGCTGTGAGTTGTCATGGGATAAACCTATATGTCCATAAACGTGGCACTGGCAAAGATACTGCTGATTGAAGACAATCGCGATTCGCGTGACATTCTCGCCAAGCTGTTGCGCATGAGCGGCTACGAGGTGATCTCGGCTAACGACGGCGAAGCCGGACTGGCAGCGGCGCTCAAGCAAGAACCTGACCTGATTATTACAGACATACACATGCCGAACATGAACGGCATCGAGTTTGTCCAGCGTGTGCGTCAAGACCAGACGCTTGATCAAACGCCTGTGCTCGTCGTCACGGCCTTTGGCGCGCACGTCGCGCGCGAAGCGATTAACGCCGGCGCAAACGCTGCCGCGGAAAAGCCTTTCGATTTTGATCGCTTTCTGGTGACGGTTGAAAACCTGATTGGCAAAAGGAAAGCGCCCACGACTCGGCGGCTTGAGCCGACTGCCTGATTGGCTGGGCAGGTAAATCTGGCCTGAAGGCGCGGCGGCGGGCTTGCGCAATGGCGTCAAGCCCGCCGCGCGATGGCTTCCACGCGATGCCTTATTGCTGGGTTGGCGGCGGCGACGGATTCGCCGCTTTAGCTTGTTGTACGCGCGTGATGATCTTATAAAACAACGGCTCAGGGTCTTCCTTCTCACCCTTCTTGACGATCCGCTTAATGGCTCCGGCATCTACGGTCAGCACCCCAAACAGCGAGTGAAGGGTTACGAAAAAGCGGCTTTCCACCCCTGCCTTCTGCACGTCGATAAAGAATGCGGTTTCATGCTTATCGGTGAAGCGTGTGATTTTCGGCTGCGCGACGGTGCCTGCCTCTTCCTCTGTAAGGGCGAACTGCTTGGCAGCCAGCAGCAAGGCTTCGAAGATGTCAATCTGCGGGCGTACAAAGGTGCCGGGCACGGAACGGTTATTGTTATCCGTCAGCAGAATGCTGTATTGGATCGGCGGGCCGGGGACGGCTTCGATGTAGAAGGTGGTGCCGGCAGGCAGCGGCTTGGCCTTCTTATGCAGTTCCAGTTGCTTTTGCATGGGCATCTCAGCCGGCCCTCGCGATTTGGTCCGCTTATCTTGCGCGAACGCAGGGCTGTCCGCCGCCATCAAAGAAACCAATAACCCTAAAGCGAAAAATGTTGCGATAGATTGCTTATAGATTCTCATAACAGCTTAATAGTTGAATAACGCAACTCGCGCCGCGCGGTTGCGTTATTCACTGCAAAATAGGTTCAAATCGTTGAAGGACTTTCCTCCGGCTGATCGGGCAGCGACGAAAATGATGTGTTCGGGTTGGCGCTGACCTGCCCGGATTGCGATTCCTCTGCTTCAAGCGTTTCGACATCCGTGGGGATGTGATCGGCTTTGCCGCTGCTGCGCGCGATGTAGACAATGCCGCCGGGCAGACTAGTGATGGCAATGACGCCGAGCCACAGGAGCGCCAGTGCCAGCGCCTGATGTTCCGGCACATCAATCGAGGAAAACATCCAGATGTAGGCGGCTTCGCGCACCCCTGTGCCGCCGACCGAAATGGGGATCATGCTGATCAGTCCGATAGCCGGAATGAAGACCAGATAATCGGCCAGCCCTGCCTTGTCTAAGCCAATCGCTTTGGCGGCGAGTAAGTTGACCAGCGCGCAGCCGACCTGCACGCCCAACGATATGAGCATGGTTCCGACAATCAATCCCCAGCGGTTGCGATAGACGTTGACTGAAGTGAAAAGCCGCTCGATCTTGTCATCAACCTTCTTCATCTTGAACAGACTCAAGAGGCGGTGCAGCAGGTTGTAGGTCGGGCGGTAAAAGATCGCCAGGTTAGCCAGCAGAAAGCCTGCGGCGATCAGCGCGAATCCTAGAATGAACTCTGTCTTGCGCGGTACGCCATTGATCTGTATATGCGCCGGATTCGCAAAAATTACCGTCACTAACGCGATCAGCACCAGTCCGCCCATGCCGATGTCGCGGTCAAAAAAGACCGACGTTGTTGAGGCGCTCAACTGTTTGGTCTCTTTGTTCAGATAATAGACCTTCACGACATCGCCGCCGATGGCTGAAGGCAGGAAGAAGTTGAAGTACATGCCGAGAAAGTAATAGGCCAGAATTCTGGAGAACGGCACGTCTATGCCCTGCGGCTTCAGCAGCACGTACCAGCGCCAGGCGCTCAATCCCTGCACCAGAAAATAGACCACGACGGCGGCAATGAAGTAGAGCGGATTCGCGGTCTTCAATTCGCCCCAGAGCTTATCAATATCAACCACACGGAGAAAGATATAGGCCAGAATGCCGAGGCTGACGGCAATCTTCAATAACGTGAACAGCGTTTTTTTCATTGCGCGAATTCCGCACCACCTTTGTTTGTGATCAGCAACAACTGGGGAGGCTCTTTCTTGTCCAATATAAACTTAAACTTTACTTGAAAGACCGGACGGCTGGCAAGAACGCTCGCCTGCGGCGGCAACTGTTGCTTGAGGCTTTCGTATTCATCGGCGAGCATCAGGCAATAGACCGCACGGCCCGAAGCGAAGGCCTTCAGCAACTCTTCGGGCTGGTAATATTCAAAGACCTGCCGCCGCAGGTAGAAGACCATGCTCGGCGCTGCATAGCGGTAATAACCGACCAGCGCATCGGCGGGCGCGTTCGCCTGTATCAGCTCGCACATCGGACGCACAGGCTTGAAGCGCTCGAAGTCAGGCAGCGTCCGCCAGACGAAGACCCAGTTGCAGGCGATTAACATCAGCGCCACCGTCAGAACCGCCAGCCGCCGTCTCTTACGCCATGCCAGCGCGCAGGCGATCAGCCCGCCGCTCAGTGTCATGACACCCACAGCGCGCGCGCCGTCAAATTGGTAGTCGGCTGACGAGTGGGCGAAGAGGTAGAGGACGCCGGCTCCGGTGGCGGCGAGAAGGAAGCCCAACACGGTTGCTGTCCAGCGTATCCAGATGATTTGCAGGCTTGCGGCGTCAAGGCGTGCCGCCTGTGCGATGAATGCGCCGACCAGCGCCGCAACCGCAGGGTAGATGGGCAAGATGTAAAGGTCTTCTTTATTCTGCGACAGCGAGAAAAAGATGACGATCACCGCGACCCAGATCAAACATAGCCGTTGCAGTCGCAGGTTCGGCGAGTCGGCGGCAACTTCATTTGCAGTGCTGTGCGGCGTTTCTGTCGGCAACGGTCGGTTGCGGCGAAAGCGCTCGAATAGTTTTGAGGCTTGCAGCCAGCGGCGCGCGGCGATGAACAGAACAGGGATGAGAAAGAGCGACCAGGGAAACATATCGCCCAAAAGAACCGGAACGTAAAAGAATAGGCCGCGTCGCGGCCCCCAAACCGGCTGCGTATAGCGCGACAAATTGTCTTTCAAGATGAAGGTCGAGATGTACTGCCAGCCGTGCTGCTCGTAGATCGCCAGATACCACGGCGAAACCATCGCGGCGACAATCAGCGCGCCAAAGGGCAACATCAACTGGCGCAAGCGGCGCAGTTCGCGATGCATAGCGAGATAGATGATAAAAACCAGGGCCGGCAACAGGGCCGCCGCCGGCCCCTTGGTCATCACGCCTAAGCCGACCGCAACGTACATCAGCGTCAGATAGCGCCGCCGCTCATTGGGCCGCGCTTCGGCCATTGCGAAGCACAACAAGACCGCCGCCATAAACATCGCCATGTAGACGTCGATCAGAATGCGCCGCGAAAACATCATAAAGCGCGGCGCGATGGCCAGCGCCAGGGCCGCATACAAGCCTGCCTCTACGGAAAAAAGCAAACGTCCGAGCATAAACGCCGTGGCGATCATGGCCATCGCCGCCAGCGCCATCGCCAGGCGCTCCCAGCTTGCCGATACGCCAAAGAGTTTGTAGAACGCCGTGACCACCCAATAACTCAGCGGCGGTTTGTTGAAGCGCGGTTGATAGTTGAAGCTCGGATTGACCAGATCGCCCGACTCGATCATCTCGCGCGGCGTTTCGGTGTAGAAGGCTTCGTTCGCATCCCATAGCGATGATGCGCCGAGCCGCGTGAAGTAGGGAATTGCCGCAAGACAGAGAACGGTGGCGAGGATGATATGGCGGCGATTGAATGAACCAGTCATGGAAGATTCTGGTAAGTATCACACTGCCACGCCGGTCTGCAAGGCGATCAGGGAAATGAAACGTGAAGCGTGGTGCGTGGTGCGTGATTAAATACGCAACAAGCCGGTTTAGAGTTAGCGGTATTGTCACGCACCACGCAC
>JBBWZK010000455.1:0-7237 GCA_039648975.1 Blastocatellia bacterium
ATCACAGGCCGGCGTGCAGATCGATCTGCTGGTGCGCGGCGTCTGCTCGCTCAGGCCGGGGGTGCCTGGGCTTTCGGACAAGATTGACGTGACCAGCATCGTCGGGCGCTTTCTAGAGCACAGCCGCATCTTCTATTTTCTGAACGGCGGCGAAGAGGATATCTACATCGGCAGCGCCGACTGGATGCAGCGCAACCTGGATCGCCGCGTCGAAATCCTCGTGCCCATCGAAGACCCGCGCCTGACGCGGCATTTGAAAGATGAAGTGCTCGACATATGCCTGCGCGACAATGTGAAGGCGCGGCGGCTGCTTTTGAACGGCACCTATCAGCGCATCATCAACCCCGAAGGCAACGAGCGTTTGCATTCGCAGGCGTATTTCATGGAGCACTACAGCGCCATTCACGACTAAAAATGAGCCGTACAAATCAGGCGAGCAGGCAAGCCGGCGACGCGATCCGCGCCTTCATCTGCATCGAAGTGCCGCCGCCGATCAGAGCGCGCATCGAAGAACTGCAACGCGCCTTGCGCCGCAGCGACGTTCCCATCAGTTGGGTCAAGCCATCAAACATTCATCTGACGATCAGGTTCCTCGGCGACCTGGCGGCGTCGAGAATCGAGCGCGTCAGGCAAGCCGTCGAGCGCGCCTGCCAATCCATCTCGCCATTCGACATCACGGTTGATGGCACAGGTTGTCTTCCTTCCGCGAAAAGCCCGCGCGTGCTGTGGGTCGGACTCGCCCCCTTGCCCGATGAGTTGCGAAGATTACATTCAAATATCGAGGCGGAGCTTGCCGGCGAAGGCTTCGCGCGCGAGGCAAAACGCTTCACGCCGCACCTGACGATTGGCCGCGTCCGCGATCCAATCAAAGCCAGGCAGACGGTCGAAGAGTTGCTGGCCGCAGGCTTCGCGGCAGAATTTTTTCCTGCCTCTGAAGTGATCGTCATGCGCAGCGAGCTTCATCCTTCAGGATCAATCTACACGCCGCAGGCGGTGGTTAAACTGCAATCTGAAATTTGAGATCGCGGATTCGCGCGCTTCCCGCACGTCGCAAAGCGATTGCCTCTACCGGCGTTCCGCCAAATCCGGCTTGTTTGCAAACCGCAAGGCCGGCTGCAATACTATCTTTTAGCGCTTCGGTTGCAAGCAGGAATCACCTGAATTTTCGGGAGTAAGTGGATGGCTAAGGTTGAGATTGTAGCGGTCGTGCTGACGATCAGCGATTCGGCGGCGCGCGGCGCGCGTGAAGATAAATCAGGCCCGGCGGTCGTCGCCGAACTCGAAAAGCTCGGCGCACGCATTGCCGCGACGGAGATCATCGCCGACGACCGCGAAACCATCGCCGCGCGCTTGCGACATTACGTCGATGCAGGCGAGATCAGTTTGATTTGCACGACCGGCGGGACGGGCTTTGCGCCGCGCGATAATACGCCAGAAGCGACGCGCGACGTCATCGAGAAAGAAGCGCCGGGGCTTGCCGAATTGATGCGCCTGCGCAGTCTCGACGCGACGCCGCTTGCGCCGCTGTCGCGCGTCGTTTGCGGCATTCGCGGTCAGACATTGATCGTCAACCTGCCCGGCAGCACGCGCGGCGCGACACAAAACTTCACGGCGATTCGCAGTTCGCTTCCACATGCCATCGGCTTGATCACCGAACAGTCGCGCAAGTGCGCAAGTTGAGACGAAGGATAGTCGCTTAACCATAGTCATTGATATGACAAATAGAAAACGGCGTGGCTTTTACTTTACGCGCCGTTTGTTTTATTGAGCGCCAGGGAATGGAGAACAAGAGGGAATGGGATCACCTCCAGACAGACTGATTCATGCCATCGCCGCCGACAATCAACTGCGCTGCATGGCCGCCATCACCACCAATCTGGTCGGCGAAGCCTGCCGCCGCCATCAAACCTTTCCTACGGCTTCGGTGGCATTGGGCCGCACACTGACAGGCGGCTTGTTGCTCGGCGCGGGCGTCAAAGACCTTGAGAAGATCACTGTGCATTTTCATTGCGACGGCCCCATCGGCAACATCATCGCCCAGGCTGACCCGTTAGGGCGTGTGCGTGGCTACGTGACCAATCCTGAAGCTGACACGACGGTCGCCAATGAGATGGGCAAATTCGACGTGCGCGCCATCGTCGGCGGCGGCACGCTCTTTGTCACGCGCGATGCGGGATTTGAGATTGGCCTTTACAAAGACGCCTATCGCGGCTCGGTGCCGATCACGTCGGGCGAGATCGGCGAAGACCTCGCTTATTATCTCGCCAAGTCCGAGCAGATTCCTTCGGCGGTAAGCCTCGGCGTGTTAATGGCGGTTGATCCTTCGGATGACGACGATGCGCCGGAGTTCACGCTTGACCGGCTGCGCGTCGCGGCAGCCGGCGGCTACATCATCCAGTTGCTGCCGAGCGCCGATGAGCATCTCATACGGCAGGTCGAGCAGACGATTGCGCAAGCGCCGACATCAACCGAGATGGTCAAAATGGGCTATTCGCCGGAAAAGATGTTGCGCGCGGCACTCGGCGAACTCGACCTCAGAGTGCTTGAAGAACGCGAGCCGAGCTTTTATTGTCAGTGCTCGCGCGAGCGCGCCTTGCAGATCATCTCGTCGCTTGGCCGCGAAGAGGTCGAAGACATGCTGGCGAAAGACAAGGGGGCTGAGTTGATCTGCCATTTTTGTAACGAAGCCTACCAGATCACCGGCGACGAGTTGGCCGGCATTCTCACGGCGGTTGATTAAGCTTGCGCAATTCGCTTGCACCAAAGGAGCCTGGCCGATGAGGGCAAAAGAGATTCGAACCCGCAGGCGGCATCTGCGTTCGCTGCTTTGGCGAGCGGCGCTTGTCGCATCCGTGCTGCTCTGCCTGCAAACCGCCGGCGCATCAAATGCGATGTTCAACGACGAGCCGGAACCTGCGCCGATAGTCGAGCGCCATCTCGACGTATTCGACTTCACGCTCAAGACTACCGACGGGCAGGCCGTCAACCTGCGCGAGTATGCGCAGGACAAACGCCTGGTCATCGTCGCTTATGTCGCAGGCTGGTGCCCCAACAGCAATCGCAACGGCCACGTCTTGAAACGGCTTTATGATGAATATCACTATCGCGGGCTTGGCGCAGTGGTGGTGATGGAATACTCCGACACGAGCGAGATCAGGATGCACATTAACCGTATCGGCATTGACTATCCGGTGGTCATCGAAACCAATCGCCAGGGCCAGCGGAAAGATTCACAGCACTACAAGTACCGCCGCAAAGTGGATGACAAGCGCAAATGGGGCACACCGTTTTATATGATCATTGACACGCACAACATCGAGACGGCTGATTCTAAACAACTGCTGGCGCGCCATGTCTGGACGGTTTCAGGCGAGATGATCGAGGCCGAAGCCCGTACCTTTATCGAAAATCATCTGGCCGCTAAATAGAAAAAGCCACAGCATTACAGAGGTTATTGCGCCATTTCGCTCTGTGGCTTTCCCTACTTGATCATCCCATGCGCTTGATGACTTCTTTGACGAGCGCGCCGTAGTCTTCGGCGGCGTGGCTCGACGGCGCGTGCTCGAAGACAGACTTGTGTGCTTCCAGCGAGTAATCCATCTCGGCGCGCTCGCGGATCAGCGTCTTGAACAGGCGGCCCTTGAATATCTGCTTGGCTTCCTGGCGTACCAGTTCCGGCCCGGATTTGCGCGTCGTGTAAAAGGTCAGCACGACGCCTGTGCGATCACCGGCGATGTGTGCGTCGCGTGCGTGCGTGTCGATGAAGGCGATCATCTGTTCAATCGAACGCAGGCCGAGCCACGTCGCCATGCACGGAACCAACAGATAATTCGCCTGCGACAGCGCCACAGAGGTCATGCGCCCGAACTCCGGCGGGCAGTCGAAGAGGATGAAATCGAAATCATCGTCGAGCGCACCGAGCGCGCGTTTAAGCGGCGCGGCAACATTGCGAAAGTTCTCGGCATCCGCAGTCACTTGCGCCAGCTTTCGCCCGCCGCTCGGTATGAGCGAGATCGTTTCGCGGATCGGCGTCGGCTCGACCTTGCCGTGTTCAAGCGCCGCCGCCAGCGTCTGACGCGATTCCTGGCCGTCGGCAATGATGCGCAAATTATCCTGCGGGTCGCAGTCAACCAGTAAGACGCGCGCCCCGGCGAGACTCAAGCCGAAGCCGAGATTCCATGTCGTTGTCGTCTTGCCTGTGCCGCCCTTTGACGCAGCAATGGCGATGTGTTTGCTCATTTGGTTCTCCTTGCGCTGACCGCTGAGGCATGACGGTCGGCCAGTGAGATGACGACTACTTTTCCAGAGCCGGGGCGACCGGCGCGGGCGGCAGATGAGGCGCGGGATCGCGTTGCAACTCGCGCTCGAATTGCTCGACGTTGACCGGCCCGCCCTGGCCCTGCAAGCTTTTGTAAGCGACGAAATGATTGTAAACGACGGTCATCAAACCGAGGAACGGAATCGATAGGAAGACGCCCACCAGCCCGCCAAGCTCTGCGCCGGAAAGAATCGCCAGGATGATGACCAGCGGATGCATCTCTATGCCATGGCCGACAATGCGCGGATAGATGATATAGTCCTGGGCGATGCGCAACGCCGCCAGAAAGGCGAGAACCAGCAGGGCTTTCTTGAGCGATACGGTGATCGTCAGGACGAAGGCAATGACGGCGAACACCAGCGGCCCGATCATCGGCAGAAACTCCAGCAATCCGGCGATCAATCCCAGGACAATCGCAATGGGCGAGCCGATCAGCGACAGGCCGATGGTCACGAGACCGGCCATCTCAAGACAGGCGATGATCTGCGCGCGGATGTAAGCGGCAATCGTCCGGCTGACATCCAGCAACAGCCAGTGCATGCGCTTACGCAGACGCTCGTTTGGAAGTAATGCCACAAGACCGTGTTCGATGCGCCCGGCGTCTTTCAGCAGGAAGAAAGAAAAGATGGGCACGAGTATCATCCACATCAGATAGGTCAGGTAGCTGAACGCACCGAGCAGAAACTGGCCGAGCCAGGGGCCAACCGACTCCACCAGATGACCGACGCGCTCCTGCAAATCGTCGCGCCATTGTTGCGGCAGCCGCAGATGACGCATCCAGTTGGTCACGTCATTAAACGTGCTGGTTGCGGACTTCTGGTATGTCGGCCATTGCGACTTGAACAAGTCGAACTGATCGCTGATGACTGGCGAAAGCCATTGCGTCGCCAGCACGAAAACCAGGGCGATGACCAGATAAACAATCAATATCGCCAGGCTGCGGGGGATTTTCAGTTCACGCTTGCGAAAATAGACCGGATACTCGACGATGCGCACCAGCGGCGCAATCAGATAGCAGAAGAAGATTGAAATGATCAGCAAAAGCAGAACGGTGCTGAGTTGATAGAGCAGCCAGATGCCAAAAATCACTGCCGCGATAGTCAAGAAGACGCGAACGATGACGCGCGTCCAGACGCGCACCATAGTAGATTGTTCAAGCGCTTTCTCTTCCAAGCGGCTCTCCTTCGAGCGACGCGGCGAAACTGCGGTCAGTATAGCACATCGCGCCGCGCCGCCAATCTGGAAGGGGAAGGTGAAAAGCGAACAAATGCGATGTCTGCAATATGACTGTTCGCCGGCGTTTCGCCGTTTCGCCTTTTCATCTTTTCGCCTTCCCCCTCAATGTTTGGTATAATTGGCAGCGGATCGCCAATCCTGGTCACTCAACGCATCAGTGGCAAATTGATATAGTCAATCGCGGTTGTAAGGGAGTATCCCATGAAGGAACGAATGGAAGCTGGAGAGAAATCTTCGATCAATACCATACCGCTGGCACATCACCGGCGCGTCGTCATGTTGCTGGTCGCGCTCCTGTGTTTGTCTGTCGGCATCGCCATCGGCGCAGTGATGCGCGGCGCCAGCAGTGCTCGCAGCGAAGACAATCGCCTGTCGATCAGCAACGCGCGGCCTGCGATGGATGCGTTGTCGGCAACTTTCGCGCGCGTCGCGCTGGAAGTCGAGCCGTGCGTCACCAATATCAAGGTGAGCAATGGCTATCAACTTGAAGGCACAGGTTCAGGCGTCATCGTCAACGCCGAGGGCTACATCCTCACTAACGCCCATGTGGTGCGCAACGCGACGCGCATTCGCGTCAAGCTCAGTGACAGCAGCGAAAGCGATGCCAGGGTGATCGGCATCGACCTGCCGACCGATCTGGCGGTCATCAAGATTGATGTAAAGAAGACGCTGCCGGCGGCGCGCATGGGCGATTCCGACAAGCTTGCAGTCGGCGACTGGGTGCTGGCCATCGGCTCGCCGTTCGGACTTGAGCAAACCGTCACCGCCGGCATCATCAGCGCCAAAGACCGCGACACCGAAAGCGGCTCGACGCCGTTTCAGAAATTCCTGCAAACCGATGCGGCCATCAATCCAGGCAATTCCGGCGGCCCCCTGGTCAACCTCACAGGCGAGGTCATCGGCATCAATACGCAGATTGCCACGAGCACAGGCGCGTATAGCGGCATAGGCTTCGCTCTCCCCTCATCGACGGCTGTAGATACCTATAATCAACTCATCGCCAGCGGGCGCGTGCGGCGCGGCTATCTGGGCATACGTCCACAGGAGATCACGCCGCAGATTGCCCGGCTCAACAAGCTCACCGACAGTCAGGGCGTGGTGATTCAGGATACACTCGGCGAATCCAGCCCGGCTTTGCGCGCCGGTATGCGCAGCGGCGATGTCATCACCGGCATCAACAATCAAAAAGTTAAAAGCGTGCGCGAACTGATTCGCAAGATCGCCGCGCTTCCCGTCGGCAGCGTAGCCAATATTACTTATGTTCGCGCCGGCGAAACGCGCACCGCCGCCGTCACGCTTGAAGAGCGACAGGAAGAGAGCAGCGACCGCCAGGAGATGCGTCTGCTGCCGACCGACCCGCGTAATCCGCATGGCTCGCAGGATAAAAATAATCGGCCTGACAAATCGAAGGTGAAACAAACACTGGGCATCAACGTGCGAACGCTGACCACAGAAATCGCCAGGCAGTATGGGCTGGAAGGCACGCGCGGCGCGTTTATCATGAGCGTCGATCCGGGCAGCGTCGCCGACGAAAACGGCATCACGCAGGACGATTTGATTATTGAGATCAATAACCGCCCGGTCGCTTCAGCCGAAGATTTCCAGCGCATCGTTCGTGAGTTGCGCAGCGGCGACGACGTCGTCATCAAGGTGCTACACAAACCGCAGACGGAAGCCGTCCGC
>JBBWZK010000465.1:0-17763 GCA_039648975.1 Blastocatellia bacterium
CGCCGCATCCCGACCCGGCGGTGCTCGACCTCGGCATTCCTGTGCTCGGCATCTGCTATGGCGTGCAGTTGATGGCCTACTTTCTCGATGGCGAAGTGCTGCCGTCATCGCGCCGCGAGTACGGCCATGCCGAACTCGACATTAAACCCGGCAGCCGCTTGCTCGCCGGCATCCCCTCGCCCGTCAAAGCCTGGATGAGTCACGGCGATTATGTCAGCCGTCCGCCCGCCGGTTTCAATGTAACGGCCACTACAGAAGCGGCCATCGGCGCAGTCGAAGACACCGAGCGCAATCTCTACGGCGTGCAGTTCCACCCCGAAGTCGCGCACACGCCGCAGGGCAAAGACATCCTGCGCAACTTTTTGATTAACGTTTGCCGTTTGCGCGGCGACTGGACGATGGCGTCATTCATTGAAACGACGGTCGCAGAGATTCGCGAGCGCGTCGGCGACGGCCATGCGGTGTGCGGCTTGTCAGGCGGCGTTGACTCGTCGGTGGCGGCGGCGCTGGTGGCGCGGGCGATTGGCGACCGGCAAACCTGCATCTTCGTCGACACAGGACTGCTGCGCAAGAACGAGTTCGCGGAAGTGCTCGACGCTTACCGCGAGATGGATTTGAATGTCATCGGCGTTGCGGCGGGCGAGCGCTTTTTGACACGGCTCGCGGGCGTCTCTGACCCTGAGCGCAAGCGCAAGATCATCGGCAATGAGTTCATTGAAATTTTTCAGGAAGAAGCGCGCAAGCTCGGCACGGTCGACTATCTCGTGCAGGGCACGCTTTATCCTGATGTCATCGAATCGGTATCCGTGAAAGGCCCGTCGGCGGTCATCAAGTCGCATCACAACGTCGGCGGCCTGCCTGAAAAGATGCACCTGAAATTGATCGAGCCGCTGCGCGAGTTGTTCAAAGACGAAGTGCGCCGCGTGGGCCGCGAACTGGGCTTGCCGGAAGAGATCATCGGGCGGCAGCCGTTTCCGGGGCCGGGTCTGGCAGTGCGCATACTCGGCGACGTGACGCCTGATCGTGTCGTGCTCTTGCAGGAAGCCGATGCGATAGTCATCGAAGAGATTCGCCGCGCCGACCTCTACGATCAAATATGGCAAGCCTTCGCCGTGCTGCTGCCGGTCTCTTCGGTAGGCGTGATGGGCGATAGCCGCACGTATGAGAATGCCTTGGCGATTCGCGCCGTCGATTCGCTCGACGGCATGACGGCGGACTGGTCACGCCTGCCTTACGACGTGCTGCAAAGAATCTCTTCGCGCATCGTCAGCGAAGTGCGCGGCGTCAACCGCGTCGTCTACGACATCAGCAGCAAGCCGCCGTCAACCATCGAGTGGGAGTAAGCGGCTTTGCCGCTTTGCTGTGCGGAAAGGCTTGGCCTTTCCGTGTCAATGGTTGTTGCAGGTTGGCGGCTACGCCGCCAATTGGGGGCATAGCCCCGAAAGAAAAAGCTAAGTCGTCGAACGGTGAGTCACAGACTCACCGCACAGCAAAGCGGCAAAGCCGCAAAAAAATGCGCATCGAGACTTGTGTAGCAACTAATCGTCTGCGCTCCCCGGTCGCCTTCATTGGTTGTCCCTGATAAGCTTTGATTGCCTTCTCAAATAGTCGCAAACATAACGGCGCGGCGCGATTTTTCCTTGTGACTTTTGCGCCTGTCGGCGGCTATACTCTATTGCCTCGCGCCAGAGTCAGGCAGGCGAGGCAATAGGCGTCCGTGAGCGTCCATCATGACGAAACTCACAAAACTGATCGGTCAGGTGCTGGACGGCAAGTACCAGCTCGACAAGCAACTCGGACAGGGCGGCATGGGCGCGGTCTATCTCGCCACGCATCTCGGCACCAAGCGGCCCGTGGCGCTCAAAGTCATCGCGCCGCAGTTCATGGCGAATACCGAGTTCGTCGAGCGCTTCCGCCGCGAAGCCGAAGCCGCGGGCCGCTTGCGCCATCCCAATGTAGTCAATGTCACGGATTTCGGTTTCGCACAGGTAGGCCGCGATCCGGTCGCCTATCTTGTTATGGAATATCTCGACGGCGGCTCGCTCGGCGATATGCTGAAAGAGCGCGGCAGGCTGCCGCTGCCACTGGTGACTGACATCCTTGAGCAGATCTGTCTGGCCGTCGGCAACGCCCACAAGCTGGGGGTGATTCACCGCGACCTGAAGCCCGATAACATCTGGCTGCAACCGGACGGGCGCGGCGGCTATATCGCCAAAGTGCTCGATTTCGGATTGGCCAAGCTGCGCGATCCAAATGAACTCCATCTGAGTGACGGCGATGGCGCGAGCCCTGGCGATGCGACGACGCGCGTGACCAACCAGAGCACGCAGACGGTGCAGGCGGGCGGGCAAACCAGCGCAAGGCAAACCGAGCGCACCAACCTGCGCACCACTTCGCAAGGCGCAGTCACCGCGTTTGCCGCCGATGAACAGAGCGCGCGCTTCGACCCGCCTCACACGACCGTGCCGGCGGCTGAAGGCGCAACCCTCATTCAATCTGAAAGCCCTGCATCGGTTCTTGAAAGCGACAGCGCGACACTGATTCAATCCGAACCCGCGACGGCCATCAACGAAGACGCCACCCTCGTTCAACCGATTGCGGCGCGCGATGCGCAGATCAACGAAGACGCGACGCGCATTCAAGCTGCTGCGCCTGATGAAGCGGCAACCCGCATCCAGCCGGCCAGTGTAGCTAATCTCTCAGAAGACGACGCGACGCACATCCAGCCGGCCATGGTCAGCGCCGTTGAAGATGATGGCGCGACGCGCATTCAGCCGGTTGCGGCGAGCAACGGCGAGGAAGTTAACTCGCTTTCAGGGGCTGCCGGCCAGCGCCATTCAAGATCGTCCGTCGCGCCGCTGCCGTCCTCATCCGTCGCGCCTTCGCAATCCTCGACTGGCGCAGGTTTAACCTCATCGAGCAGTGCATCATTAAACAGCTTGAGCAGCGACACCTCTGCGGTCGATCTCACGCGCGTCGGCTCGATTATGGGCACGCCGCTTTATATGTCGCCCGAACAATGCCGCAGCGAAGCCCTCGACGCGCGCTCGGATATTTACAGCCTGGGCGTCATTGTCTACCAGTCGCTGGCGGGCGCAGCGCCGTTCAAAGGCGACATGGCCGAGTTGATGCGCAAGCATTGCGACGATCAGCCGCCGCCGCTTGGCGAAAAGCGCTCGGACATTCCCGCTGCCGTCGCCAACCTCGTCATGGCGTCGCTGGCCAAGAGCCCTGCAAACCGCCCGCCGACTGCCGAAGCGTTCGCCATCGCCTTTCGCGCCACGGCTGAAGGCGAAACGCAAATTCTGCGCGCCGCGAAGTCGCATTACTACATGGCGCAGCGCGTCTTCTTTTTGTTATCGCTGGTCATTTATGCGCCGTTCGCTGTAGTCACCTTTGCGGCGAGTCTGGCGCTCAATCCGCTGCTGGCGAATTCGCCTGCGGCGACGTTGGTATTCTACATTACATTATATTTGCTCGTGTTTCTGGCGACGCGGGCGTGCATCGCCGCCTGCACGATTGCTGCGGCTGAGTTGCAAAGGAAATCGACTGCCGCCGTCAAGCCCAAAGAAATTATCAAGGCCATGGCCGGTCGCTTGCCGGCGCTCGCCGCGACCAGCGCGCAGAGTTTGGCGCGCATCCTGTTTGGCCTGGCAAAGCTGGGCGTGCCCGGCGCGCGGGCTTACATCGATTACGCGCTCGCGCCGTCTGTCGTGATGATGGAAGAGACACGCGCTGCGGCGGCGCTCGCGAGATCGAAGTGGCTCATCGGCCCGCTGCGCTCGATTGCCGCCGCCATGCTGGCGCGCGATTTCGGCATCGGCTTAACGTCGCTGTTGTTGTTCCCCTTCATGACCGCCGTGATGGCAGGAATATTTGGCGGCACACGCGCCGACGCGCTGGCGGCAATGATGGTGCCGACGTTCAGGAACTTCATCGTCATCTACTGCTGGTTTCTGCTGACCATCATGCACACCGCTTATTGTGCGGTGCCGATAGCGACGCTCTACTTCAAAGCGCGACAGGCGAGAGGCGAAATGCTCGACGCGCAGGGCACGCGCGACTGGCAGGCTGAAACCGTCAAGCGGCCAGGCCGAATGAGCCGCGCGGCGGTTATCTGGCTGGCTGCGCCGCTCGCGATGCTGGCCTTTATGGTGCTCTCTTCGTTTACCGGTTTCGGTTACGGCGAGGACTCGTTGATTGAGGCCGCACGCAAAGGCCGCCGGCAGACGGTCGAGCGCAAACTGGCGGCGGGCGCAAATCCCAACGATAGCCGCATGAGCACGACGGCGCTGATGTTCGCTGCCAAAGACGGGCACGCCGGCATCGTCAATGATCTGCTGAACGCCGGCGCGAAGGTTGAGGCGAAAGATAGCGACGGCGACACCGCTTTGATGTACGCGGCGATAGACAACCGCGTCGAGGTGGCGAAAAGCTTGCTCAACGCCGGCGCGGACGTGAACGCCAAAAACAATAAAGGCGACACGCCGCTGCTGGCCGCCGCGCTCAGTGGTCGCACGGAGACCGTCAAGTTGCTGCTTGCCGCTGGAGCCGATGCGAGCGTGAGGAATCAAAAAGGCCAGAGCGCCGCATCGCTTGCCGAAGAAGAAGGTCACACGGAAATTCTGCAATTGCTCAAGGGCACGGCAGCCGGACGTAAAACGGATTGAACGATTCATCACTGATTGAGGCAACAAGTTATGGAAAGCCTGCAACCGTCACCGATCAAGCCGGCGATCTCTTTTGCCGATGTCGACAAACTGGATGTGCGCGTCGGCACAATCGTGCGAGTCGAAGAGGTGAAAGGTTCGGACAAGCTGTTGAAGCTGACGGTCGATTTTGGCGATCATCAGCGGACGATACTGGCAGGTATGAAGCAGGAGCGCGAGCGTCCGCAAGAGGTCGCAGGCCGGCAGGCGCTGTTCGTCGTCAACCTTGCGCCGAAGAAAATGATGGGCGAGATGAGCGAGGGCATGTTGTTCGACATCGGTTACGCCGACGGCTTAACGCCGGCGCTTGCGGTGCCGGAACGACCCATGCCGAACGGCACGCGCGCCGGTTGATCGCGCGCCGCGCCGGTTTGATTGAGAGCGGTTTGTGTAGCGCAAGCTAACAGCTTGCGCTACATCCAGAGAAATTTTCAGGAGGTGGAGCGTGCCGCAAACGTCATTAAAAGCCGGAAGTTTTCAGGACTACGTCACGGTTGCCGAAAGAATCGAGAAGTTTTACGAGCGCTATCCCGAAGGCCGCATCATCACACACATTGTCGAGCACGACCCTGAGCGCGGCTTCATCCTGATGCGCGCCGAAGTCTACCGCAATGCCGACGACGCGTTGCCTGCGGCAACCGGCCATGCTTATGAGTTGAAAACCGAAGGCTACGTTCAGCGCACCAGCTATATTGAAGTCTGTGAAACTAGTTCTGTAGGCCGCGCCTTAGCGATGGCCGGATTTGAAGTGCGGCGCGGCATCGCCAGCCGCGAAGAGATGGAGAAAGCGGCGCGCAAACCGGAGCCGCCGCGCGAACGCGAAAAACCAGCGCCTGCGCCGCAGCCAAAATCAGCGCCCGCCGCACAACCGCCAGCCCAATCAACCGCACAGCCAGCCGCACAGCCGACAGCACAGACCAGTCAGCCCGCCAGCGAGGAACAGAAGCAGCAGATACTCGATCTGCTTGAAGACCTGCGACCCGGCGACCGTCGCGCGCAACGCCGCATGTTAGTCGAAATGACCGGCAAGGAATCGCGCGACGATCTCACGCAGAAGGAAGCCGCCGATCTGATTGCCAAGCTTCGCAAAGAAGTCGAAGAAGGCAGTATCTAAACCAGCCGCCGCACCAGCAGAATGGCTTTCCCCGGATGGCGTTCGAGCACTTTGAAGCGCGTCTCGAAATCATCAGGCTGCGCGCCGTCGCGCAAATCGACAATCGCCAGTTCGGCGTCCGGTATGCGCTTCGATGAACCGAACATGCGATAAGCCGAGGCGCGCACGGAGGTCAGCTTGATGTCTATGTCCATAGAGCGTTCAGCTTCCGGCAAACTCAACAGTTTCATGTGTTGTCCTTATCAGTAAGCAGGAAGCAGGCAAAGTATAGCTCCGTTAGGAGCGCAATGTTTATCGTCAATCAGTTGGTTTGTTCTTCAAGCTCCGTTAGGAGCGCAATGTCGACATTTCGCCCCGACGGGGCTGGCATTTCTTTCAAGGCCGTTCACTATAAACATTGCGTCCCTAAGGGGACTGGGAACTGCCTACGGCTTCCTGCCTCCTGCCTACTATCCTCTGCTTCCTGCCTACAAATTTTCAAGCAGTCGCGGCAGCGCCGCATAATCATCGATCACGAAATCGGCAGCCGTCGTTTCGCCTTCGCGCATCGGCGTCACGCCCGTAAAGCGTATCGCCGTGTAACCAGCCCGCTTAGCGCCGACGATGTCGGTAAATTCGAGATCGCCGATGTGAGCGATCTCACGGGGAGCGGCGGCAAGACGCGCGGCGGTTGTTTCAAAGACCTGGCGGTGCGGCTTTGAGCGTCCCGCTTCGTCGGAAAAGACCAGCGAATCGAAGGCGTCGAGCAGATCGTTTTCTGCGAGTATCTGTTTCAATATGCGGCCCGGCGAAAAGCCGACGTCCGAGATGATGCCCAGACGATAGCGGCCCGCCAGTTGTTCAAGCGCCGAGCGCACGCCGTCGACCAATACCGGCGGACGTTCAAGGATGCCTTCTTCGACCGCTTTGACCATCGCCGCCATCACGTCGTCGGGCAGGCAGGCTTCCAGATGCGCGAGGATGCGGCCCATGCGCTCGGCGGTCGCCAGCGTGCGATGTTCGTTGCGCCAGATCTGATTATGTAATTCGGATTCCGTCAGGCAAGCGGCTTCAAGCTGCGCGCCGCTGAAGTCGCCGCAATCGCGCAAGGCGTCCGTGAGCAAGCGCAGTCGCCTTTGTTGATAGAGCGCATAGCCGCCCGGCTGCTCGGTGAACAAGGTGTTCCAGAAATCAAAAGAGATCGCTCGTATTGCCACGCCGCACCCTTCTTTCTCGGTTCGCTACACGTTCGTATATTGCCATTGACACAACAAAGATTCCAATGGCGGGCACAGCCGCATTCGTTGGACAACTCAATGGCCCTGAATTGTAGATCGGGCCCTTGCGGTGGAAGCGCGCCGCAAATTCACATTCGCCGCGTCAAGTGATATAACATTCGCGGTCAATTCAGCGCACACCCGACTGAAAAGGAGAAGGCTATGAAGAAGCTGCGTTTGCTCATCGCGCTGGCGTTATGGATTACGCCCGCATCCGTCTTTGCACAGGAAGGCTTTCCGCTGTTCACCAGCGCGGCAATACTGACCGGAATGGCAAAGCAACGCGTCGGGAATTTAACCTTGCTTGTCCTTTGTTGAGGTTACCGGGATGCGACCTTTCTGCTTCACCGTATGTTTCTCTCCGCCTATAAAGATCGTCCCCTCACGTGGCTTACCTTGATTGCGCGTGACCGAATAGATTAGCGAACCAGAACCTTTGGGAGTAGAACTTGATTTTTCGATGACGATCATGTCGGAATCCGAAATAAATAAATGCCAAGAACAATCAGGGCCCGTTGTGATCTTTAGCTGATTATGGCTCTTGCCTTTTGCCTCAAACTCGGACTCAGAAGCTTTATCCAGATCCTCAATCGTAAAGAAACATGACGACCCTGCCTGCTCGACCCAACACGTTTCGCCGGCGATTGTTATTCTACCGATTCGAGAATCTGGCCGGTGGTTATGCAAGACGGAGTAAGACACAATCCCGCTGCCATGGCCACTCTTGTCTGAATTAATGGTCAGCATTTCATTGTCATGGCATTCGACCTTCCAATGCAGTCCATGCTTCAGATGGACGATGATCTTACCCGTGCCACCGGTCGCATCAAACCTTTCTCTGGTCGGATTAATGATCTGCTCCCCTTTTCTAATTGAGAGTAAAATGTTGAAGAAGACGACAAGAAAGAACACGGCCAGGAAGTTGCCAAGTGTACAAAGGAATTTCGCATAGTTGCTGGTTGGGACAATATCACCGTAGCCGGTGGTCGTCACTGTGTAGATGGCGAGATACATATAGTCCAACAGCTTTAGCCGGGTGTATTCAGGTTCAACCGGTGTCGGGGCAGGCTGAAAAGGCATGATGGAGGCGACGACGATCCTTTTTCGAGCATCTCTATCGAGAAGCTTAATATACTTGACGGCTTCATCGAAATCATCCAAGGCTCTCTTGAATTGATCCGCTTTGGCTTCCGCAGGCAGCGTCGCATTTATGGCAATATCACTTGCCCCCTCGAGTATGCCGATGAGCCAATCCCCATCGTGCGGCGATAGCTTTTCTTTGCCCTTGTCGAGGGATTCGACGACCCCCAGCCGGTTCGCCACTTTTTTCATCTCTTCCTGATGCGTCGGGCTGACTTTGTTTCTGAGCGGCTCGATGCGCCTGTGAAAATCTTCATTAGGAGTCGCTTCGAGCGGAAACTCATTAGACAGCGCTGCGTAATACCACTCGATGTTGCGCCATTTGGGAGTCTGGCCGTCTTTTTCCGAAAGTTTTTTCAGTATCGTGAACTGCATGTTGAGCGCCCGTGCTTCTGAGAGCGCATGATTATTGGGATACTTATTGGTGTTTGGGATGTTACCATCTGTTTGTCCCTTCAACTGAATGCGGATCTTTTCACTACCCCTGGTGTTCGCAATAATGTAATCCGCCAACCTATTTAATTGCTCCTCGTTTCGCTCCCTCTTCCAAATCCCGATTTCATCATTGGACGGAGAATCATTATTAATCATGTACGCACTGTCTGAATCGAAATAGAAGGTATAGGCATCATGCTGATCGGAGGCCGCCTGGTATTCGCTGCGGTAGCCTGACATGTTGGCATCTTTCCGGAGTTGTTTTTGATCATCCGGGTTGGCTGAGTATTTCTTGGACAGGTACAGAGCGGGTGCGCGCTCTTCTTTTGGCAGTGGAAACTCTCTCTTCCCATGAAAAGCGAAGGCGAAGCCCAGTAGATACCCCATCGTCAGGAAGAAGAAAAAGAAAAACAGCACGGCTACGAAGGGAACTTGCGAAACCCCGTCCTTCAATCCTTTCAGGATGGTAATGGGCCTTAGCCGGCGAGGGAACAAAGCCGCGTTCCCCGATCTTTCGAGGGCAGTCAGCTCATCGCTACTTGACGGCTCCATGAGGCTATTGGTCATTACGGCTATACAAACGCCAAACAGGCCGAGCAGCATTAATGGAAGGTAATGGATGATCCAACTAGGGTCGGAGGGGTAGAACGTATAAATCCACCAGAGGGCAATGATTACCAGCGCAGAAGGAAATATTAAAATCATCAAAGTCCAAAAAAACTTCCGAACCTTTTTGTCTGAGTGCAGCTTACGATACAAAATCCATAAACAAATGATCTGAAGAATGAGCGGGATGCTAAAAAGCAGGGTAAGCAAAAATGCGCCGTCTTCTTCTTTGCTGTGATAGGAATATACGTAGCCGATGATGCCAAGGGCAACAATAAGGGTGCTGCCGGATAAAATTAGGAGCCAGAAACTGGGGTTGGGGGATTCTTGGCTGTGCATATCGGGGGCAGGCATAAGGGCGTTCTCCTCAAATCAGCGGTTAGTTAGCGATGAAGCGGAGCTTCACCAAACGAACCAAAACTAGCGTTGGAGCAAGGCGCGGACCCTTCGCGTCGCCGTGTGAAGATTGCAGACCATCTGAGTGGCGATGCGCGAAGTGGCGCAGATCAGCGCCGCCTGCGGGTGCGTGCGCAGACCGCGCCGTGACAATGGTTACGTCGAACGAACAATTGCGAAACGCTGAGACAACCGACTGCCAACGAATCCTCTGGCAATGCCAATCTGGCAAGGGCCAGGGTTCGCACTTGCGCGCCTGGCTGGCGCGCAGCGGCCTCATGATCATCCTGCGCCGCATCAATGAATCTCCGAATTTAGAAATGATTTAATCGGTCTAGTCCGCAAGCGCGGCAGCTCGCTCTTCAAGGGCCCTTACTTTGTTAGTACGTATTATTCGGTTCAATAATTTGGTCGGAAGAAACTCTTGTAATTACAACCCGTAGTTTTCCTTATAGAAAACGGTGGGATTATAGCAAATCCAAACAAGAAAGCAATGGTGGTGGGGGCTACTCAAAATAGCGGTGAAAACCTGAGCGGTTGTCTCGATCTTGGCACCTTGGCCGGCATTCTCTATCAATACCTTGATTCCCGAGCTATGCGCCGTCATTCAGCGGACTCTCGCAGGTGCCAGTAAGCAGTGCCAGATTCCGACAAGCTGTTTCTTATTAAGGCTACAAATTATGGCTAATGATTTCTAAGCTGTTTTTGCCCGCAATGATAGAGTGGATAATGCAACCAGGCAAAGACCGGTCGACTATGTCCGTAACTGAAAACGGATGCGCTTGCGGTCTTCCTTATATGCGCACAGATGATATAAGATTGGCGGTCAATCCAGTGAATCGGTCTGCACATTCGACTGAAAAGGAGAAGGCTATGAAGAAGCTGCGTTTGCTCATCGCGCTGGCGTTATGGATTACGCCCGCATCCGTCTTTGCACAGGAAGGCTTTCCGCTGTTCACGCATGATTTTCCGCCGGATGAGTTCGCCGCGCGGCGCGCCAAGGTCTATGACGCCATCGGCGAAAACGGTGTCGCGCTCATTCAAGGCGCGCCCAGCCCTGCCGGCTACACACGCTTTCGCCAATCGAACGAGTTTTATTATCTCTGCGGCATCGAAGTGCCGCACGCTTACCTGTTATTGGATGGCGCAGCGCGGCGCGCGACCGTCTACCTGCCGCATCGCAACGAAGGCCGCGAGCGCGGCGAAGGCAAGATGCTGGCTGCCGAAGACAGCGATCTCTTGCGCCAGATGGCCGGGGTTGACGCGGTCTTCGGCACCGATTTATTGAACGAGCATCTGGTGCGCTATGCTTACTTCAAGCGCACGGTCTACACGCCCTACAGCCCCGCCGAAGGATTTGCGATGAGCCGCGATCTGGCCTTTCGCGCCGTCGCCGACCGCGCCGCCGATCCCTTCGATGGCGTGCCGTCGCGCGAAGGATTATTCGTGCAAACCTTGCGCGCACGCTTTCCGGTAATCGACATCAAAGACCTGTCGCCGACGCTTGACCAGTTGCGCCTGATCAAGAGCCCGCGCGAGATTGCCTTGCTGCGTAAAGCGACGCGGCTTTCGGGACTGGCGTTGATCGAAGCGATGCGCTCGACCCAGCCAGGCATACAGGAGTACGAGCTCGATGCGATGGCGAAGTACGTCTACTATCGCAACGGCGCGCAGGGCGAAGCCTATTATTCGCTCATCGCCAGCGGGCGCAACGCATGGTATCCACATTACAATGTCGGCAAGCGGCGCATGGAAGACGGCGATTTTCTGCTGATGGACTTCGCGCCCGATGTCGGTTATTACCAATCCGACCTGACGCGCATGATGCCGGTCAACGGCAAATTCAATCCGTGGCAGCGCGAACTGTACGGCTTTTATCTCGGCTGTTATCAGGCCATCCTGAAAGCCATTCGTCCCGGTGTGACGGCGCAGGCGATCAAACTGGAAGCCGTCAAAGAGATGCAACAGTTGCTTGCGACGACGAAGTTCTCCAAACCGATTTATGAAAAGGCGGCGCAGCAATTCGTCACCAATTATGCGGCCTCGGCCAAAAATCCACGCGCAGGCTTAGGCCACTGGGTCGGCATGGCGACGCATGATGTCGGTCTGGATTCCGGGCCGCTGCGCGCCGGCATGGTCTTCACGATAGAGCCGGCCTTGACCGTTCCCGAAGAGAAGATTTACGTCCGCCTCGAAGACATGATTTTGATCACCGACACAAAGGCTGAAATTCTGTCCGACTTCGTGCCGATGGACATAGACAGCATCGAACGGCTGATGAAGGAAGACGGCATGTTGCAACGCTACCCGCGCGACACCGAAAATAATCATTGATGGCTTCTGGCGAAGACATCACCGAACGAAAATAGGAGAAGAATAATGAGCATTCGTCCCCTGTGGCTACTCGTGTTTTTCAGTCTGCTGCCCGCGACCGGCTTTGCCCAGGATAGTTCTTTGTATCAAGCTGATTTCCCGCCCGCAGAATTTCAAGCGCGCCGCGCCAAGGTCTTCGACGAGATCGGCAGTAATGCGCTGGCCATCGTCCAGGGCGCGCCGGCGGTCAATGGCTTCAAAGTGTTTCGCCAGTCCAATGAATTCTATTACCTGTGCGGCCTGGAAGTGGCGCACGCTTACTTGCTATTGGACGGGCGCAACCGCCGTGCGACTTTATATCTGCCGCACCGCGACGAGGCGCGCGAGCGCAATGAAGGGAAGACGTTGGCGGCTGAGGATGCGGCACTGGTCAAATCGCTTACAGGGGTTGATGCGGTAGCCGGTGTCGAATTGATGGGCCGCAACTGGATAGGGCCGCTAGTCAGGACGCCTTATCCGGCGCTCTACGTGCCGTTCAGTCCCGCAGAGCTTGGCGCGGACAGCCGCGACGAGTTGCTTGGCGGGCAGGCAGGCATTACCGCCGACGTATGGGATGGACGAGCTTCGCGGGAAGGCTACTTGATTCAATTACTGCGCACGCGCTATCCGCAGTTTGAAATCCGCGACCTGTCGGCGATCCTCGACAAACTGCGCATCGTCAAAAGCGCGCGCGAAATCGACTTGATCCGCCGCGCTTCGCAGATCGCCGGGCTAGGCTTGATGGAAGCGATGCGTAGCACAGAGCCGGGCGTCATGGAGTATCAACTGGACGGCGTCGCCAGGTACATCTATCAGATCAATGGCGCGCGCCGGGAAGGATATTCGTCAATCACCGCCGCCGGAACCAATGCCTGGATGGGGCACTACTTTCATAACCAGAGCGAATTGAAAGATGGCGATCTGATCTTGATGGACTACGCGCCGGATTATCGTTACTACACCAGCGACGTGACGCGAATGTGGCCGGTGAACGGCAAGTATACGAAAGCCCAGCGCGAGTTGTGCGAATTCATCCTGGCCTACCGCAATGCGTTGCTGAAGCGCATCAAACCCGGCGCGCTGCCTGCGCAAATCATGGATGATACGGCGGTGGAGATGGCCGACTACCTGAAACGCAACAAGATGTCGAAGCCCGAATACGAAGCCGCCACCCAGGCCGCTTTGAAGTTCAGAGGCCACCTGTCGCACCCTGTCGGCATGGCCGTCCACGACGTTGGCGTTTACAGCAATGGCCCGCTCAAGCAAGGCATGGTTTTCTCTATTGATCCGATGTTGTGGGTGCCCGAAGAAAAGCTCTACGTCCGCATGGAAGATGTGGTGGTCGTGACCGAGAGCGGCGTCGAACTCTTCACCGATTTCCTGCCTTCAACGATAGATGAGATTGAGAAGCTGATGAAAGAGGAAGGCATATTGCAAAAGCGCCCGCCTTCGACAGTGAAAACCATGGCGCGTTAGACGCCAAGGCGTCTGACTGGACGATCTTCTATGAGAAAACCTGAAGCCGCACTGGCTGCCTCGGTTGGTGCGTTGATCTTGTTGTTTACCTTTTCAGCCGCCGGCTATGGGCAAAAGGTCGCTGTCTATAGCTGGCCGAAACAGGGTGAACGCCAACGCAACTATGATGCGCTGCATTATCGAATCAAGCTGAGATTCGATGAAGCGAGCAAGACATTCTGGGGAGAAAACACGATTACCGTGGCGGCGCTGGAAAACCATTTCACGACCTGTGTGCTCGATGCCGAAATCTTAAAAGTCACCTCGGTAGTTTCAGACCGCATGCAGCCGCTGCGGTTCGAGCAGCAAGACGGCAGCGTGACGGTTCATCTCAAGCGGCCCTACCGCCGCCAGGAAAAGGTGTCGTTTACGGTCAATTATTATTCAAAAGACCCTCGGCCCGATCCGCAAAAATACGGCATGTCGCCCGATTACAGGCTCGGTTTGGATTTCAAGCAAGCGACCAAAGATAATCCGCAATTGATTTCCACCTTGTCGTTTCCTGAAGGCGCGCGCCACTGGTTTCCCTGCAACGATCAGCCCGCTGATAAGGTGACGAGCGACATCTTTATATCGGTCAGGAGCGATTACAACGCGCTTTCAAACGGCAAGCTGATCGGCGTTGAAGAGGACAGGCAGAAAGGCATCAAGACCTTTCACTGGTCACAAGCGCAGCCGCATTCGACCTATCTGTTTGTTGTCGTGGCCGGCCCTTACGTGGTGATCAAAGATCGGCTCGGTGCGCTGCCGATCAATTACTGGGTGTACAAGAAAGACGAGGCTCAGGCGATGCGCTCTTTTCATAAAACGCCTGCGATTATCGCCTTCTTTAACCGGGAGTTTGGCTTCGAGTATCCCTGGACTAAATATGATCAAGCGACCATTCCGGGAATTGGCGGCGGTGCGGAAAGCACAACCGCAACGGTCGTCGGGCAATCGATTATTCATGATGCGCAGGCCGAGCAGGACTTTTCCAGTGAAGGGCTTGTCGCTCACGAAGCGGCGCATCAGTGGTGGGGTGATTTAATCACTCTGAGAACCTGGAGCGAGACGTGGCTCAATGAAAGCTTTGCGACGTATGGCGAGTATCTGTATTCGCGCCATGCGCTGGGAGCAGACGAGGGCGCAATCAATCTGCTGGCGAAGCAGAATGCTTATTTGCAGGAAGCCCGCACGCGTTACCAGCGCCCGATTGTTTTCGATAGATACCGTTTCCCCAACGACAACTTTGATCGGCACACCTACCAGAAGGGCGCTGTGGTGCTTCAGATGTTGCGCTATGTCATGGGCGATCAAGCTTTTCTACGGTCTATATCCCGCTTCTTACATCAGCATGCGTTTCAGGCCGTCGACACAGGCGATTTGATGAAGACGATCAAAGAGACGAGCGGGCAGAACCTCGATTGGTTTTTTGATCAATGGGTATTCAAGCCGGGGCATCCTGTGTTCGACATCAGCTATGCCTGGGATGAAAGGGCAGGGAAGTTGCGCTTGCGCGTCATTCAAAAACAGGATACCTCGCAAGGAACGCCGATCTTCAAGATGCCTGTCGTCATCGCCATCACGGGCTCTGAAGGAAAGCAGTCGCAGACCGTCTGGTTACGAGATAAGGAGCAGGAGTTTGAGTTCAACGTCACTGGCCAACCGCTGTTGGTGAAATTTGATGAAGGGAATCATCTGCTCAAAGAATGGACGTTTAATAAGTCGCTTGACGAACTGCTCTACCAATTAAAAAACGATGAGGTGATCGGCAAAATGTGGGCCGCAGCAGAACTCAGTCGGTTTAAGGATGACCCCAGGGCGATTGCCGCGCTGGTTGAGTGTACTCGCCGAGATCGCTTCTGGGCGGTCAGGCGAAGCGCCGTTGAAAGCCTGGCGAGTTTGCAGAAGCCTGAGCAGATCGAGCTTTTGAAAGAGAAGGCTAAAGATAGTAATTCGAAAGTCAGAGCCGCCGCCTTAATCGCTCTGGGCAATTACAAGCGAGAGCAGTTGGTCGGGTTTTTCGAAGAGCGGTTCGAGAAGGATGACAGTTATATCGCCAGGGCTGAGGCGCTAAGGGCAATCGGCAAAGCCGGAGCCAAATCCTCTACGCCGATGTTAGAGAAAGCCGCCGGCTTAAATTCGCCAAGAGAGATCATCAAGACCGCCGCCGAATGGGCTTTGCAGCAGATTCTTTCAGACAAGAAGTAATGGAGATAAAAGGGAAAGTGACCCAGGTAGGGATCGAACCTACGGCCTCAACGTCCGGAGCGTTGCGCTCTATCCACTGAGCTACTGGGCCAGCAAAAGCATATTGGCAAACATCCGTTGCCTGTGTCAATGCGCGGGCAAAATCGATATGGCAAGCGATTGCCTCTTGAAAGGACGCACCATGCAAACCGTGATTGAAGATTTACGGCGTGCGGTTGATGAAGCCGTCGCGCAATTCACACAACTCGGCGAGGCCGAAACCTCAACCCCTCTGGCGGCGGACAAGTGGTCGCGCAAACAACTGCTCGGCCATCTGATCGATTCAGCCGCCAACAATCATCAGCGCTTCATTCGCGCACAACTCGACGGCTCGCATGCGTTTCCCGGCTACGAGCAGGAAGTCTGGGTCGAGCGCAACGGCTACACGGATGCGGCGTGGAGCGAACTGGTGGCGCTCTGGCGAGCCTACAACCTGCACCTGCTGCGCGTTCTGGCGCGCATTCCACAGGACAAGCTCGAGGTGATCTGCACGGTTGGCGATAACCCGCCAATGACGCTCGGCTTTATCGCCGAAGATTACGTCCGGCATCTCAAACACCATTTGCAGCAACTGCTCGCGTGAGCGGCTGCCGTCGGGCGAACGTGTGAGCATAGAGTATCGGCAAACATTTGCCCGCGCATCGCGCGTCGGGCAGACTAGAGCGGTTTTCAATTGAATGTAGCGCAAGGCGGTTAGCTTGCGCAGTATCGGGCGCAAGCTAACCGCCTTGCGCTACGTGGCAAACGCATTTGAAAATTGCTCTAGGGATTCGGGCTTCTAAAACACCCTCAAGGAGGACTCCTCGAATGACTGCAAAAATGAATCGGCAGTGGCGGCTCGCCTCGCGTCCGGTCGGGTTGGTTCAAGACAGCAATTTCAACTTCGTTGAATCGAGCGTGCCGGAGTTGAATGACGGCGAATTCCTGGTGCGCAATGTTTACCTGTCGCTCGATCCGACCAATCGCGGCTGGATGAATGCGGCGGACACCTACCTGCCGGCGATTCAGATCGGCGACGTGATTCGCGGCGGCGCGCTCGGCGTCGTCGAAGTGTCGCGCAATTCCAACTTTCCTGTAGGCGCTATCGCACAGGGCTTGTTCGGCTGGCAGGATTACGTGGTCAGTGACGGGCGCGGCGCGAGCTTGCTGCCGCACGATAAACAGATTCCGCTGACGGCGCATTTCGGCTTGTTCGGCCACATCGGCATAACGGCTTACTTTGGCTTGCTCGATGTCGGCAAGCCGAAGGCGGGCGAGACGCTCGTGGTTTCGGCTGCCGCCGGCGCGGTCGGTTCGCTGGTCGGCCAGATCGGCAAGATCAAGGGGCTGCGCGTCGTCGGCATTGCCGGCGGCGCGGAAAAATGTCGCTGGCTGGTCGAAGAACTCGGCTTTGATGCGGCGATTGATTACAAGAACGAATCGGTGAACCAAGGCTTGAAGCAGCATTGCCCGAACGGCATCGACGTTTATTTTGAAAACGTCGGCGGCGAAATTCTCGATGCGGTGTTGAGTCGGCTCAATCTCCACGCGCGCATTCCGCTGTGCGGCTTGATCTCGCAGTACAATGCCTCAAAGCCTGTGCCCGGCCCATACAACCTGGCGCAGTTGATCATCAAGCGAGCGCGGCTGGAAGGCTTTCTCGTCTCTGATTACATGCCGCGCGCCATGGAAGCCATCATGGAACTGGGCAAGTGGTGGATGGAAGGCAAGCTCAAGTATCGCGTCGATGTCGTCGATGGACTGGAACACGCGCCCGCCGCGCTCAACAAGTTGTTCGATGGCTCGAACACAGGCAAGCTCGTCGTCAAAGTGTCGGACGAGCCCGGCTAAACGAAAATGATGAATGATGAGTGATGAATGATGAACGAAAGAGGAAAAGGCAGCGTCGGCGCGTTGCGCCGGATTATCACTAAATTAAACCGCAAGAGAGGGGGAGGGCGGCAGCATTTGGAGTGCGGTGAAAGGTCACCGCGTGGCCGCCACGCCCAGCCGAAAAGCGGTGACCAGTCAC